>JBOGHG010000251.1:0-5739 GCA_050744525.1 Acidimicrobiales bacterium | reverse complement strand
GTGTCCCCTGACGACGTGGTGACCTCGGCGATGGCGGCCGCCACGCTGTTGGAACCGGGCGAGCGGGTGCTGGTGGCGGGTGGGCCGGGCGTCGCCGAGGCGGTGACCCGACGGGGCGGCGATCCCGTGCGCGAGGGCGATGCCGACGCCGTGATCGTCGGGTACCACCGCGACTTCGACTACGAACGGCTGCGGCTGGCCATGACCGCCGTCCTGCACGGCGCCCGCCTCATCGCCACCAACGACGACGCCACCTACCCGACGCCCGAGGGGCCGATCCCGGGGGGCGGGTCGCTGGCGGCGGCGGTGGCGTACGCGTCGGGCGCCACGGCGACGGTCGCCGGCAAGCCCCACCGCCCCATGGCCGACCTCGTCCGGACGATCGCGGGCGAGGAGGGGACCGTCGTGGGTGATCGCCCCGAGACCGACGGCACCTTCGCCGCCGCGCTCGGCTACCGCTTCGCCCTGGTGCTCACGGGGGTGACGAGCGAGTCCGACCTGCCGGTCCATCCCGAACCGGCCGTGGTGGCCCCCAGCCTTGCCGACCTGGTGCCAGAAGCGCCGTGAACGCGAAGCGAGGGGGATGGCCTCGCTCCTCGAGTCAGTAGCGCCCGCCGAAGCGGCGGAAGTCGTCGCTCCAGGGGTCGGGGTGGCGAACCGGTCGGGGCCGCGCCCGGTCACCGAAGCGGCGCAGCATCAGCGCTACCAGGACACCGAAGACGAACCCCCCGACGTGCGCCACCCAGGCCACGCGCTCGTTGGGGTCGGTGAAGAACTGCAGCACGAACCACACCACCAGCACCACCTTGGCAGGGACGTTCACGAGGAGGATGATCACCAGCGTGCGCACGCGGGCGTTGGGGAACCACACGAGGTACGCGCCCATGACCGCGGCGATGGCCCCGGACGCCCCGATGGAGGGCACCGTCGAATCCCGGCTCACGGCCACGTGGGCCAGCGTCGCGATCACCCCCCCGGCCAGGTAGAAGGCGGCGAAGCCGAGCCTGCCCAGCCGGTCCTCGACGTTGTTGCCGAAGATCCACAGGAACAGCAGGTTGCCGCCGATGTGCAACAGGCTCCCGTGCAGGAACATGGAGGTGACGACTGCGAGCCAGACGTTCTTGCCCGGATCGAACGGTGGCGTCTGCCCACGGTCGATGCCGCACGCGTTGTCGTCGCCCAGGTTGAACGTGACCTGAACCTCGGCCCTCGTAAGCGGCCGGCCCTCGAGCAGCTCGCAGGGGATGGCGGCGTACTGCAGGTCGAACCGGATGTCGTCGACCGTCTCCGAGAACGGCGTCGGCTGCCAGAAGAAGTACGCCACCAGGCAGGCGGCGATGATCAGCCAGGTGACGATCGGACGCCGGGAGACCGGGTTGTCGTCGCCTATGGGGAGCACGGCCGCGAACCGTACCGGGCGCCGCCGAGCGTCAGGCTGCGTTCCGACGACCCTGACCGTGCAACGGCACAGGCGCGGTCGTATCTTTCCCCCATGGCTGAGAACGATCTCCTGAAGCGCTTGCTCGACGCCGGCATGACCTTCACCGCGATGACGCAGGCCCGGGCCGAGGATCTCATCCGCGACCTGGTGCGGGCGGGCGAGGTGCAGGCAGAGCAGGCCCAATCCGTCATCGACGAGTTGGTCGACCGTAGCCGCCGCAACAGCGAGCGACTCATCGATGCCGTCCGCAACGAGATCAGGCAACAGATGGCCGGCCTGGGCCTCGCAACCAAGGGCGACGTCGAGCGGCTGGAGCGCCGGATCGCCGATGTTTCCGCCGCCCGGGGCCCCCGTAAGGCGACGACCAGGAAGGCGTCGACCCGCAAGACGACGAAGGCGGCGGCCGGGAAGTCCGGCGGCCGAACGGCGGCTACCAAGAAGGCCGGAGCCAAGAAGGCCGGAGCCAAGAAGGCCGGAGCCAAGAAGGCCGGAGCCAAGAAGGCCGGAGCCAAGAAGACCGGAGCCAAGAAGACCGCCAAGGCGACCAGGTCCACCAAGGCTTCGCGCGCGTCGAAGGCGACCCGGGCGCGCTCGACCGGCTGAGCGCGGAGGAGCGACCGCCACGCCCCCGCCCCGCCGCAGGCTCGACGCCGAAATGGTCCGCCGGCGGCTGGCGGCGAGCCGAGCCCAGGCGCGCGAGGCGATTGGTGCCGGCCGGGTCACCGTCGACGGCGCTCCGGCGCTCAAGGCCGCTCGCCAGGTGGCTCCCCACGAGGCTGTCGTGGTGCGCGGCGAGGGACCCCGCTTCGTCGGCCGGGGGGGCGACAAGCTGGCGGCCGCCCTCGACCGTTTCGCCGTGCCCGTGGACGGGTTGCGAGCGCTCGACGCCGGCGCCTCGACCGGGGGTTTCACCGACTGCCTGCTCCAGCACGGCGCTCGCCGCGTGGTGGCCGTGGACGTCGGCTACGGGCAGCTCCACGAGCGCCTGCGCGGGGACCCGCGTGTCGAGTCGATCGAGCGCACCAATGTCCGCGACCTGGTGCCCGGGGCCCTCGGTCCGCCGTTCGACCTGATGGTGGCCGACCTGTCGTTCATCTCGCTGCGCACGGTCCTCGTCCCGCTGCTCGCGCTGGTGGCGCCGGGCGCCCACCTCGTGCTGCTGGTCAAGCCGCAGTTCGAGGCCGGGCGTGACGAAGCGTCGCGGGGCCGGGGCGTCATCCGCGACCCGGAGGTGTGGCGGCGGGTGCTCGAGGAGGTGATGATCGCGCTCCGGGCCACCGGAGCCGCGATCATGGGGGCGATGGTGTCACCGCTCACCGGCGCCGACGGCAACGTCGAGTTCTTCGTGCATGCCCGCGCCGCGACCGCCGGCGATGTGAGGGTGTAGTGCCGCCGTGGCCAGCGTCGGGATCATCGTCCATCACGAGCGCGACCAGGCGGCCGAACTGGCACGCGATGCCGCAGCATGGCTGCGGGAGCGGGGGCACGAGGTTCGCCTGCCGCTGCAGGACGCCGCAGTCGCCGGGCTGACCGACGCCGGCAGTGCCGAGGCCGACTTCGCGCGCGGCCTCGACGTCGCCATCAGCCTGGGCGGCGACGGCACCATGCTGCGCACGGTCGACCTGGTGGCGGCCGAAGCCGTGCCGGTCATCGGCGTCAACGTCGGCCAACTGGGGTACCTCACCGAGGTGGAGCCGGCGAGCATGCGCATGGCCCTCAAGCGGTTCCTGGCCGGCTCGTACGACATCGAGGAACGCATGATGCTGACGGTGACGGTGGAGGCCGCCGGCTTCGAAGGTGGTGAGCACCTGGCGCTCAACGAGGCGGTGCTGGAAAAGACCCCGATGGGGCACACCGTCCGGCTGGGGGTCGGCGTCGACGGCGAGACCTTCACCCCGTACGCTGCTGACGGCCTGATCGTCGCCACCCCCACGGGGTCGACGGCCTACGCCTTCTCGGCTCGGGGACCCATAGTCGAGCCAACCCATCGCTGCCTGCTGATGACACCGGTGTCACCGCACATGCTCTTCGACCGTTCCCTGGTGCTGCCGCCGACCGCCACCGTGCGCATCGAGGTACTGGACGACCGAGCCGCCACGCTGTCGCTCGACGGATCCAACCTCGGGACCCTGCGCCCGGGCGACGCCATCCGGGCCACGGGTGCGCGGGAGTCGGCGCGGTTCGTGACCTTCGGGCCCCGGGACTTCCTGCACATCCTCAAGACCAAGTTCGGTCTGAGCGACCGTTAGTGCCGTGACCACAAACGCTTGCGCCCACCACGCCGGCCAGGATCGCCCCTCGCGGCGTCCTCCTCCTCGAATGTCTGGTGACTTCCTTCGTCGTGCGTCCTTGCGAGCGACGATCCTGACTCGCCGTGGCCGGGCGAACGTTCATGGTCACGGCACTAGGTGACCGGGTGATCGTCGAACTGGCCGTCCGCGACCTAGGCGTGATCGCCGAGCTGCGCCTCGTGCTCGGACCGGGGATGACGGCGCTCACCGGTGAGACCGGGGCCGGCAAGACACTGGTCGTGGACGCCATCGAGCTGCTGGTCGGGGGACGGGCCGACCCCGTCCTGGTGCGCGCGGGAGCCGACGAGGCCTGGGTCGAGGGCCGCTTCGTCGTGGACACCGCGGGTGCCGTGAGCGATGGCGACGGGCATCACCGTGGGGCCGGGGACGAGATCGTGCTGGCACGGGCCGTACCGCGCTCGGGGCGGAGTCGCGCGTACATCGACGGCCGGTTGGCGACGGCCGGCGAGCTGGCGGCGCTGGGCGCCGAGCTCGTCGATCTCCACGGCCAGCACGCCCACCAGTCGTTGCTGCACGCGGCCGCCCAGCGCGACGCGCTCGACCGGTTCGGTCACGTCGACCTCGCGCCGCTGCAGGCGGCGCGGCACGACATCCGCACCATTCTCGACGAGCTCGCCGCCATGGGCGGCGACGAGGGTGCCCGGGCCCGCGAGCTCGACCTCCTGCGCTACCAGGTCTCCGACATCGACGCCGTCGCCATCACCGGTCCGGACGAGGACACCGAGCTGGAGCGACTGGAGGACGCGCTGGCCGATGCCACCGCCCATCGCGAGGCGGCGTCCGGCGCCGTCATGCTGCTCAGCGGCGATGGCGGTGGCGATGTCCCCGACGCCGCGGCCTCGGCGGCCGATGCGGTGGGATCGGCCCTGGCGCTGGTGGCCGGTCGCCTCCCCTTCGCCAGTGCCGAGGCACGCTTGCGGGCGCTGGCGGCCGAGCTGAGCGACGTGGCCGGCGAGCTACGCGCTGCGGGAGAGGCGATCGACGAGGACCCGGAACACCTGGCCCGGGTGCGCGAGCGCCGGCAGCTCCTGCACGACCTGCGGCGCAGGTACGGCGAGACGCTGGCCGACGTGCTGGAGGAGGGCGAGCGGCTGCGGGCCCGGTTGGCGGAGCTCGAGGACCACGACCGGCGGGCGGCCGAGCTCGACGCCCGCCTCACCGTCGCCCGCGACGCCGAAGCCGAGGCGGCGGCGAAGATCGCCGCCGCCCGACGGGACGCAGCGCCCCTGCTGGCCGCCGAGGTGCAGGCCCACCTGGCCGAATTGGCTCTGCCCAAGGCGCAGGTCGAGGTGGCGGTGGGTGGCGACGATCCCGCCGACGAGGTGGAGCTACGGCTGGCCGCCAACCCGGGGACGGCACCCCTCCCGCTGGCCAAGGTCGCCTCGGGTGGCGAGCTGGCGCGGACCATGCTCGCGTTGCGTCTCGTGCTGAGCGCTGCGCCCCCGACTCTGGTGTTCGACGAGGTCGACGCCGGCGTCGGCGGGGCGGCCGCGGTGGCCGTCGGCCGGTCGCTGGCGCGCCTGGCCGACCAACCGCACCAGGTGCTGGTCGTGACGCACCTGCCCCAGGTCGCGGCCTACGCCGATGCCCAGGTGCGGGTGGCCAAGCAGAGCGACGAGTCCACAACCGTGGCGCGGGCCCGCGTGCTCGATCATCCCGCGCGGGTGGTCGAGCTGTCGCGCATGCTCTCGGGTCAGCCCGACAGCGACGCCGCCCGCGTCCACGCCGCCGAGCTGCTGGCCACCGCGGCCGGGGAACGGGGGGCCTGAGGTGCGAGCGAAGCGAGCACTGCAGGCCGACGGCGCGAGCGCCAGCTCGCCCGGTGGCGATGGGTGTGGGGCGCAGCCCCACAGGAGACACTGAGGTGCCGATCGCGGAGGGAGACAACCTCGACGGCACCGCCGACGGGACCGGCGAGGGGCCGGCAGGCGCGCTGAGCCACCGGGCGTCCCGGCGCCGGCGCCGGAACGCGCGCCGCCGCGAGGG
>JBOGHG010000250.1:0-5769 GCA_050744525.1 Acidimicrobiales bacterium | reverse complement strand
CTCCTAAGCGGTAGGCCGCAGGTTCGAGTCCTGCCGGGGGCACGTTGACCTGGGTTTCGTGGTCCTGCGGCGGCCGCGTGGTCACTGCGAGGTTTACCGGCGAGGTTTACCGGGCCGTGGTCCAGGGCCTGGGCGGGTCCTGCTTGGCACGGGTCGTCGATACGACGTCACTGTGCCCTCCCGGCGTGGGTGGGTCAGGCATCGCCGCCACGGCCGCATCTCAGCATCCTGGTCAGCCGTAGACAATCGCTCGGCCGCAGGCGGCCGCAGGACAAGTCGAGTCGGCGGGTCGGGCCTCGGTCGTCAACTCTCGACGCGGCTGTGTGTTGGCGACCATGGAAGCTGCGCTAGAAGCGCCCGCGATGGATCGCCCGGATGCTGACTTCGTCATCGAGCGCGTCGTAACGGTCCGCCGCGCCCAAGCACGCCGACCGACCCAGAGCGGTCGATCCGTGCGCACCACCATCGACGCCGAGTCTGCCGCGGGAGGCTCGCTGACCCGCTCGGGATCAGTCGGCATGCGCTCCCCAGCCTGCGGCGAGTTTGCCGCAGAGCCGCTTGATCTGGACCGGCTGCGATGACTGGCTCCTGAACGCTTCGCGGGCTCGTCGTGGGGCGCTTCGTCTCAGTTCACAGCCCCGCTGAGACGCGAAGCGCAGTGAACGTCGGCGGTGAGCTCGGCGGGGAGCGTCGTGAGCACGGCCAGTGCCAGGGCGAAGGATTTCACCGGCGCCGCTATCTCGATCACAGGATCGATGGGGACAGCGGGAGCGGGTCGGGCGAGGTGCGTACCGAAGCGCGGGGACCCATCGATCGGGGTGTTGGCCGGGGCGAAGCGTCACGTCGGGGCGACGAGCCGGGAGGCCGAGGGAGTGCCCGCCCGCCAGGTCCGCCCGATCTGTCGCATGATCGGCGGGTAGACGATCAGGTGCCGGAAGGGCCTGATCGCGGCCATGTAGGCGGTCCCGAGCAGACCATTCGGCTTCACGTAGACGGCCATCTGGCCGTGGTAGCCGCCGGTCCCATCGGGGACCCAGCCGAGGTGCATGACCCCGTGCATGGTCCGATTGGCGATCTCCGCGGCGAACTCGTCATCGATCAGGTACAGCGAGGTGAAGGGGAGCGCGTCGAAGTTCGGGCCGGATGGGGCGTGGCGCAGATCCACGGGTAGCCGGTCGCGGAGCGTTGGCACCCTGGAGCCGAGGCCGGCGTCCGGGCCGTCCCAACCGAGCAGCTCCCCGATCTTCCACCGGAGCGCGAAGAGCGCGCCAACGACGCGGGAGGAACCTTGCGATGGGTTGCCCGAGGCGATCTCCTGCACCAGCCGCGGGAAGTCGTGGGGGCCGCCCGGCGTCGGCAGCTCCCAGACGTCCTCGAGCCGGAAGTCGTGGGTGAGCTCGTGGATCCGCCACGGGCGAGATTCGTGTGCTGCGTTCGGAAGTCTCATGCGATCCTCGATCCATACGGTGTCGTATGGACACGCTAGGCAGCTCAATTGCATCGGTCAATACGGTGCCGTATAGATATGTCGGTGGCCAATGCACGGACTCCACGCGGCGCATGGGTCGACGCGGCGCTGCAGGCCCTGGCGGCAGGAGGCCCGGATGCCGTGCGAGTCGAGGCGTTGGCCGTGAGTCTCGGCGTTTCCAAGGGTGGCTTCTACTGGCACTTCACCGATCGCCACGCGCTGCTCGAGGAGATGCTCGACAGCTGGGAGAAGGCCATGGTCGACGACGTCATCCTGCGCGTCGAGAGCCAGCCAGCCGACCCGCGGGCCAAGTTGCAGCATCTCTTCGAGCTGGCCCCGTCAGCCGATTTTGCCGTAGAGCTGGCAGTTCGGGACTGGTCGCGCCGCGACAGTGACGTCGCCGAACGACTGCGCCGGGTCGACAAGCGACGCATGAGCTGGCTGCGCTCACTGTTCGGGCAGTTCTGCGTGGATCAGAACGATGCCGAGGCCCGCAGCATGCTGGCCTACTCGTTGCTGATCGGCAGCTACTTCATCACCGCCCAGCACGGTGACAAGAGCCGGTCCCAGATGCTGCAACTCGCGGTCGACCGGCTGCTCAGCGAATCGTGGGAACGACATGGCCCGCCACACCGAAAGCGGCCGCAGCGGGGGAACCCAGCGTCGAGCGGATTGGATCGACGCCAAGGCATGCCGCGGGCGCGCTCATAACCACGTCCGGCTCATACCGTGCCGATCTGTCCATAGCCGACACATCTCGCGAACCCGCCGAACCTCGAGGAGGCGCTCCGAATGGGTGATCTGCTCGCCGTCAACGACGCCCAGGCTGGCTGCCCTCGCACCCGATGAGCAGCGACATACCGGTGATCTGGGCCATGGAACCGGGCTCAAGCTGGTCCGCAATGCACACCCTCCGTGCTCGCCACCCGCGGCACCCAGCTAATCCTCCGGGCAGCTTCGTTCGGCAAAGGACATCTCGTTGGTGCACGTCCTGATCACCGCGCGATGAGTTCTCGACCTGGCGATCGTCGGTAGCGGGACCGACCCTGGGCGATCACGAGAGGAGCCCGCAGTGGCGAACTACACGCAGCTCGGCGACGTGTGTACGTACTACGAGGAGGACGGGCAGGGAGAGCCGCTGGTACTTCTTCACCCGGGCGGCGCCGACTCCCGGGTCTTCGAGTCCAACGTCCCCGGCTTGGCCCAGCGCTTCAAAGTGTTCCGGCCCGACCGGCGAGGGCACGGCCGTACGGCCGACGTCGAGGGACCGATCTCCTACGAGCTGATGGCCCGGGACACCATTGCCTTCCTCGAGCAGGTGGTCGGCGGACCGGCGTTCCTCGTCGGCCACAGCGACGGTGCACCGGTGGCGTTGGTGGCGGCCTTGCTGCGTCCGGATCTCGTGCGCCGGTTGGTGGTGGCCTCAGGTGTCTTTCACCACGAGGGCTGGGCGCCCGGTGCCATCTACCTCGACGAGGAGAGCATGGCATTCTTCGTCGACTTCCACGGCGCCGTCTCGCCCGACGGGCCCAACGCCTTCCCGGCGCTGAACACGAAGCTCGACCGTATGCACGAGGAGGAACCCGCGCTGACGGGGGCCGACCTCGCTGGGTACCTCGGCCCATCGCTCGTGATGGTCGGTGACGACGAGGACGAGATCCCCATCGAGCACACGTTGGCGTTCCGGGCCGGGTTGTCGGGATCGCAGCTGGCCATCGTGCCCGGCACCGGGCACGGGCTGCTGATGGAGAAGCCCGACCTGTGCAACCGGATAATCATCGGCTTCCTCACCGAGCCCGCCGACGAAGCAGCGGGCGGCCGATGATCGCCCGAGTCTGGACGGGCGCGGTGCCAACGGCGACGCCGAGCTGTACGCCGACTACATACGCGCGACAGGTTTCGCCGAGTACGGGCAGTCCGCCGGCAACCGAGGAGCCTGGTTGCTGCAACGCCACGAGGGCGACCGCACCGAGATCATCGCCCTTTCCTTGTGGGATTCGGTAGAGGCGATCCGCGCCTTCGCCGGCGACGACATCGACGCCGCCGTGCTCTACCCGGAGGACGAGCGCTACCTCATCAACGACTTGTCGTCGGTGCGGACAACGACGTCATCGACCGGGCCGATCCCTTCACCGGCCCGGCCTAGCATTGGGGCCTAGCTCCGGCCTGCCCCCGGCCTCGCCCCCGTACGTTCACTCAGCTGAGTCCTAAAGCGAAATCCTGAGCGGCGGGAAGCGGCTGAGGAGCCCTTCCGCCGCGACCTGGTAGAGCTCAACCTCGTCCGGCAGGCCGCGTAGCGCGTACGCGCCGAGCTTCCGTAAGCGCACGCCATTCGGCAAGGGGACGCCGATCGCGGTACGAAAGTCGCCCGACACGACGACCTGCCCTCCGTGCGCTGCGCCGCAGATCCGTGCCGCCGTGTGCACGGCCATGCCGATGTAGTTCGCCTTGGCCAGCGTCGGGTAGCCGCTGTGGATTCCGACCCTGACGCGTACATCCTCGTCACCGGCCGATACCCTCGTGCGAAGCTCGCGCTGCACCGTCAAGGCCATGGTGAGCGCAGCCGCCGGTTGCTCGAACACCGCGAAGAACTCGTCGGCGCGCGTCTCGACGACGTGACCGTCATGGCCCAGCGCGGTGTCGCACAAAAGCGCCCTGACCCGCTCAAGCAGGTCGCCGTAATGGTCGCCGAGGCGGTGGACCAGCGCCGTCGATCCCTCGATGTCGGTGAGCAGCATCGTCACGAAGCCCGAAGGCAAAGGGATCGGTTCGTCGCCGCGGCGCCCCAGGTCGCGCTCGGACCGCAGCTGGTTGGTGATGAACCCGACGGGCACGATCTTGAACTTCTTGGCCGCGTTGAGGAGCCGATTGCGCGCACGGTCGCGGGCAGCGTCGTCCTCGAACGCGACCTGGTTGAAGCGAGCGAGCGCGTTGCGGACATGGCCGGCGTCATGGATCGGTAGCCGCCGGCGACCGTGCGTATCAACGTAGGCGAAGGCACTGTCGGGAAGCCTCGCTCGCTCTGCCGAGCCGAGCTGCGCCATGCCGCGAACCGTAAACCGTCGGCCGCTCGCTTGTGTCGCCCGAGACGACACCACAGGGCGGTTGCGGGACACACGCGGCACGAGGCTCGGCCGGAAAGCCGGGCGGGTCTGCGTCGGGGTCGACCGACTCAATCAGCTCGGGCCGCGATTGGCGCCCTAATCGAGCTCCATCGCGGTGCGACCCGGCGCTAAGTGACCACTGGCGTTGCTCGGCGTCGCCAGGCAAACACGTGTCGGCCGCCCAGCGTTCCCGTGTCGCAGCGTCGATCTCGCTCAGTGATGGAGCATCGGACGATTGTGCCAGTGGCGGTTCAGAACGGGGCTCGTGGCGGCGAACGCAGGGGATGTCTGACCAGGCCGAGCCCGCTCGACGCGCGGGTCACGAGCACGGTCCTGACAGTCACTGTCGACGCCGGCGGGTAGCACGTCCGTTGTCGGTGCTCGCCGATGCAGTGTGCTCCCGCATCGAGCCTGGGCGGATCGGGAGGCGGCCTTCCAAAGAACCATTCCGTCAACTGCGACCCTCACGGTCGATGGTGGCCGATGCGCTCTGGACCTTACGCGGGACCCAAACTCCGGCAACCGCTGCGGACCGAACCGCACTCGACGGACTGGGCGGCGCAATTGGTGCAGGTCAGCGCACTGGACGGTACGGAGCGGACGATCAGGCGCAGTCTCCTAAGCGGTAGGCCACAGGTTCGAGTCCTGTCGAGGGCACGCTGACCAGCATTTTCGCGGTGTGTCGCGGGTCGCGTGGTCGAGGCGAGGTTTACCGGCGGGTTTACCAGATCATTCGCTAGATCTCGGCGTCGGCGGAAGCGCCGGGGTCGCGGACGCGGCCGTTCGCTGTGTCGACGCCCAGTCGTCCGCCGACGACAGAGGCGCCGTTCGGTGCGCGGCGGTTGCCTCCGGGACGACGATGTTCTGTCGCGGCGTTCGGTGCTGATCGACGTACCGCGGATGGGCCGATCTGACGTCGCGCTGGCTTCCGGCCGAGCGCTCCAAAACTCGGTGATCTCGGGTACCCGTTGAGCTGGCGTATCCAATTGGGCCAGATCACGAAGCATGTCGGTCTTCGTGGTCACCCATAGCGCGGCGGACGGTTGGTCTGGCGACGACGCGCCGTTCGCCTTAGTACATCCCCCCATAAATACAGTCACGTAACTACGATCACGTAATCAGGGGCCTCCGCTAACGTATGGGCTCCCCTCCAGGAGGGGAGCCATGCCAAGGAAGAGCCCGTACGTGCTGGAGTTG
>JBOGHG010000249.1:0-5787 GCA_050744525.1 Acidimicrobiales bacterium | reverse complement strand
GGCGGCACCCTCAACGTCTCTTACAACTGCCTCGACCGCCACGTCGAGGCCGGCAACGGCGGCAAGGTCGCCTACCACTGGGAGGGCGAGCCGGGCGACACCCGCACCATCACCTATGAGGATCTGCTGCGCGAGGTCCAGCGCTTCGCCAACGTGCTCAAGGGCCTGGGGGTCGGCAAGGGGGACCGGGTGGCGATCTACATGCCGATGATCCCCGAGCTGCCGGTGGCGATGCTCGCCTGCGCCCGCATCGGGGCGCCGCACTCGGTCGTGTTCGGGGGGTTCTCCGCCGACTCGCTGTCCGGCCGCATCAACGACGCCGAGTGCAAGGTGCTGGTCACGGCCGACGGCGGGTTCCGACGCGGTCAGGCGCACCTGCTCAAGCCCACCGCCGATGTGGCGGTGGCCGCGTCGCCGTCCATCGAGCACGTCGTGGTGGTGCGCCGGGTGACGGGACATGCCGACGCGGGCGACGCCGGGCCGCCGGACATGACCGAGGGTCGCGACCACTGGTACCAGGACCTCATGGCGCAGGCGGACGCCGATTGCCCGGCCGTCCCCATGGACAGCGAGGACCTGCTCTACCTGCTCTACACGTCGGGGACGACCGCCGAGCCCAAGGGCATCATGCACACCACCGGGGGCTACCTGACCCAGGTGGCGTTCACTCACAAGTACGTGTTCGACCTCCACCCCGAGACCGACGTCTACTGGTGCGCGGCCGACATCGGTTGGGTGACGGGCCACAGCTACATCGTCTACGGGCCGCTCACCAACGGGGCCACCAGCGTCATCTACGAGGGGACGCCCGACACCCCGGGCAAGGACCGGCTGTGGGCGATCGCCGAGCGCTACGGCGTCACCATCCTGTACACCGCTCCCACGGCCATCCGCACCTTCATGAAGTGGGGGGCGCAGGAGCCCGACAAGCACGACCTGTCCTCGCTGCGCGTGCTCGGAACGGTGGGCGAGCCCATCAACCCCGAGGCATGGATCTGGTACTGGGAGCACATCGGCGGCGGCCGCTGTCCCGTCGTCGACACCTGGTGGCAGACCGAGACCGGCGCCATCATGATCGCCCCGCTGCCCGGGGCCACCACGCTCAAGCCCGGTTCGGCCACGTTCCCGCTGCCGGGCATCGGAGCCGAGGTGGTCGACGGGTCCGGTGGCAAGGTCGAGCGGGGCGGCGGCTACCTCACGCTCACACAACCCTGGCCCGCCATGTTGCGGGGCATCTACGGCGACCCCGAGCGCTACCAGGAGACCTACTGGGCTCGCTACCGCGGCCGCTACTTCGCCGGCGACGGCTGCAAGATCGACGACCACGGCTACTTCTGGCTGCTGGGCCGGGTCGACGACGTGATGAACGTATCGGGCCACCGGATCTCCACCACCGAGGTCGAATCCGCCCTGGTCGACCACGCGGCGGTGGCCGAGTCGGCGGTGTGCGGCGCCAACGATCCGGTGACGGGCCAGGCCATCGTCGCCTACGTGATCGTGCGCGGGGGTGTGGACACCACGCCCGAGCTGGGCGAGGAGCTGCGCGGCCACGTGGCCCACAAGATCGGTCCCACGGCCCGCCCCAAGCTGCTGATCTTCACCGACGAGCTGCCCAAGACCCGCTCCGGCAAGATCATGCGGCGGCTGCTGCGCGACGTGGCCGAGGGCCGGGCGCTCGGCGACACCACGACGCTCGCAGATCCCGCCGTGGTCGACGAGATCCGCAAGCGGGCCGAGGCCCAGCCGCAGGAGGAGTGAAGGTCGATCCCGCGGTCGGCCAGGCACTCGGGCCGGACCGGCCTTCGCCTCTCGCCGTGGGCGGCTGCGGGTGATGCCCGGCAGCGTCATGACCGCCGGCACGGGCGAGGTTCTCACCTGGTCGGGCTGAGCGGCGACGTCACACGCGCAGCTCGTCGAGTGCGTCGCCGAGGGCATCGACAGCCGCTTCCAGCTGCGCGTCGGAGAGGTAGGGCGCGGGCCCGAAGCGCAGTTGCGGACCCCGGCTGTCGCTGCTGACGCCTCGCTTCCTCAGCCCTTCCCGGAGCTCTGGCGCGTGCGGGGTCTGCAGGGCGAGGAAGCCGCCGAAGCCGGGCAGCGGCGTCGCGCGGTCCCGCGTGATGACGTCGCCGGGCGCCCCCAGCGCGTCGAAGCGATGGGCGAGCACCTCGAGCTGGTGGAGGTACGACCTCCGCAGCAGGGGCGGCGTCAGTCCCTGCTCGTCGAAGAAGCGGAAGACGCGGGCTGCCCGGTAGTGGCTGGTGGCGTCGTAGGTGCTGCCCGCGAAGCGCTGGGCGCCGGGCCCGTAGGTGACGCGGCCGGCCCCGGCGTGGTCCGCCAGGGCGTCGAACTCGGCGAACCATCCGGTGACGACGGGGCGCAGCTCGGCCGCGTGGGCCGGCAGGCGCAGGAAGCAGTTCCCCTCGCCGAGCTGCAGGTACTTGTAGCCGCCACCCACGACCCAGGCATCCGTCAGGCCCATGTCGTGGATCGGGAACGGCACGACCCCGAGTGCGTGGTAGGCGTCGACGAGCAGCTCGGAGCCGGTGCGCCGGCACGCGACGGCGACCGCATCGAGGTTCGGGACGATCCGGGCGGTCTCGAACAGCACCGCCGAGACCAGCACGGCCGCGGTGTGGTCGTCCACGGTGCCGGCCATGCGTTCGGCCAGTGTTTCGGCGGGATCGGCGGCGACCCATTCGATGTCCACGCCGGCCTCGGCCAGCCGGCCGAGCTGCCGGCGCAGGGTGTGGAACGCGCCGGTCGACGTGACCAACCGGCGCCGCCGCCCGGTGAGGTCGAGCGCCGACAGGAACCGGATCACCAGGTCGTGTGTGCTGGCGCCGAGAGCGATCTCGCCGTCCGGGTCGTCGAGCAGCCGGCGGAAGCTGGCGCGCACCTCGTCGGCCCAGGCGAACGCGCGGTCCCACTTGTCGTCGACCAGCGCCGCGGCGTCGTCGAAGGCCTCGAGCTGGGCGTCGCGGGCGACGTCGGGCCACGCCTGGTGCGAGTGCCCGATCAGCAGCAGCCGTTCGGCCACCCGGAACCGGGAGTAGTGCGGCGCCAGGGCGTTGGGCGTGCGAGCCAGGTCGTCGAGCCCGATCACAGCTCGGTCCGGATGGCCCACAGGTCGGGGAAGACCGGACGAGACAGGGTCGTCCGCAGGTAGGCCACCCCTGCGGACCCGCCGGTGCCCGGCTTCGGTCCGATGGTGCGCTCGACCATCTTCACATGGCGGTAGCGCCACTCCTGGAAGCCCTCGTCGAGGTCGACGAGCCGCTCGGCCACCTGGGAGGGCTCGCCGTCGTCGCGGTAGACGGCGAGGAGCACGCGCTGCACGTCTGCCGACGGTGCCGGCGGCTGCGTGACGTCACGGTCGACGGCCGTGACCGGCACGTCATACCCCTGGGCGGCCAGGTAGCGCAGGAACGAGTCGTAAAGCGACGGCCGGGTCATGGCCGCGGCGACGCGGTGGTGGGCAGCACTGTCCTGCGGGTAGTGCTCGAATACGCGCCGGTCGCGGCGCCCGAGCACAGCCTCCAGCTCGCGGAACTGGGCCGACTGGAAGCCGCTCGCCTCCTGTAGCCGGCCGCGAAAGCCGAGGAACTGGCGTGGCGTCATCGTCTCGAGCACGTCGATCTGGGCGACGGCCACCTTGAGGATGGTGAGGATGCGCTTGAGTGTGTGGAGCGCGTGCGGGGTGTCGCCATCCTGGAGCCGGCGCTGCAGGTGGGCCAGCTCGTGGAGAAGCTGCTTGAACCACAGCTCGTACACCTGGTGGATGACGATGAACAGCATCTCGTCGTGCTCGCCCGAGCGCGGGCGCTGCGCGCCGAGGATGTCGTCGAGCGCCAGGTAGGAGGTGTAGGTGAGGGCAGGGGTGCGTTCGGTCACGGCCGTCACCTCGCCAACGGGGTGGTGTGGTGGGAAGACAATGGCGAGCGCGCAGGCTAGAGCCGCGGGGCAGGTGCAGGCGATGGCGAAGGTCAGGCTCAGGTGGTGTTCGGCGCTGGCCTCGGGGTGGACCTCAGATGGGCGTGTCGCCGCGCCGCGCCGGCGGCCTACCAGGCTTGGTAGCGGGTCCCTCGTGCATGGCCCGTGCGGTCGACCACCCCGGCGCCGACGAGCGCCCGCAGGGACGCGCGCACGCCCTCGGGCTCTCGCGCGAGCGCGTCCGCGAGCTCGCGGGTGGTGGCTGATCCCCGGCTGCGGAGCTCGGCCAGAACGGTGGCGGCGCCGGGGTCGCCGTTGCCATCGCCGCCGTTGCCATCGCCGCCGCGCCCACCCTCGACGTCGGTGGCGCCCACGGCCAGCCGCCACGCCCGTCCGGCGGCGGTGCGCGCCGCATCACACAGCAGGTCGAGGGCGAGACCGGGGTCCCCGGGCACGGGTGGCGGGCCGAGCCGCTCCAGGGCCACGGTCGCGTCCCCGTCGGGTCGCCGTAGCTGCACGCCGACGGCGGCGAGGTCGCCGCCGGGGTCGAACAGGCGTGACGCCACGAGGTCCGCGACCGCCACCCCTTCGTCCGCCGCCTGCGGGGCGCCTGCGACGGCGGCCCCGGCACCCGTGCGCGCCGCCCGCAGCGCGGTGAGCAGCTCGTCTCGTCGCCGGCCGCGCAGCGTGGGGAGCAGGAAGGGATCGCCGTCGAAGGTCTGGGCCAGCACGTAGTGGACCGCGGCCACGTGCTTGCAGGGGTTGGCGTGATCGGGGCACGAGCAGGTCGTCGTCAGCTCGCCGGCGCGGGGGAACAGCGAGACGCCGGCGCCGGCCACGGTGTCGTCGATGTCGTCGGGCATGCGGCCGTCGAGCAGCGCGGCGGCGTGGCGGACCTGACCGGCGAGAGCGGCGATTACGGCGTCCCACTGCTCGTCGGAGAACACCGGTAGCGACAGGCCGACGCGGTACGGCAACGGCCGACGGCCGTCGACCCGGGCGGTGACCCGCCCCGCCTGGATGTCGAGTCGATGCACGGCCCCCCGGCGTGCGTAGGTGCGGCCGCGGGGCAGGCGATTGGCGTAGGCGGCGCCCAGCGCTTCGAGCGAGCCGATCCAGCGCCGTCCCCACCACGTGAGCCCGAAGCGGGTGGCCATCAGGCGGCCTCGTCCGCCTCGTCGTCGTTCGTCCCGTCGGCGTCGGCGTCGACGTCGACGTCGTCGGCACCCACCCCGGTGCCGCGCCCGCCGGCATCGTCGGCGAAGTCGTCGGCCGACAGCTCCACGAGGGCGCGGATGTCGTCGTCGCTCAGCTCGCTCAGCCACGTCTCCCCGGTGCCGACGACGGCGTCGGCGAGCGCCCGCTTGTCCTCGAGCAGCCGGGCGATGCGCTCCTCGAGCGTGCCGCCAGTGACGAGCTTGTGCACGTTGACCGTGCGGGACTGGCCGATGCGGTACGCCCGGTCGGTGGCCTGGTCCTCGACGGCGGGGTTCCACCAGCGGTCGTAGTGGATCACGTGGGTGGCGGCGGTCAGGTTGAGCCCGGTGCCGCCGGCCTTGAGCGACACGATGAGTACCGGCGGGGCTGCGCCGTCCTGGAAGGCGTCGACCATCGCGTCGCGCCCCGATCGCGTGACGCCGCCGTGCAGGAACGGAACCGCCGGCAATCGCAGCGCGGGGGCCAGGTGGCGGGCCAGCAGGTCACCCATCTCCCGGTACTGGGTGAACACCAGCGCGCGTGAGTCGGCCGCGACGACCTCGGCGAGCATCTCGGTGGTGCGTGCCAGCTTGCCCGACCGCCCGGGCAGCGGTCCGGCCTCCCCCAGGTAGTGGGCGGGGTGGTTGCAGATCTGCTTGA
>JBOGHG010000248.1:0-5804 GCA_050744525.1 Acidimicrobiales bacterium | reverse complement strand
ACGATCGAGATCCAGGGCACGTTCTCGTAGACCGGCAGCGCGGTCAGCTCGACCGCCAGGCCGGCGAGGGCGAACACGGCCAGGAAGCCGGTAGAGACCGCCAACGCGACCCGCAGCGCGCTGGCGACCCCGGCGACGCCGAGCACGCCCGCCTCCCGAACTTCGATCCCCAGGAAGTAGGCGAGGTAGGCGGGGAGCATGGCGAAGCCGCAGGGATTGACCGTGGCCACCATGCCGAGGGTGAGGTACAGGGCCAAGGGCCCCTCGGGCCCGATGCCGCGGACCGCGCCGATCACACTGCGATCCCGAAGCGGTCCTCGAGCGCCGACCGCAGTTCGTCGACATCGAGGGCGCGGCTGCGGACGTCGACGACGTCGCCGCCGGCGTCGATGAACACGGAGGTCGGCATGCTGGTGCCGCCGAAGTAGGTGACGGCGTCCTGCCCGCCGTCCCCGAAGGTCGGGTAGGTCACGCCTGTCCGCTCGACCGTGGCGCGGGCATCCTCGTCGCTGTCCTGATAGGCGATGCCGATGATCGTGACCCGGTCGCCGACGTCCTGGTGGACCCGCTCGAATGCCGGCATCTCGGTAACGCACGGCACGCACCAGCTGGCAAAGAAGTTGATCACCACCGGCTTGGAGCCCAGCAGTTCGCCCAGCTTCCGGTCGGGACCGCCGTCCAGCGCCGCCAGCGCCACGTCGGCGGCCGAGGCCGGCAGCTCGCCCGCAGGGGTGAGCTGGTACGGCTCCGACTCCGACGGGTCGCCGTTGGCCGACGGCTCATCGTCGGCGCCGAGCCACATGGCGACGCCGACCGCCGCGACCAGGGCCAATGCGGTTGCGGCCAGCAAAGGGAACAGGGGGATGCGGCGGGAAGCCACGAACTACGACCGTACCGCCGGGCCTCGCGTGGCGGGAATCGGCCCGCCTGGGGGGCACCGCCGCCGCAGCGGTGCCCCCCACCATTTTGGGGCAGGGCTAGGCGATCCGAACGATCGCCACGTCCTGCAGGTGCTCGGGGATGGGGATCTCGGGAAGCTGGTCCTCGGGCCGGGGCAGCTTGGGCGGCCGTCCCCGACGCCGCTTGGTGGCGAGGATCTTCCCGTTGAGGAACAGCTGACCGCCCCACACGCCCCAGGGCTCCCGCCGCTCGAGGGCACCCTCGAGGCAGGGGATCAGGGCCGGGCACGTGGCGCAGATGTTCTTGGCCCGGGCGATGTCCTGCAGCTCCTCGCTGAAGAACATGCCTGCGAGCCGGCCGCTGCCGTCGTTGCAGCGGGCGTGCGCCCACCAGGTGTCCTCGCCGGTGAGGATCTCGGGCTCGGCCTCGTCGGTACTTCGCTCGGTCAGGTCGATCATCTCGTCGGGTGCCAGAGGGGCGATCATCGGCCCATTCCCTTTGTCTCGTGTCGGTCTGCTGGTCGGTCGCTGGGGTTGATCGGTGGTCGGTGGGTTGGGGGTGGGTGGAAGCTGGTCGGACAAACAAGAAGGCCGCCGGGATATCCCGACGGCCTTCGGAGGGTCCTTGCGCTTCTCGCCTGGTCAGGGGAAGCGCTCCGAGAGCCGTCGGGTGAGTCGATCGTTGGTGAACACCGGGAAGTCGGCGGACACCGGCTTGTCGGTCGACGCCTGGAGCCACGTGTGCTCGTGCATGGGCGCGGCGATACCGGTGGGGATGAGGTGAACGGCGCAGGCCACCGGGCGCGCGGCACCGGCCATGTGGCCGCTCTCTTGGGTGGTGCCGGCGTACATCGGTCCTGGCCTTTCCTTCCGTGTCGTGGTGGGTCGAGTCAGTGGCGGGTGAGCGCCATGAGGTCAAAGCGGACCACGCGGGCCCACCGCTCGTCAATGGAATATTGCAATCTGGCGCAAATCATGTGTCGAACGGCAGAAATTCCGCCGTTCGAGACGTGGCTTTCGACACACGCCATCCCGCTCAGCCAGTCAGCTCGCCACTTCGTAGACGAGGTCGGGCCCCCGGTCGTCGACCGCGACCAGTCCCTGGAGCCGCAGGTGCTCGAGGTGGGCGTAGGTCTCGCTCTCGGCCATGTGCCCCCAGGCGCGTGGGTGGAACACCTGCTGGGTCACCGCCTCGACCGTGGCGCGCCCGGCTACGGCCGTGGCGCGATGGATGGCGTCGAGCCGCTCGCGGTGGTGCCGGCGGATGGCCTCGACCCGGCCGGGGAGGTCCGTGAACGGATCTCCGTGGGCCGGTAGCACCAGCCGGACCCCCTCCAGCTCACGGACCTTGACGAGGCTGGCCAGGAAGCTGGCCAACGGGTCCGGCCCGGCTGCCAGCCCCGACACGTGGGGGGTGATCGTGGGGAGCACGTGGTCACCGGCGAGCAGCGAACCCTCGGCCGGATCCAGCAGGCACAGGTGATCGAGCGTGTGCCCCGGCGTGTGGACGGCGATCCACTCGCGCCCGGCCAGGCGGACCACCTCGGCGTCGTCGATCCGGCGGGTCGGCGTGGGCGAGCGCATCCACCGCCGGGCCAACCGGCGCACCGCCGGGTTCCGGAACCGGTGGCCGCCCGGCGAGAACTCGGCGTCACGCCACGGCAGCTTCGCTCGCAGGGGGCTGGTGCGGGGCGGTGCGGCATCGTCCGGATCGAGCGCGTCCGGATCGCCCTCCTCGTCGGGGTCGAGCCAGGTGCGGAAGCTGCGATGGGTCACCACCTCGGCACCGGTTGCCGATCGCAGCCTTTCGGCTCCGCCGAAGTGGTCGGGGTGGCTGTGGGTGACCACGACCGTGTGCACGTTGCGGGGCGCGGCGCCGACCTGGCGCAGGCGGTCGGTGAGCGCCCGCCACGTACCCGGGCCGGGCATGCCGGGATCGACGACCGCCAGGCCCCGCTCATCCTCGAGCGCATAGCAGTTGACGTGACCGAGGCCGGGCATCGAGACGGGCAACTGCATGCGCAGGATGCCCGGTGCCGCCTCGGTCACCTCGGTGCTGGCCGGCCGCGCCTCCTGGCGCAATGGCCGAGGGATGTCGGATGCCGGGGCCGGCGTCGGCGAGGTGGACGAGGGGGGCGGGGGCACACCCTCAGCGTACTTGACCGCTCGGTCAACTCAGCCAGGGGGCACCGGAGGCGTGATCGCGGGCGGAGGCGCTGCCTCCGGGGGCGGGGCGGACCGGTCATCGAAATCGCGGAACAGGTGGGCGCGGTACCAGCGCAGCTCGTTCACGCTCTCGCGAATGTCGTCGAGCGCCCGGTGCGTCGACTCCTTCTTCGGTGCGCCCTCGAGCACCGCGGGTGCCCAGCGCAGCGCCAGCTCCTTGAGCGTGGAGACATCGATGGACCGGTAGTGCAGGTAGTTCTCGATCTCGGGCAGGTGGACCGCCAGGAACCGGCGGTCGGTCCCGATGGAGTTGCCGCACAGGGGCACGGAGCGCGGCGCCGGCGCGTGGGCCTTGATGAAGTCGAGCGTGGCGGCGCCGGCGTCGTTCAGCGACACGGTCGAGGCCCGGATCGCGGTCAGCAGGCCGCTGCGCGTGTGCATCTCGCGCACCACGTCCTCCATGGCGTCGAGCGCCCCGTCGGGTTGGTGGACCACCAGGTCGGGCCCCTCGGCCACGATCTCGAGCTGATCGTCGGTCACGAGGGTGGCGATCTCGACGATCAGGTTGCGCGCCGGGTCGAGTCCGGTCATCTCCAGGTCCATCCAGACGAGCACGCCCGGAGGCTAGCTGTGCTCTGGTGGGGTGGCCCGTAGCCACCCACCAGGCGTCCATGTGCATCCACCCAGGCGCCCGCCGGGCGGCGACAATGGCGACGTGCTGCGCATCCCCGTCGTTCGCCTCGATGCCGACCTCCCCCTGCCGGACTACGCCCGGCCGGGCGACGCCGGCGCCGACCTCGTGGCCCGCGAGGCGGTGACGCTGCGGCGCGGGGGTGGTCGGGGGCTCGTGGGCACCGGCATCGTCCTGGCGATCCCCGAGGGGTATGCCGGATTCGTCCAGCCCCGCAGCGGGCTGGCGCTGCGGCACGGTGTCACCTGCCTCAACACGCCCGGCCTCATCGACAGCGGCTACCGCGACGAGCTGCGGGTGCTGCTGGTCAACACCGATCCCGACACCGACTACGAGGTCCGGCGCGGCGATCGCATCGCCCAGCTCGTGGTGCAGCGGGTCGAGCACGCCGGCTTCACGCCCGTGGAGACCCTCGACGGATCGGCCCGGGGGACCGGCGGCTTCGGCCACACCGGTCGTTGAACGTCGGTCGACCCTTCCGGCGTCGAATTCTCGCGGGGACCGCAAGAAATCAGCGCCGGTACGGATGGGTGGAGCCGTCAGACGTCGTCGAGGTCGGGACGGCCTCGCTTGTGGAGAACCATGCGTCGCCCGGCCTCGTCGAGCCGCCAGGTGTCCACGCTGGCGTCGAGCACGGCGGCCGCCACATCCGGGACATCGGCGGGCGCACCACCACGTTCGGCCAAGTGGAGGTCGACGCTCAGCGTCTCGTCCCCCACGTCATACGCGATCACCAGGGTGCCGTCGCCGTCGGGATCGGGCGCGAGCAGCGCGGCCGCCTCGCCGACCGCCAGGCGCAGCTCCTCCGCCTCGCGGTACGTGAACCCGGCGCGCGTCGCCATGGCCGCTGCCCCGGCCCGGGCGATGCGCACGGCGGCGGAGGTTGCAGGAACGGTGAGACGGATGCTTTCGCGCTCCACGCGAGTTGGGAGCCTACGGGCGCACCACGGCGTCGGGGTCGACGTCGGTCCGTTGCCCCATGTAGACGGGGTGGCGCAGGCGTCCGTCGGAGGTCCAGTCGCTGTAGGCGACCTCCACAACGATCTCGGGACGTACCCAATGGGCCCCCCGGGCCTGGGTGGCCGGCGGGCGGGGGACGAACGGGCACTGCTCCTCGGCGAGCGGTGCCAGCAGTCGCGCCACGCGATCGAGCTCGGCGGACGTGAAGCCCGAGCCGACCCGGCCCGCGTAGAGCAGCGTCGTGTCGCCGGGCTGCGGGTGATAGCCGATCAGCAGGGCGCCGAGCCGCCCGGCCCGGCTGCCCTCGCCCGTCGCCCAGCCACCGACCACCAACTCATCGTGCCGACGCACCTTCACCTTGATCCACGTGCGGGTCCGCCGCCCGGGCGTGTAGCGGCTGCCGACCCGCTTGGCGACCACGCCCTCGAGGCCCCGTTCCTCGCACACCTTCAGCAGCGCCGGGCCGTCGTCGTAGACGTGGGCCACGTCGGTGCCGAGCGGCAGTTCGTCGGCCAGCTGGTCGAGCAGGTGCCGGCGGTCGCTCCACGGCCGCTCGGTCAGGTCGTGGCCGCTGAGCCGGAGCAGGTCGAACAGCACGTACGCAACCCGGACCTCCTCGGCCCGGCGCCGGGCGTCCGCCACCGACGTGACGTGCATCCGCTGCTGGAGCCGCTCGAAGCTCGGGCGCCCCTCGGCGTCGAGCGCCACCACCTCGCCGTCGAGGGTCGCGTCCACCGGCGCCAGGGCCTCCGCCAGCGCCCCCAGCTCGGGGAAGGCCGGCGTGCACTCACGGCCGTTGGCGCTCCACCCGTGCACGCCCGACGGCGCCACCTCGGTGATGACGCGCATGCCGTCCCACTTGACCTCGTAGATCCATCCCGGACCGGTCGGCAGGAGACCCGTGGTGGCCTTCATGGGCAGCAACGCCACCCGCCGGAGCCTACGGAACCCCGGCGCGTCCACTCACAGGGCGCGGGGCACGACCGGAAGCTTCAGCAGGTCGCCGCCGCGCACGACCTCGGCGTCGAGCGCGTGGCCGGCGACCTCGCCGGTGAGCAGGCGCTGCATGTCGCTGATGGCCTGGACCG
>JBOGHG010000247.1:0-5804 GCA_050744525.1 Acidimicrobiales bacterium | reverse complement strand
GACCTGGTCCGGGCGCACGGGGGCACGATCGACGCCAGCAACGATCCCACCACCGGCGGCGCCTCGGTCAGCTTCACCCTGCCCACATGAGGCTGCGGCCGGCTTCACCCCTCGCCCGCGTGAGCCGCGAACGCGCCATGCCATCCACCCCCGAGTCTGCCGTGACGTTGGTCTGGTGGTGGAGGTCGTCGATCACGGCGCGCACGTCCTCGCGGTCGCCGTGGTGGTTCTCGACGAGGCCGGAGATGTACTCCTCCGCCCAGCGGGTGATGTCGATCCGTGTCTGCGTGTCGAGGTGCGCGGTGGGGACGTCGCGCTGTTTGGTGCGGGTGCCAGGCTCGGCGACAGGCCGCTCTCCCGGCTCGTCCGCGTGGTGGGCCTCGAGGAACTCGGCGGGCTCGTACCCGGTGGCATGGAGCTCCGCGTTGGGTAGGTACATCGTCATGAGCGGGCCTCTTTCCATGCGGGTGCGGTGTGGCTGACCGCGAGGACCACGTGGCCGTCGTAGGGGATCGACCCGACGATCCCCCAGTAGTGGTCGGTGAGCTCGACTGGCCCGATGTCGACGATGGCGTCGGGCCACGTCTCGTTGATGTCGGAGATGACGGTCATGGCGTCCTCCTTGCCGATGGCGCCACCGTCGCGCTCACCGGCTCGGATCGCCTCCGTGCAACTCCCTAGTGGGCGCACTGGTCCACCGATCGGCGCCACCCGCCAGGCCACCCCCGGGCCGTCATCGGACTCGGGTCGACTAGCGTGGCGTCGTCGGAATCAGTCGCTGCGCTGGTCTTCCCCCGGGGCCTAGCAAGGGCGTCTGCCTGTCAGGCCAGCTGCACGGCATCTCTGAGGGTCCCTGTAGGCGTGGCGGTGGTCAATGTCCAAGAGTCGTGCTGGGCCTGGATTGCGGGGTCGGCGCGCTGAACAGGCGGCGCTGGATCGGCTCTTGGACGAGGTACGGGCGGGTCAGAGCCGGGCGCTCGTCCTGCGCGGCGAGGCGGGAGTCGGCAAGACGGCGCTGGTGGACTACCTGCAGGAGCGGGCGTCTGGGTGTCGCGTTGTGCGAGCGGCGGGCGTGGAGTCCGAGATGGAGATCGCGTTCGCCGGCCTGCATCAGCTCTGCGCACCGATGCTGGGCAGCCTGGCGCGGCTGCCGGGCCCGCAGCGCGATGCGCTGAGCACGGCATTCGGCCTGAGTGGCGGGGAAGCGCCGGATCGCTTCCTGGTCGGTCTGGCGGTGCTCGGACTGCTGTCCGAGGCGGCTGAGGAGGCGCCGCTCGTCTGCCTGGTCGATGATGCACAGTGGCTCGATCGAGCCTCGGCGCAGGGCCTTGCGTTCGTTGCGCGTCGCCTCTTGGCGGAATCGGTCGCCGTGGTGTTCGCGGTGCGTGAGCCCAGCGAAGACCAGGAGTGGACGGGGCTTCCGGGGCTTGGGGTCGTGGGTTTGAGCGACGCCGATGCCCGCGCCCTGCTGGACTCGGTGGTCCCTGGGCGGTTCGACGAGCGGGTGCGGGACCGGATCGTCGCCGAGACTCGGGGTAACCCGCTCGCGTTGGTCGAGTTACCTCGGGGATTGACCGCGGCGGAGCTGGCCGGTGGGTTCGGCCGTCCCGACGTGCGGCCGCTGGCCAGCCGCGTCGAACAGAGCTTCCAGCGACAGCTCGAGTCGCTTCCGACCGAAACGCAACGACTGCTCCTGACCGCGGCAGCCGAACCGGTCGGCGACGCCACCTTGTTGTGGAGCGCGGCCCAGCGGCTCGGCATCGGACGCGATGCCGGGGCGCCGGCCGAGGCGGCGGGGTTGATCGAGTTCGGAGCACGAGTGCGTTTCCGTCATCCGCTCGTGCG
Source organism: Acidimicrobiales bacterium (assembly GCA_050744525.1). Lineage (GTDB taxonomy): Bacteria > Actinomycetota > Acidimicrobiia > Acidimicrobiales > VFJN01 > DASQUK01. The sequence continues at coordinate 3,959 of JBOGHG010000247.1, read as the reverse complement.
CGCCGCGGCCTACCGGGCAGCGGCCTTACCTGACCGCCGGACGGTGCATCGCGCACTGGCTGAGACGACCGATCCGGAGGCCGATCCCGATCGTCGCGCCTGGCATCGCGCCCACGCGGCGATGGGACCCGACGAGGAGGTGGCGGGCGAGCTCGAGCGCTCCGCTGGCCGGGCACAGGCTCGCGGTGGACTCGCAGCGGCGGGAGCGTTCCTGGAACGCGCGGCCGAGCTGACGCCGGATCTTGGCAATCGGGCTCGACGCGCGCTGGATGCCGCTCAGGCCAAACTTCAGGCGGGTGCGTTCGACTCGGCCCTGGCGCTGCTCGCTACGGCCGAGGAAGGGCCCGACGACGCCTTGCGCCGAGCGCGGGTCGACCTGGTGCGGGCGCAAATCGCGTTCGCGTCGCGCCATGGCAGCGAGGCCACGCCCCTGCTGCTGGCCGCGGCGCAGCGCTTCGAACCGCTGGACATCGGGTCGGCGCGAGCGACCTACCTGGCGGCGTTCGGCGCGGCGATGTTGGCCGGCCGGCTTGCCGGCGGCGTCGGCCCGCAGGAGGTCGCGCGGACGGCACGCCGAGCGGCGCAGTCGCCGGAGCCGGTGAAGGGCGACCTGTTGCTCGACAGCCTGGCCGTGCTCTTCACGGAGGGGTACGCGGCTGCGATGCCGGTGTTGAAACCGACCTTGCGGGCGTTCTGCACCGAGGACAGCTCCGGCGAGGAGGATCCGAGCTTGCTGTGGTTCCCAGGGGCCATCGCGGTCGGTCTCTGGGACGACGAGAGCTGGCACGTCATCGCCACTCGCCACGTGCAGTCCGCACGGGAGTCCGGCGCCCTCAGCGAGCTCCTCCTCGCGGTCAACTCGCGGGTGTTCGTCCACCTGTTCGCCGGCGAGCTTGCCACCGCCGCCGCGCTCGTCGAGGAGATCGAGGTGGTGACAGAGGCGACCGGGAGCCAGCTCGCGCCATACGGTGCCCTCGGACTTGCGGCGTCGTGGGGTCGTGAAGTGGAGGCCGAAGCGGCGATCGCCGCCAGCACGGCCGAGGTCCTGGCGCGCGGCGAGGGGGGCGGGTTGAGCGTCACCCAGTGGGCGGCGGCGTTGCTCTACAACGGGCTGGGCCGCTACGACGACGCCGTCGCCGCCGCCCGGCAAGCCGCCGAGTTCGAGTTTGGCGTCGCCAACTGGGGGTTGGCCGAACTGGTCGAGGCCGCCGCACGGAGCGACCGGCGAGAGCTTGCCGTGGACTCCGTCGATCGGCTTGCCGACATGGCGGGCGTGTCGGGCACCGACTGGGCGCTCGGAGTGCTGGCGCGATCACGCGCCCTCGTTTCCGACGGCGATGCCGCCGAACCGCTTTATCGCGAGGCGATCGAGTACCTCGACCGAACGCGTGTACGGATGGAGCTGGGCCGGGCCCACCTGGTATACGGAGAGTGGCTGCGTCGCGAGCACCGCCGGCGGGACGCGCGTGAGCACCTGCGTAGTGCCCACGACATGTTCGGCCGGTTCGGGGCCGAGGCGTTCGCCGAGCGGGCCCGACGGGAGCTGCAGGCGACGGGCGAGACGGTGCGCAAGCGCACGGTCGAGGCGCCCGACGTCCTCACCGCCCAGGAGGCGCAGGTCGCCCGGCTCGCAGCAGAGGGCCACACCAACCCCGAGATCGGCGCCCAGCTCTTCATCAGCCCCCGAACCGCGGAGTACCACCTGCACAAGGTGTTCTCCAAGCTCGACATCGGCTCCCGCCGGCAGCTCCCGGGCCGGCTGGCGCAGCTCGAACTGCGCACCACCTGAGGGCATCGCGGCGGCGGCGAGTTCCGACCGGGGACCGCACTCGGGACTTCCACGGATGCGAGCGCCCCCCAGCGGGGGGACGCTGCGTCGTGACCCGATCCCGAAGGGAAACAGCCATGTCCGAACAGACCCCCACCATCGTGCTCGTCCACGGCGCCTTCGCCGAGTCCGCCAGTTGGAGCGCGGTCGTCGAACAGCTCCAGTCCCGCGGCCACGAGGTCGTCGCCGCGGCCAACCCGCTGCGCAGCCTCGCAGGCGACGCCGCCTACGTGCGCGACGTCATGAGCGGCATCGGCAAGCCGGTCGTGCTCGTCGCCCACTCCTATGGCGGCATGGTGATCACCGAGGCCGCCGCGCACAACGACGCGGTGGTCGGCCTCGTGTACGTGAACGGGTTCGCGCCCGACCACGGTGAGTCGGCGTTCCAGCTTTCGACCATGTTCCCGGGCAGCACCGTGGTCGACGCCGCCGTCGCCTACCCGGTCTCCTCCGGCGGCAACGAGTTCGCCATCCGGCAGGACGCGTACCAGCGGCACTTCGCCGCCGACGTGCCCCCGGCGCAGGCCGCCGTGATGGGGGCGACGCAACGCCCGGCCACCGAAGCGGCCCTGTCCGAACCGCTGCCCACCGACGCCCCGGCGTGGCGACACGTCCCGTCGTGGTTCGTCTTCGGCGACCAGGACCTGATCATCCCCGTCGCGCTGCACCGGTTCATGGCCGAGCGGGCCGGCGCCAAGACGAGCCGCGAGCTCGCCGGTGCGTCACACGCGCTCAGCGTGTCGGAGCCCGAGGCCGTCACCGCGACGATCCTCGAGGCCACCGCCTCCTCCCCGTGACGGGCCGATGCACCCGCCCCCACCAGCCCGCCCCGGGGGAGGCGACCGGTTCCGAGCCGTCCACGAGCTCCAGGACCAGAGCACCCTTCACCGACCACGACGGCGGCTGATAGCACAGCCGTCGAACCAGTGCCGGCGTCAACGCCCTGAAGCCAACAGAAAGGGTTCATCATGAAGATCGTCGTCATCGGCGGCAGCGGGCTCATCGGATCCAAGGTCGTCAGCAAGCTCCGTGAACAGGGGCACGAGGCGGTGGCGGCGTCACCGGCCTCGGGCGTCAACACGCTCACCGGCGAGGGACTGGCCGCCGTCCTCGAAGATGCCTCGGTGGTGGTCGACGTGTCGAACTCCCCGTCCTTCGAGGACGCCGCGGTGCTGGAGTTCTTCGAGACATCGACCCGCAACCTCCTCGCCGCCGACGCGACCGCCGGCGTCGGGCATCACGTGGCGTTGTCGGTCGTGGGGACCGAGCGCCTGTCCGAGAGCGGCTACTTCCGGGCCAAGATCGCCCAGGAGAATCTGATCGAGAGCTCGTCGATCCCCTACTCGATCGTCCACGCGACGCAGTTCTTCGAGTTCATCGACCGCATGGCCGACGCCGCCACCGACGGCAACACGGTGCGCCTGGCGCCCGTGCTCATCCAGCCCATGGCCGCCGAGGACGTGGCCAGCGCGGTTGCCAAGGTCGCCGTCAGCCCGCCCGCCAACGGCATCATCGAGGTCGCGGGCCCCGACCAGTTCCATCTCGACGACCTCGTCCGACGGAGCCTGAGCGAGCGCCGCGACCCCCGCGGCGTCGTCACCGATCCCCACGCTCCCTACTTCGGCGCCGAACTGCACGAACGCACCCTCGTCCCCGCCGACGACGCCCAGCTCGCCGGGACCCGCTTCGACCACTGGCTCAGCCAGTCCACGACCGGAAACTGACACGCCTCAGCCAGTGTCTCGTGATTTCGCCACGCCTCACAGGCCTACGACGGCTCAGACCTTGGCGCTGACCGGGATCTGGAGGACCTGGATTCCGCGCAGGTCCAACCAGGCCCGTTCGGTGGACTGAACGAGGCGGAGTTGCACGCCACCGCACGACGGGCAGCGCAACACGATTCCCGGCGCCCGCACATAGGCGCGCAGCTCGGCGACGGGCCGGCGGTCCCGACAGTGGGCACAGGTCGTCACCGCCCTGGTGACGTCGAAGGCGAACAGCTCGCCGAGGGCGCCGGCGCTGGCGTTGCCGTCCAGCGGGGTTGTGTCCATGTCAGCCTCCCGTTGGTCCGAATCGTTCGGTCCTGACCCGCGCCGGTTCATGACCGAGCCCGACGAGGGCGTCCGCCGCC
>JBOGHG010000246.1:0-5808 GCA_050744525.1 Acidimicrobiales bacterium | reverse complement strand
GGCGCTGCCCACAGCGGCCGGCGCGGTGCCGCGCGGGGTTGGTCAGGAGCCCCCGAGCAACCGCGACCCGGCGGGAGAGCAGGCGCTGGCCGGGCCCCAGGTGCTCGTGGCCGCCGACGACACGGCGGCGTTGTCCGGCCAGCTCGAAGAGCTTCAGTCCACGGTGGCCGACCACGTCGCGGAGGTAAGCGCCGCCGAGAGGACCATGGCCAGGGCCGTCGACGCGCTGGCCGACGCCGATGCCGCGGTGAACGAGAGCCAGTTCCGCATCGAGGAGCTGATCGTTCGCAGCGACGAGGTGGTGGTCGACGCCTTCGTGAGCCCGCCGGCGCAGGATGCCCTCGAGGTGCTCGCCACCTCCGATGCCGGCGAGGCCGCCGTCAAGCACGGTGTGCTCGATCTGCAGGCCGACGCCAGCGCCGACGTGCTGGCGCAGCTCGCCGCCGCCCGCAGCAAGCTCGAGGCACAGCGGGCGTCGCAGGAGCAGGCCCGCAAGGAGGCCGAGGCGGCCCGGGCCGAGGCCGAGGCCGCCCTAGCCGACCTCGAGGACGCCATGAGCCGGCAGGGCCAGTTCGTGATGGCACTGACCCAGGGCCTCGACGCCGAGTCGGCGGAGCTCGCCCGCCTGGCCGCCCGCAATCCGGAGCTGGCCGCGCAGCTGGCCGCCCGCGGCGCCGAGCTGTCGGACAAGCTCGACGAGATGCGCGCCGCGAAGGAGTACGCCGAGGCGCTGGCCCGGCTGGAGGAGGCGCGGCGGCAGGAGGAGGCGCGGCGCGCGGCCGAGGCCCAAGCCGCGGCCGAGGCCCAGGGATCCGGTTCGGGTTCGTCCCCGCCGAACCCGCCCACCTCGGGTGGCGGGATCGTGTGCCCGGTCCAGGGCTCCGTGCACTTCACCGACAGCTGGGGCGCGGCCCGCTCGGGCGGCCGCGGCCACAGGGGCGTCGACATGATGTCCGCCGCGGGCACCCCCACGGTGGCGCCGGTCAGCGGCCGGGTCGAGCACCGGGGTTCCAGCCTGGGCGGGCTGAGCTGGTACGTCTACGGCGACAACGGCCACACCTACTACGGCGCCCACCTGTCGGGGTACGCCAACCAGGGTGTCGGCTGGGTGGCGGCGGGGACCGTCATCGGCTACGTCGGCAGCAGCGGCAACGCCTCGGCCAGCGCGCCACACCTCCACTTCGAGTACCACCCCGGCGGCGGGTCGGCCGTCAACCCCTATCCGCTGGCCGCAGCCGCCTGCCCCAACCACTGACCACGCGGGTCGACATTTGTTACCGTCTCGTTCCAAGATGGGTGCTGGGGTTGGGGATGTCCATGGGCGCGGGCGGCGCTGGGCGATCGCATGCGTCGTCGCGGGCCTGGTGGCGCTGCCGTCGGCCGCCTCCGCCACACCCCGGTCGCCCGTGGGCCCGGTCCAGGAGGACCCGGGCGATGACGACGCCCGGGGGGTGGCGGGGGTCGCCAGCCGGACACTGGTGGGCGCGGAGACCAGCGTGGTGAGCGGCAACGCCGATTCCGCGGGCGCGGCGCTCGATCGGATAGAGGCGGACGTCGAACGACAGCTCGCGCAGCTCGAGTCCGCCGAGGCCGCCGTCGCCGCCGCCGTGAAGAAGCTGGCGGACAAGGATGCGGCGCTCGGCGAGACCCAGCGCCGCATCGAGCAGCTGACCGCCCAGATGGACGACGTCACGATCAGTGCCTTCATCGATCCGCCGGCGTTGGCCGCCTTCGAGGTGCTGACCTCCGACTCCATGGACGAGATGTCGGTCCGCCAGGCAGTGCTCGACATCAACAACGAGGCCATTGCCGCCGACCTGACGAAGCTCGACGCGCTCCGCCGCGACGTCCGGGACCAGCAGGCGGCCCAGGAGGAAGCGGTCGCCGAGGCCAAGGCGGCGCGGGCCGACGCCGAGGCGGCGCTCCTCGACGTCGAATCCGCGGTCAGCCGCCAGACCCAGTTCGTCAATGCGTTGAAGAAGGGCCTCGAGGTGGACGCGGCCGCGCTCGAGGAGCTGAGGGCGACCGATCCCGCGCGGGCCGAGCAGCTCGAGCGCCTCCAGGCCGAGCTCGGGCCGCGCCTCGAAGCCGCCGAGGCGGCCGCCGCCTACGAGGCCGCGCTCGAGGCGATCGAGGCCGAGGAACGGCGCAAGGCGCTCTTGGGGATCTGGAAGTGCCCCGTGCAGGGACCGTTGCGCTTCACCGATAGCTGGGGCGCCGCCCGGTCCGGCGGTCGGAGCCACAAGGGCGCCGACATGATGTCGCCGGCAGGCACGCCGACGGTGGCGCCGGTGAGCGGGCGGGTCGAGCACCGGAACAGCGGTCTGGGCGGCATGTCCTGGTGGGTCTACGGCGACGACGGCAACACGTACTACGGAGCCCACCTGTCGGCGTACGAGAACGTGGGCGCCGGGCACGTCGAGCGGGGCACGGTCATCGGCTACGTGGGCAGCACCGGCAACGCCTCGGCCAGCGCACCACACCTGCACTTCGAGTACCACCCCGGCGGGGGTAGCGCCGTCAACCCCTATTCCCGGCTGATCGAGGTCTGCTGACCCGCTGGCCCGGCCGCTGGCCTAGCCGCCCAAGCCCGAGTCGGGCCCGAACGCCCGCCGGCCCTCGCCTTCGCTCCAGCGCCGCAGCGTGTCGAAGGGGTAGATGCCGGTGGAGTGGCCGTCGTTCCACGTGATGACCAGGCCCCAGGCGCCATGGAGGTTGGCGTCGCCGACCGCCAGCGGGGTCGGGCTGCCGGGCCGGGGCCACGGCTCCTCGCCCCGGTCGCGCAGGCCCCGGCACGTGGCGCAGGGACAGTTGCGTCGCAGCGTCAGCAGATCGAAGCGGGCGACGTGGCCGTCGTGGAACGTGATCGTCACCGCCTCGTCCCGATCGACGTCGATGGTCTGCGGCTCGTAGCGCTCGTCCACTCAACCACCCCGTGGGGGCGGCTCGCCCGCAGGGCGCTCGCCGTAGTCCCCGAACGGGCGGTCGCGGTCACGCACCGCTTGGCGCCAGCCCACCTCCTGTGCCCGGGCCACGAAGTCGAGCCCTTCCTGTGTATGGCGGGCGACGCCGTCGAAGATGAAGCCGAGCAGGCGGCTGGTGTCGGGCTGGTACTGGTGGCGGGCCACGTCGTTGAGCATCCACTTGATCATCTGCAGCTGGTTGAGCGGCAGGCGGGCGATGCGCTGCGCCAGATCGGCCGAGCGCTGGTGGAGCTGATCGTCGGGCACGCACTCGAGGATCATCCCCGCCGCCGCGGCCTCGGCGGCGGTCAACTCATCGCCGGTGAACAGGTAGCGCTTGGCGCGCTCCAGCCCGAGCCGGGCGACCCAGAGCCACGGCGCCTCGGGGACACCCCACACCCGTGCCGGTGGGTAGCCGAAGCGGGCGGCCTCGCCGGCGACGATCAGGTCCGCGTTCAGCACCATGTCGGTCCCGCCCGCGACGCACCATCCCTGCACCGCCGCCACGGTGGGCTTGGAGATCTCGTGGAGCTTGGCGAAGGTCGTGCCGAACCGGCCGATCACCTGGACGTCGGCGACCGTGTCCCACACGCGCTCGGCGCCGTCGCCGCCGTCCTGTGGGGCCGTGGACCAGTCGAGCCCGAACCCGGCACAGAACGCGGGCCCCTCGGCGCTGAGCAGTACCACGCGCACCTCGCCATCGCGGTCCGCGGCGTCCAGGGCGGCACCGAGCTGGTCGCGCAGCTCGGGCGTGATCGTGTTGTAGGCCTCCGGCCGGCAGAGCACGAGCCGCCGGACGGCGCCCTCGTCCTCCACCCGGATGGCGGGACCGGTACCCATGGCCGCACAGGCTTCCACCTCAGGGTGTTGACGAGCCAGGGCCGGTGCCTCGCATCGCCCGCCCAGGTCCTGCTCACCCCGGCCGGGCTCATCGACCTGCTCGGCATCGGCCGACCCATTCGCGAGGGGTTTCGAGGTCCACCCGAGCGAGCAGACTTCTCGCATGCCCAAGTACTCGGTGAACGAGCGCGGCGTCGCGAAGGCCAAGGCGCTCATCGACGCCCGGCGGTACGTCCTCAGGAGCCCGTGGAGTGACGTTCAGCCGAGGGCCGACGACGAGAACAAATTCCTCGAGACACACACATGGGACGAGTACGCCGAGTGGCACCTGGCGCTCACGGACGGCGCCCGGGACGAGACGAAGGCGAGGTACGCGTTCGTCTTCGGCGATTTCCGCAGGTTGCACCGGATGGGCCTGATCGCCTGCCACTACCGGGCCGCCGAGTGGTACCACAAGGAGATCGAGCTGGCGGCCCACGACCTTCTGCAGTACCTCGACAACGCCCGGGTACCGCGCCGGCAGCCCTGAGCCCTCGGCCGAGCACGGGTGGATGCCGTCCGATGCGGCGCATCGACCAAAAACCGCAACAGCACCGACAAGGTACAACACCTGGATGGAACCGGCCGGTGCGTCGGCGCGATGGCTGGCACGCCAGGCCCCACAGGAGGAGGAAGGGCAGTGAAGAGAGCCCGCATCAAGATCGCGCTCGCCGTCGCCACCGCCGGTGTGCTGGGACTGGGGACCGTCGCAATGGCCTCCGGCAGGAGCAACGAGCGGGAGACCCTCACCGGTTTCGAGGAGGTGCCCGCCCTCTCCACGCCGGGCGTCGGTGAGTTCCGGGCGTCGGTGTCGCGCTCGCGCGACGAGATCAGCTACCGGCTGAGCTTCAGCGACCTGGAATCGGATGTCACGCAGGCCCACATCCACTTCGAGAACGCGACGAACAACGGGCCCATCGTCGTGTTCCTGTGCACGAACCTCGGCAACGGTCCCGCGGGCACGCAGGCCTGCCCCGCGGGCGGAGGGACCATCCGCGGCACCATCACACCCGCGGACATCGGTGCCGGCGCCGACGGGCAGGGCATCGCTGCCGGCGAGTTCGACGAGTTCGTCCGCGCCATCCGAGCCGGAGCGACCTACGTGAACGTCCACAGCGTGGACCGCCCGGGTGGGGAGATCCGCGCCCAGCTCGGCGACCACGATCACGGACGGGACTGACCGTCGTCGACCCGGAGGTCCGTCGCCGATGCATCGGGCGGCGGACCTCCGTCGGTGGCCGTGCGAACGCGGGGTTGAACCCCTCAGGCGAACACGGCGTCGATCGACAGGTCCGCGGGCAGGGTCATGAGCCCCTTGCCGGCGAAGCCGCGCACGATGACCTCCCACGTCGGCCGGTCGGCAACGAGCGCACGCAGCTCGGCGAGACCGTCGTCGGAGGCGCCCGAGGCCAGCAGCGCGGCGGCTCGAACCAGCCGTAGGTTCTCCTCACCGGGAAGCATCTCGAGGGCGCGATCGATGGTGCCGAGTGCCGCGGCGGGATCCCCGCCGAAGAGTTGGTCCGTCGCGCGGTCGTAATCGGTGAACGCGTCGGCGGCGTCGAGCAGCCTGGCCAGCTCGCCGAGCGGGTCCTGGCTGCGGTCGACGCGCAGGTCGACCACCGTGCCGCCGCCCGGCTGCTGTGGCCGGTTCCCCTCGACGACCAGCAGTGCGGCGGACATCCTGCCCCGCGCGTCGCCGCCGGCGGCCTCGCCGGCGTCGAGAGCGGCCAGGAGCCTGCGGGCAAGGCGCCCCGTCGAGCTCTCGAACGCAGCGGCCATCGCCCCCCACACCTCGGCAGTGCTCACCATGTTGGCCTGTGCCGCGAAGCCGTCGCCGATCACATGGCCGGCATTGCCGACGCACAGCTCTCCGGTCATGGCGGCGACGCTGCCGTCGGCTCCCACCACCCCGACCTGCCGCAGGTCAGCCGTCGGATCGGCCGCCCGTGCCTCCGCCAGGGCATCG
>JBOGHG010000245.1:0-5814 GCA_050744525.1 Acidimicrobiales bacterium | reverse complement strand
CCCGTGGGCCACGCCGGGCGGGATGTAGACGCCGCGGTGGTCGTGGTCGACGGCCGGCGTCCCCGGGGGGCTGCCGAGGTCGACGGTCAGGGACTTGCCGTCGGTGGCCGAGCCGACGCGAAGGTCGTGCAGGACCACCCGGCACCGCCCGAACGGCACGTACCAGTAATCCGCCTGGTGCAGGTGATAGTGCAGGCCCACCACGGCGCCGGCGCGGCGGTCACCCCGGTTCCCCTGGATCATCTCCCGGCCGCCGGGGAACCACTGGCGCCGATAGCTCTCGATGAAGATGCCCCGCTCGTCGCCATGGATGTCGGGCTCGACGATCACGACCCCCTCGATGACGTCGGACGGGAGGATGGTTGCCACGTCACTCCTTCGGGCTGTCGATCAGTGGAGCTCGACGGCCGAGTGGTCGCCGAGCATGAGGCGCAGCGCCCGCGGCCGGCGCGTCGAGCGGGTCAGCTCGACCTCGCGGCCGATGAGGCTGTCGGTGAGCCGGGGAACGTCGACGATGCGGCTGCGGTTGAGCACCACCGAGTGCTCCAGCTCGGAATCGACGATCACGCAGTCGGATGCCACCGAGCTGAACGGGCCGACGTAGCTGTTCTCGATCCGCGTGCCCGAGCCGATGATGGCGGGGCCCAGCACCCGGCTGTTCACCACCTCGGCGCCGCGCTCGATGATGACCCGCCCCTCGATGGCCGAGGCGGCGTCCACCGATCCCTCGACGCGGGGTTCCAGGGTCTCGAGCACCAGGCGGTTGCACTCGAGCAGCGGGTCCTTCTTGCCGGTGTCGATCCACCAGCCCTGGAGCACCTCGTGATTGACCCGGTGCCCGTGATCGATGAGCCACTGGATGGCGTCCGTGATCTCGAGCTCGCCCCGCCACGACGGCTCGATCGCGGCCACGGCGTCGTGGACGTGGCGGTCGAACAGGTAGACGCCCACCAGCGCCAGGTCGGACGGCGGATCGGCCGGCTTCTCGACCAGCCGCAGGACCGTACCGTCGTCCGCCAGCTCGGCCACGCCGAACTGGCGGGGGTCGGCCACCTTCGCCAACAGGATCTGCGCCGCCGGCGGCGGGGAAGCGTCGCCGCCCAGGCGCAGCCTCGCTGCGTCGGTGCGGGCCAGCTCGAAGCGGTCGGTGAAGTCGGCCAGCCCCTGCTGGAGCATGTTGTCGCCCAGGTACATCACGAAGTCGTCGTCGCCGAGGAAGTCGCGTGCGATCAACACGCAGTGGGCCAGGCCCAGCGGCTCGTCCTGCGGGATGTACGTGATGTCGACACCCCAGCGTGACCCGTCCCCCACTGCGGCGATCACCTCGTCGCCCGTGGCACCCACGATGATCCCGATCTCCTTGATGCCGGCCTCGACCATGTCCTCGATGCCGTAGAACAGGATCGGCTTGTTGGCGATGGGCACGAGCTGCTTGGCGCTCGTGTGGGTGATGGGGCGCAGGCGCGTGCCCGCCCCGCCCGCCAGGATGAGACCCTTCATGGGGGAGCCATTGTTGCAGGGTCGGGCCGGCCGGGTCAGACGGGCAGGCCCAGGTCGCGGGCGATGACCAGGCGCTGGATCTCGCTGGTGCCCTCGCCGATCTCGAGGATCTTGGCGTCGCGGTACTGCCGGGCCACCAGGGTCTCGTCCATGAACCCGTAGCCGCCGAACACCTGGGTGGCCAGGCGGGTGGCGGTCACCGCCGACTCGGTGGCGTAGAGCTTGGCCATGGCCGCCTCACGCTTGTAGGGCTTGCCGCTGTCCCGCAGCCATGCCGCCTGGTAGACGAGCAGGCTCGCCGACTCGGCCATGACCGCCATGTCCGAGCAGGCGAACGCCACCGCCTGGTTGGCACCGATGGGGTGCCCGAACGCGTGGCGCTCGTTGGCGTAGGCGACCGACTGCTCGAGGCAGCAGCGGATGACCCCGACGGCCAGCGCAGCGATGGCGATGCGCCCCTCGTCGAGGATCTGCAGGAACTGCGCGAAGCCGCGGCCGCGCTCCCCCAGCAGGTTGCGCGCCGGCACCCGGCAGTCGCTGAAGGTCAGCCCATGGGTGTCGCTGGCGTGCCACCCCATCTTGCGATACGGCGGGTCGACGGTGAACCCGGGCGTCCCGGCCGGGACGATGATGCAGGAGATCTCGGGGGCGACGTGCCCTCCGCTCCCGCCGCCGGTCCGGGCGGTGATCGTGACCAGCGAGGTGATGTCCGTCCCCGAGTTGGTGATGAAGGCCTTGGCCCCGTTGACGACCCATTCGGCGCCGGCCTCGTCGAGCACGGCCGTCGTGCGGGTCCCGCCGGCGTCGCTGCCGGCCTCGGGTTCGGTCAGCCCGAATCCGCCGAGGGCCCGCCCGGCGCACAGGTCGGGCAACCAGCGCTGGCGCTGCTCCTCGTTCCCGAACCGGAAGATGGGGTTGGCGCCCAGCCCCACACCGGCCTCGAGCGTGATGGCCAGCGACTGGTCGACGCGGGCCAGCTCCTCGATCGCGATGCACAGCGTGGTGAGGTCGGCGCCGCCACCGCCGTACTCCTCGGGGAACGGGATGCCGAAGAGACCGAGGTCGCCCATCTGCCGGACCACGCCGACCGGGAAGGTGTGGCCGGCGTCCCAGGCCTCGGCGTGCGGCGCGATCTCCGCCTCGGCGAAGTCGCGCACCAGCTTGCGCAGGGCCCGCTGCTCGTCGGTGAACTCCACGTGCACGGCCCCGATGGTAGGAGCAGGCTGCCCTCCTATCCTGCGGCCGTGCAGGAGGTGGCGCCGCTCGCCCCCGCCACCATCCACCACCCCGGGTAGCGCCCACCTTACGGTGGTGGGGCGATGGCGCCGTGGCTCGCCTACCGCCTCGGCCTTGGTTGGCTGTTGGGCCACCGGGTCGTGCTCCTGGAGCATCGGGGCCGGACCACGGGACGGCCCGTCTGGACCGCCCTCCGCGTCGTGCGCTGGAACCCCGCGTCCCGGCATCTGGTGGTCGCGGCGGGCCCGGGCCCGGGGACGGACTGGTACCGCAACGTGCTCGCCCACCCGCTCGTGCGGGTGACGATCGGGCGGGAGCGCAACGTCCTCGGCTGCGCGGTGCCCCTCGTGGATGGCGAGGCCCGGACCGAGCTGGAGCGCGCCCGGGCCCGCCGTCCGGGGGTCGCCGGTCGACTGGCACGCCCGCTGCTGTCCAGGTTGGCCCGCGGCTCCCGGCCCGACCCCCGGGTCCCGGCGGTGGTCATAGACCTGGCGCCGCCGCGTCGGCGGGCCCTTCGCCCCCACCGATCGCAGCGCCGCCCCCTGGCTGCCTGACGATCCGATGCGGTGCTCGCGGGCCGTCGCGCGCCAGGATGGTCGGCCATGACCGGTCTGGTGTGGCTCGACGGGGCGATCGTGGATGCGACCGAGGCCAAGGTGTCGGTGTTCGACCACGGCCTGACGGTGGGCGACGGCGTGTTCGAGACCGTCAAGCTGATCGAGGGCCGTCCCTTCGCGCTGCGGCGGCACATCGAGCGGCTCCACCGCTCGGCCCGGGGTCTCGGGCTCGACGTCCCGCTGGGCGACACCAGGCTCCGGTCCGCGATCGACGAGCTGCTGGCGGCGGCTCTCGGCGGCGAGGCCGACACCGCTCGCCTGCGCATCACGGTGACGGGTGGGGCGGCGCCGCCCGGTTCCGGGCGGGGGACGGCCGGACCGACGCTGATCATCGCCGTGGCCGCGCTCGATCCCTGGGAGCCCGACACCGTGGCCGTCACGGTGCCCTGGCCTCGCAACGAGCGGTCGGCGGTGGCGGGGCTCAAGACCACCTCGTACGCCGAGAACGTCGTCGCCCTCGCCGAGGCCCGGAAGGTGGGGGCGACCGAGGCGATCATGGCCAACCTCGCCGGCAACCTGTGCGAGGGCACCGGCACCAACGTGTTCGTGGTGCGGGGTGGCCTGCTGTCCACACCACCCCTCCTGGCCGGCTGCCTGGCGGGCGTGACCCGGGCACTGCTGCTGGAACAGCTCCCCGACGCCGACGAGGACAACGTGCCGATGGCGGCGCTGCCGGAGGCCGAGGAGGTGCTGTTGACGTCCTCGACCCGGGACGTACAGCCGCTGCGCATGCTGGACGGTCGCGAGCTGCCCGGCATCGAGGGCCCGGTGGCCAAGCGCGCCATCGACGCCATCGCCGACCTCCAGGCCCGGGAACTGGACCCGTGACGTGATCGAGGAGCTGCCGGCGGTCGAGATCCCCGGCCACCGCGCGTCGGGCCTCGGGTCCGACGACCATCCCATGCGGATCATGACCCGGCGCGCGGCCGGGCTGATCCCCGGCGGCTGGGATGCCGAGGCCCGGGGCCGCGTCGAGGTCCTGTTCGACGAGCTCTCGAGCGAATGGCACACCCGCACCTCGCCCCAACGGACGGCGGTCGTGACCGACGCCCTCGACCGGGGCGGCGTCACCGGGGGCCGGGTGGCCATCGAGGTCGGGAGCGGGATCGGCAACTACTCGAGCCTGCTAGCCGAGCGGTTCCGCACCGTCGCCGCGATCGACCTGTCGCTTGCCATGTTGCGCCTGGCGCCGAGGGCCGCGGCGACACGCATCCAGGCGGACGCCGCGGATCTCCCCTTCCGGGCCGGGTGCGCCGATGCCGTCGTGCTCGTCAACGCGCTCCTGTTCCCCGCCGAGGTCGACCGCGTGCTCGCGCCCGACGGAGCGCTGGCGTGGGTGAACACCAGTGGGGAGCAGACACCGATCCACCTGCGCTCCGATGAGGTCGCAGGCGTCCTACCCGGCGAGTGGCGGGGCGTCGCCAGCCGGGCCGGCCTGGGCAGCTGGTGCGTGCTTCGCCGGGCATGACCGCCGGTTACGCGTCCCGGAGATGGATGACGTCGCCGACGGCGAACGTCCGGCGCTGACCCCCGAGCGCCTCCACGACCAGGTGACCCTCGGGCGTGACGTCCACGGCCGTGCCCTCCGCGTCGTCGGCGCCGAGCTCGACCCGGACCCGCCGGCCCAGGGTCGCCGACCGGCGTCGCCACTCGTCCATCGCCGCCTGGTGACCGTCGCGCACGAGCTGGCCATAGCTCCGGTCGAGCCGGCGGAGGAAGGCGACGAGCAGGTCGACGCGATCGATCGGCTCGGACGTCACCCAGTCGAGGGCGACCGCGGTGTCGGCCAGGGCGCGGGTGGCCTCGTCGTCCTCGGGCCAGGACACGTTGAGCCCGACGCCGACCACGACCACCGCCCGCTCGTGCGCCGACGGCTCCCGCCAGCCGGCCGAGATCGTGGCGCTCGCGGGCCATTCGGCCTCGGCCAGGATGCCGGCCAGCTTGCGCTCGCCGCCCTCGCCCGCCAGCACCAGGTCGTTGGGCCACTTGAGCCCCGCCGAGACCCCGGTCGCCTCCTCGACCGCCTCCGCCAGGGCCACCGCCGTCGCCATGGTGGTGGCGCTCGCCACCCGGAACGGGGGGCGGAGCAACACCGATAGCAGCAGCGATCCGCCCGGCGGCGCCACCCACGTTCGCTCGTGGCGGCCGCGCCCGGCGGTCTGGTGCTCGGCCACGATCACCACACCCTCGGCCGCGCCGTCCCGGGCCAGCGCCAGCACGTCGGCGTTGGTGGATCCGGTCGACGCCAGCCAACGAACCTCCGCGAACCGGGAACCCGCCAGGGCCGCCCGCGCCCGGTCGCCGAGGTTTCTGGCGCCATCGCCGGGCATCCCCGTAAACATACGGTGTGCTCTCGAAGATCCTGATCGCCAACCGGGGCGAGATCGCGGTCCGGGTCATCCGGGCGTGCCGTGACCTCGGCATCCGCAGCGTCGCCGTCTACTCCGATCTCGACCGCGAC
>JBOGHG010000244.1:0-5844 GCA_050744525.1 Acidimicrobiales bacterium | reverse complement strand
GTGCGGGTTCTCGTCCACCGTCGAGGGCAATCTGCTCACCTACGACGACGAGGTCGCCAAGCTGCGGCTCATCGTCGAGGTCGCCGCGGAGGTTTGGGGCTGAGGTTTCGCCCGCCCTGGTGCTGGCTGGCGCCTGTATGCTGATCTGTATGCAGAGCACGAGCGTCAGGATCGACGTGTCGACGCACGAGGAGCTCAAGCGACTCGCCGCCGAGCTGGAAACGACGGTGGGCAACACGGTGGCCCTCGCCGTGCGCGCGCTCCGCCAGGACCGGATCGGGACGGACCTGCGTGCGGCGTTGCGTGAGGACGAGCTCGCGTGGCTCGATGCCGACGTCGGGTGACATCGTTGACCTCGACCTGGGTGTGCCCGAAGGGAGCGAGGCCGGGTTTCGGCATCCCGCGGTTCTCGTCACCGCACAGCGGATCCTCGACGCTGGGCCCTCCGTCATCCAGGTCGTGCCCCTGACCTCGACCATCCGGCCGTTCCATTCCGAGGTTGTCATCGAGCCGGATCAAGTCAACGGACTCGACGAGCGCTCCGCGGCGCAGTGCCAGCATCTCCGGGCGGTGTCCCCGCGCCGGGTCACGACGATCCGGGGCAACGTCGGCCCGGCGGTCCTTGTGCAGATCCGGGAAACCGTCGCCGTGCTCCTCGATCTTCCCGGATGACGGCGTCACCGGAACTCGTAGAGCCGCGCGGGGTTGTCGACGAGGATGCGGTCGCGTGTGGCCTCGTCGGGCGCGAACTCGGCGAGCAGGTCGACCAGGTCGCCGTCGTCGGGCATGTGGCGCACGTTGGGATGCGGCCAGTCGGTGCCCCACAGCACGCGGTCGGGGGCGGCGTCGATGAGCGCGCGGGCGTAGGGCACCACGTCGCCGTACGGGGGCGGCCCGCCGGCGGTCAGGCGCTCGGCGCCCGACACCTTGACCCAGCAACGCTCGTCGGCGACGAGCCGCAGCAGCGCCCCGAACGCCTCCTGGTCGAGCCCGGCCGCGGCGTCGACCCGGGCCATGTGGTCGATCACGTAGGGGCACGGCATGCGGCCCAGCCACGCGGCGTAGGTGGGCAGGGCGGCCGCATCGAAGTGGAGGACGACGTGCCAGCCGCGCGGCGCCAGCCGGGCCACCGTGCGGTCGAAGCGATCCAGGTCGGGGGCGCCGCCGAGGTGGGCGACGAAGTTGACGCGCACACCCCGGACCCCGGCCTCGTGCAGCTCGTCCAGCTCGGCATCGCCGATCGCGTCGTCGATCATGGCCACGCCCGCGTAGCGGCCCTTGCCCTGCAGTAGCGCGTCCAACAGCGCGGCGTTGTCGGTCCCGTGGCAGCTCGCCTGCACGAGGACCGCCCGGTCCAGCCCCAGGCGGTCGTGGAGCCGCCGCAGGTCGTCGACGCCGGCGTCGGGCGGCGTGTAGCGGCGGGTGGGCGCGAAGGGGAACCGGTCGGCCGGCCCGAACACGTGGCAGTGCGCGTCGCAGGCGCCGGGTGGGGGGGCGAACGCCCGGGGTGGGTGGGGGTCGGGATGGGGCGGGGGGATCGTGCGTTGCATCACCGCTCCCGGGGGAACACGGTGCCGTCCATGAGCTTGCGGGCCGTGCGGATGATGCCGGCCCGCTCCACCACGGGGCCGCCGTCCACCAGCGCCAGGTCGACGGCCGCGTCGAACGTCCCGGTGGGATGCTCCACGGTCACGGTGCCGTGCCCGCCCAGCTCGGCGACCTCGGCCGCCGGCCCGTCGGGGAGGAGGGCGGCCGTCGCCACGCTCACGGCCCCGAGCACGCCGATGGCGTCGTGGCAGCGGTGGGGGATGAAGGTGCGGGTGGCGATCGTGCCGCCGGCTCGGGGCGCGGCCACCAGCGTCAGCTTCGGCACCGTGGTCGCCGCCACGTCGCCGAGGTTCATGAGCGGGCCGGCGGCCAGGCGCACCCGCTCGAGCGTCCGGCGCAGGTGGGCGTCCGCCTCGAGCTCCGCGCAGGTCTCGTGGCCGGTGACGCCCAGGTCGCCGGCGCGGAGGACCACCACGGGCATCCCGTTGTCGATCAGCGTCACGGCGACCCCTGCCACCTCGTCGACGGTCCGGCCGGTCGGGAGGAGCGCGCCGCACGACGAGCCCGCGACCCCCTCGAAGTCCAGCCGGATGGGCGCGGCGGTGCCGGGTACGCCGGAGATGGCCGTGGAGCCGTCGTAGCGGGGCCGGCCGTCGGCGACCGGCACGGTGGCGGTGGCCAGGCCGCCGGTGTTGACCATGTGGATGCGGATGGCGGCCGTGTCGCCGGCCGGTGGCGCCACCACACAGCGCTCCAGCGCGAACGGGGCCACCCCGGCGAGCAGGTTGCCGCAGTTCTGCCGGTCGGTGACCACGGCCTCGTCGACGACAACCTGCAGGAAGCGGTAGTCGACGTCGGCGGCGTCCGCAGTGCCCGGCCCCACTACGGCGACCTTGCTGGTCAGCGGGTGGGCGCCGCCCAAGCCGTCGATCTGCCGCTCGTCGGGCGACCCCATGATGCGGAGCAGCAGGTCGTCGCGGCGGTCCTCGTCCTCGGGCAGGTCGTCGGTCAGGAAGTACAGGCCCTTGGACGTCCCGCCCCGCATCACCATGCACCGGATCCCGTCGTGCACGGCGCCAGTGTGCACGATGTTCACATGATTGTCGACAATGTGACGGCGCTTGCCGGGGATGCCAACTAGGGTTACTTTGCGCGCAATCGTGGTGACGATCGCGCGTACCACGAAGGGGGACCGACATGACCAGGGGACCGTTGAGGATCATCGCTGCGGCCGCCGCGCTCGCGCTCGTGGCCGCTGCCTGTGGCGACGATGACGACGAGGCGGAGGCGCCGGAGGAGGCCGAGGCGCCCGCCGAGGGCGGCGAGGAGCCGACGGGTGAGCCGATCACGATCGGGGTGCTGACGTCGGTCACCGAAGCGTTCTCGCCGTGGGGCCTGCAGGTGCGCGACGGGATGCAGCTCGCGGTCGACGAGATCAACGCCGAGGGCGGCGTCGACGGGCGCCCGCTCGAGCTGGAGATCGCCGACGACCAGAACGTGCCGGAAGAGGGGGTGAGCGGCATCGAGCGCCTCGTCGAGCAGGAGGTGGTGGCGATCGGCGGCGTCATCTCGAGCGCCGTCGGTGTGGCGACCGCGCCCATCGCCGAGGAGGCCGAGACGCCGCTGTTCCTCGTCAAGGCCGGCTCGGAGGCGATCCTCACGCAGGACAGCCGCTTCACCTTCCGCACCTGCCTGCCGGCGGCGCCGATGGTGGCCGCACCGATCGCCCAGTTCGCCGAGGAGGAGGGGTTGACCCGGGTCGGCGCCATCATCGCCGACTACGCCTGGGGCCAGGCCTTCCAGGCCGCCGCCGAGGAGGCGTTCGGCGCCCTCGAGGGCGTGGAGCTGCAGGTCGAGGTGGCGCCGGTCGAGGAGCAGGACTTCACGACCTACCTGCGCAACCTTGAGGGGGTGGAGCTCCTGCTTGCGACCGGGCACCCGCCCGGGTCCGGGCCGATCACGGTGCAGTCGCAGGATCTCGGCATCGACGTCGACGTCACGGGCGCCTGGTCGGTGCTGCCGCTGGTCGTGGAGGGTGCCGGCGACGCCGCCACCGGCCGCTACGCCGACTTCGACTGCGCCGACTTCCAGAGCGAGGAGTACCAGGACCTGGCCCGCCGCTACCTGGAGTCGTCCGACAACACGTTCATGGACGACGACGCCGTGGCCGGCTACGGGATCGTCACGATGGTGGCCCAGGCCGTCGAGGAAGTCGGCGACGACCCGGTGGCGGTCGCCGAGTACCTCCACGAGCAGACCTTCGACGACCTGCCCGGCTACGCCTTCGACGTGAGCTGGACCGAGTGGGGCGAGCTGGCGGCCGCCCAGCCGATCTTCTCCGTGATCGGTGAGGGCCCGGCGCCCGAGGGTGTCAACGAGGGCGGGGACTGGTACCCGGAGACGCTGAGCCAGTCCGACCCGCTGGAGCCATACGAGCCCGCAGAGTGACGGGCCGACGGCCGGTGTCGCCGTGACGATCCTCGAGCTCGCCGGGCTGGAGAAGCGCTACGGCGGGCTGCCGGCCGTCGACGGGGTGTCGTTGAGCGTCGATGAGGGCGAGATCGTGGCCCTCGTCGGCCCCAACGGCGCCGGCAAGACCACGCTGCTCCGTACGGTGATCGGGCTCGAGTCGCCGACGGCGGGCACGATCCTGTTCCTCGGTGCCGACATCACCAGCCTGCCGGCGCACCGGACCCGCCGGAAAGGCATCTCGATCGTGCTCCAGACCCCGAGGCCGTTCGCCGCCATGACGGTGCGCGAGAACGTGGCGGTGGGGGCGCTGCACGGCTCGGTCGGCGGGCCGGTCGCCGAGGCCGAGGCGCTCGAGCGGGCGGAGGAGGCGCTGGGGTTCGTCGGCCTGGCCGGCCGGGCCGGCGACGGGGTCGGCGCGCTGACCCTCCACGAACAGCGGTTCCTCGAGCTGGCCCGCGGCCTCGCCGGACGGCCCCGCCTGCTGTTGCTCGACGAGGTGATGGCGGGTCTCAACGACACCGAGCTGCAGGCGTCCATCGAGATCGTGCGGACCGCCCGCGACCGGCTGGGCGTGACGGTGATCTGGGTCGAGCACGTGATGAAGGCGGTGATGAACCTGGCCGAGCGCGTCGCCGTGCTGAACTTCGGCCGGCTCGTCGTCGACGGAACCCCGGACGAGGCGATGCGGCACCCCGAGGTCGTCGCCGCCTACCTCGGTACCGGCGGGGCTAACGGGGACGATGCTCGAGGTCGCTGAGCTGTCCGCCGGCTACCTCGGTGAGGACATCGTCCACGAGGTGTCGTTGACGATTGCCGACGGCGAGGCCGTGGCGGTGATCGGCTCGAACGGGGCGGGCAAGACCACGCTGTTCCGGGCCGTCTGCGGACTGCTCCGGGCGTCGGGCGGTACCGTCACCTTCGACGGCCGGCGGATCACCGCGGGGCGAGCGCACGAGGTCGCCCGGCGCGGGTTGGCCTATGTCCCCGCCGCCCGTCATCTGTTCCCGGAGATGACAGTCAACGAGAACCTCGACCTCGGGGCGTTCCCCAAGCGGCCGCAGGTGGCACGGCGCCGGTTGGTGCACGACCTGTTCCCGCGGCTGGCCGAGCGGGGCCGCCAGCGCGCCGGCACGCTCAGCGGCGGCGAGCAGCAGATGCTCGCCGTCGGCCGGGCGCTGATGTCGAGCCCCCGCATGCTGCTGCTCGACGAGCCGACGACGGGACTGGCGCCGAAGCTCGCCGCCGACGCCTACGCGGCGCTGGCGGCCCTGCGCCGGCCCGGGCTCACGATCCTCGTCGCCGAGCAGCAGGTGCCGCTGGCGCTCGGGCTCGCCGACCGCGGGTACGTGTTGGAGGACGGCCGCATCCAGCTGGCGGGCACGTCGGACGAGCTGGCGCAGGACCCCGGCGTCCAGAAGGCCTACCTGGGGGTCGCATGAGCGAGAGCCCGAGCGGCCCGCTGCGAAGCAGCAAGAGCGGGAAGCAATGAGGGCGGCCCTGCTCGACGGCGTCGTCCTCGGCCTGCAGTTCGGGCTGCTCGGCGTCGGCCTCACGCTCGTGTACGGCTTGGGGGGCGTGCTCAACCTCGCCCACGGCCAGCTCGCCGTGCTGGGCGCCATCGTGGCGGCCCTGAGGATCGACGCCGGGGCGTCCACCGTCGCCGCCGTGCTCACGGGGCTCGCCGTTGCCGGCGCCGTGGGTCTGGCGCTCGACCTCTCGCTCATGCGCCCCGTGTACCGCCGGGTTGGTGAGGACCGGGTGCTGCTCGGCCTGCTGCTCATGCTCGGCGTGGCGTTCGTCATCGACGGCGTGCTCATGTGGCGC
>JBOGHG010000243.1:0-5856 GCA_050744525.1 Acidimicrobiales bacterium | reverse complement strand
GGCGGGGCGCCCCAGGGGGTGGTCCACTGGCGCCGGGTCGGGATGGCGTCGAAGGCCCTGTCCACCGCCGGGCCGTCGGGGCTCCCCACGAGGACGAGCCGGGCCTCGCTGCTCCCCACCAGCGCCCGGCCTCCGGCCAGGGCCAGCAGACACCGTGGGAGCAGGCCGTCGGGCAGCTCCCGGGGCGCCCCGTCGTCCAGCGATACGACCCGGTCGTCCGCGATGACCCAGTCCCCGGCGATGCCGGTCGCCTCGACGCCGGCCAGGCCCCGCCGCGCGACCTTGCCGTCAAGCCCCAGCTCGACCAATCCGTCACCCGTCCCGACCAGGAGCATGGAACCAGTGTGGCCGCGCCCGCGGCCCGCCGGGTGGCATTGCCGCCGCTGGGGCAGGCTGGTCCGATGACGCGACCCGAGCTCTGGCTGTGCCGGCACGGTGAGACCGAGTGGAGCCGTGATGGCCGGCACACCGGCCGTACCGACCTGCCGCTCACACCGGGCGGGATCGGTCGGGCCCGGCGGCTCCGGTCGCGGCTGTCCGGCGTGGCGTTCGATCTGGTGTTGACCAGCCCGCGTCGCCGGGCGGCCGATACCGCGGCGGCGGCCGGGTTCCCCGAGGCCATCCCGGAACCGGCCGCGGTGGAGTGGGACTACGGCGAGTACGAGGGGCTGACGACGGTGGCCATCAGGGAGACGGTGCCCGGCTGGACGGTGTGGACCCACCCGTCACCCGGCGGCGAGACCGCCGAACAGGTCGGGGCCCGGGCGGACCGGCTCATCGACCGCGTGCAAGGGGAGGCGCCGACCCGGGCCCTGCTGTTCTCCCACGGCCACTTCCTGCGGGTGTTGGCCGCCCGCTGGACCGGGCTGCCGGCGACGGGAGGCGCGCGCCTGCTGCTCGATACCGGGAGCGTGTCGGTGCTGGGATGGGAGCGTGAAGTCCGCGCCATCAAGCGCTGGAACACCGAGTGACGCCCTCCCGGGCGGGCCAACCGGTTCGGGGACCGGCAATGCCAACCGTAGGATCGGGCGCCGGTGAGTGATCGCCCGTGACCCTGTTCCCTCGGGGGCTGCGCCCCCCGACCCCATCGCCGCCCGGTTCCCGGGCGGTCGCTCGGTCGGCCGGGCGTGAGGTGCCCTCATGACCCTCATCGCCGTCCTCGACTACGGCATCGGCAACCTCCGCTCGGCGCAGAGGGCGCTCCAGCACGTGGGCGGCGATGCCCGGCTCACGTCCGATCCGGCCCTCGTGCGGGACGCGGCGGGCGTGGTCCTCCCGGGTGTCGGCAACTTCGGGCGCTGCATGGAGGCGCTCGAGGAGAGCGGCCTCGACGAGCTCGCCATCGAGTGTGCCTGCTCGGGCCGGCCGTTCCTGGGGGTCTGCGTCGGCATGCAGATGCTGTACCAGGGCTCGGAGGAAACACCCGCCGTGCCCGGCCTGGGAGTCCTCCCCGGGGTGGTGCGGCTGCTCCCCGAAGGAGTGAAGCGCCCGCAGATGCAATGGAACGTGCTCGATCGGCGGCGGGAGAGCGGGTTGCTGGCCGGCGTCCCCGAGCCGACGTGGGTCTACTTCGTGCACTCGTACGCCGCCGACAGCGACGAGCATGCGGTGGCCGCATGCGACTACGGCGGTCCCGTGGTGGCGGCGATCGAGGCCGGCGCGCTGTGGGCCACGCAGTTCCATCCCGAGAAGTCCGGTGCCACGGGCATGCGCATCCTCGCCAACTTCGTCGGCCGGGCGGTCGAGTCGGCGGCCGCGGCGTGACCGACGGGCCGGTCGGAGCCGCGTGATGGACCTGTACCCCGCGATCGACCTGCGCGACGGGCGCTGCGTTCGGCTCTACCAGGGCGACTACGCGCGGGAGACCGTGTACGCCGACGACCCCGTGGCGCAGGCCCGGGCGTTCGCCGACGAAGGGGCGCCCTGGGTCCATGTCGTCGACCTCGACGCAGCTCGCACCGGCGAGCCGCGCAACTACGAGCTCGTGGCCGCGGTGGCCGCCGCCGTCGATGTGCCCGTGCAGTGCGGCGGCGGCGTGCGCAACGATGCCGCCGCCGACGCCCTGCTGGGGCAGGGAGTGCGCCGGGTGGTGGTGGGCACGGCGGCCCTGGAGCGGTCCGACTGGGCCCGCTCGCTGGCCGGCCGCTACCCGGGACAGGTGGCGGTCGGGCTCGACGCCCGGGGCCGCGACGTGGCCGTCCGGGGCTGGGTCCAGGGATCGGGCCACGACCTCATCGACGTCGCCCGCAGGTTCGAGGACGCCGGCGTGGCGGCGCTGGTGGTCACCGATATCGGGCGGGACGGCACGCTGTCCGGTCCGGCGCTGGACCAGCTCGCCGCCGTGCTGGAGGCCACCAGCGTCGACGTGGTCGCGTCCGGCGGTGTGGGCACCCTGGCCGACCTTCGGACGCTCTCGGTGCTCGAGGTCGACGGCCGGCGGTTGGCCGGCACCATCGTGGGCCGGGCGCTCTACGAAGGCGCCTTCCGGGTTTCCGACGCCATCGCCACGGTGGAGGCGCACACGTGACCGCGTGCACGGTGACGCAACGGGCGAGGCTCGGCGCTCGGCCGCTCGGGGGCGAGGCCGGTGCGTAGCATCCGGGTGATCCCCTGCCTGGATGTCGACGCCGGACGGGTGGTGAAGGGCGTCAACTTCGTGGGGTTGCGCGACGCGGGCGACCCGGTCGAGCTGGCCGGGCGCTACGACGCAGAGGGCGCCGACGAGCTGGTGTTCCTCGACATCACGGCCTCGGCCGATGCCCGCGACACGATCGTCGACGTGGCCCGGCGCACGGCCGACGAGGTGTTCATCCCCTTCACCGTCGGGGGAGGTGTGCGGTCGGTCGACGACGCCCGCCAGTTGCTGATGGCCGGCGCCGAGAAGGTGTCGGTCAACACGGCCGCGGTCGAACGCCCCGGTCTCGTGACCGAGTTGGCAACCGAGTTCGGCTCCCAATGCGTCGTCGTGGCCATCGACGCCCGGCGCACGCCCGAAGCCGAGCACCGGTTCGGGGTGACGACACACGGCGGACGGACGCCGACTGCGCTCGACGCGGTGGCATGGGCGCAGGCGGTCGAGAGCCGCGGCGCAGGCGAGATCCTGCTCACCTCGATGGACCGCGATGGCACCGGGGACGGCTTCGACCTCGAGCTCACGCGGGCGGTGTCGGGCGCCGTGGGCGTGCCGGTGATCGCCAGCGGCGGGGTGGGCACGCTGGCGCACCTTGCCGAGGGCGTGATCGAGGGCGGCGCCGACGCGGTGTTGGCGGCGTCGATCTTCCACTTCGGCGAGCACACGATCGCCGAGGCCAAGGACGAGCTCGCCCGCGCCGGCCTGATCGTCCGGCCCGTCTGAGCGACCGGGGCGAGCACGTGCGGTGCTGCGCGCGCCAGAGTCGTCGGTCGTTGCCGGCGGCCGCTAGCGTCGTTCCTGTGTCGGACCCCGCCACGGTGACCGCCGACGACGGCATCGCAACCGAGAAGCTGCCCATCAAGATGCTGAACGATCGAGTCCTCGTGCGCATCGCGGGCCCCGAGGGCGAGCGACGGTCGTCAGGCGGCATCCTCATCCCGGCGACCGCCCAGACGTCCAAGCGGTTGGCCTGGGCCGAGGTCGTGGCCGTCGGGCCGAACGTGCGGGCGATGCAGGCGGGCGACCACGTCCTGTTCGCTCCCGAGGACCGTTACGAGGTCGAGGTCCGTGGCGACGACTACGTGATCCTGCGCGAGCGTGACGTCCACGCCGTGGCGTCGACCCGGCTGGGCGAGGCATCGACGGGCCTGTACCTCTAGCCGGGTAGGCCCACCGGTCAGGCGCGGTCGGGATTTGGGGCCGCGGGGCCGAGCGGACAGCGCCCCTCTCAGCGTGCTGTCGCCACCCACCGTGAGAGTTCGCTCCCATATAGTGACGGCATCCCCCGAGGGTGCTGCCCATCGCACGTTCCGTTGACACGAATCCCCCTCGAGGGGGTACACCTACACCTGGGTGGGAGCGCGACGAAGGAGGAGCCGGCATGGGAGTCCTCATCCTTGTGCTGTTCGGACTTCTGGCCCTCGCGTCGGCGAACGGGTGTGAGTCGTCGCTCGACGGCGATCGCGACTTCGACTTCGGCACGAGCGACGAGGCGAGCGCGAGCGGCACGAGCGGCAACGACGGGCTGGCGACGTGCGATGGCGTGGTGGTCATCGATGTTGCATCCGAGCCGGTACGGGTGCCTGGCGACACGAATGTCTTCTCGTCGGCCTCCAGCACGTGTGAGATGTCGGTGGGTAGGGGTGGCGAGGACGCGGTGACCGTGTTGCAGGATGCCCTGGCGCGGTGCAATCGCGAGGGCGTGTCGGTCGACGGCGAGTACGGCCCCGAGACGGCCGGAGCCGTGATGGACGTGCAACAACGGGCCGGGATCATGGCGGACGGCGAGTACGGCCCGGCGACGCTCCAGGTCATGCGCTGGCCCACGACGTCGACGTCGGGGGGCACCGACTGCGTCACGGGCGCGTCGTCGGGGGGCACCGACGGCGGCTCTTCGTCCTTGCCGCCGACGGATTGACCCGGATCCGACATGATGGTCTGACATGCGACGTGAGGAGAAGCGGCTGAGGCGGGGCGGTCCGGTCAGGACCGCGATCGCCGCGGTGGCCGCAGTGGGCGTCGCCGCGCTGGGCCTCGGCTACTGCTCGGATCAGTTCGGCTTCAACGAGTCCGAGGAGGGCCGGGGCGTGAACAGTCGGCTGGTGTTCCCGGCTTCGGAGCTCGAGACGACGCTCGGCCTCATGGCCGTCCAGAACAACGTCGAGCTCCGGGTCACCCACGACATCGAGATCCTCGGCCGAACGCAGGACATCTACACCGACGTCTTCCCGGCCCAGGTGCCGGGCCTGCTGGAGTTCAGGGTCGAGGACCTCCCCGATGTCGAGGTCTCGAACGACAACGAAGTGACGGTAACGATCCCCAGGGGCAACGTCTTCGTGCAGGAGCGCGTGGAGCAGCTTCGTGAGCCCGTGACCTTCACGGTCGAGGACGGGCGGATATCGGAAGCGGGCGGCCTGCCCATCGAGGAGGGGACACGCGTGTTCCTCGAGGACGGCACGTACTCGACCGGGGCATTCGTCTTCGATCCCGAGGAGTCGGAGAGCATCCTGACCAAGGCGGTCGACGGCATGACGCTCGGCCTCACCGACATCAACGTCGGGACGGCCGAGAACGTGCTCAAGATCGGCCAGCTGGCCACGCTCAACCCCGCCTGCATCCGGCTGGCCGCCGAGCGGGTCGGCCTGGAGGAGCTGCTTGGCGCCGGCGTCCGCGACCATCTGCTGCGGAAGGGTTTCCGCGCCCAGGACATCGACGTCGAGTTCACGGGCACGTTCCCCGCGTACGACCGGTTTCCCGACGAGACCGGCGCGACGTTCGAGGAGTCCCGGCGGAGCGTCGAGGCGGCGCTGGCCGGCGACAACCAGAAGACGATCCAGTTCTCGACCGACTGCGACTCCGACTCGATCGCCGAGCCCGACAGCACCATCTCGATCACGTCGGTCGGGGCCCCCTGACCGCAATCGGGTTCTGCGGGCCGTAGGCCGGGCCGTACCATGGCCGGGTGCCCGCCACGCCCCCTGCGACGTCGATCGAGGCGACCGACGAGCAGTTGGCGCACGTGCGGTACAACGCCGACGGTCTCGTGCCCGCCATCGTGCAGGATCACGCATCGGGCCAGGTTCTGATGATGGCGTGGATGACCGCGGAGACCCTCCGGCTCACGCTGGCGGAGGGCCGGACCGTGTTCTGGAGCCGCAGCCGCCGCGAGGTGTGGCGCAAGGGCGAGACTTCCGGCGACGTCCAGTACGTGCGGTCGGCGCACT
>JBOGHG010000242.1:0-5918 GCA_050744525.1 Acidimicrobiales bacterium | reverse complement strand
GTCCTCGTCGCCGACGACGACATGGCGCCTGACCGAGGGCTCGAAGCGGGGGCGCAGATGCGCGGGGCGCGCCCACAATCGCAGGTCGTTGGTCATGTCCATGAAGTCGACGGCGAGGTCGTACGTGGCGGCCACGCGGTGCCTTCCTTCGGTCATCGCAACGCTACCGGCCGGGCGCTCTGCCCGGGTTCGGGATCGGTCGTCAAAGCAGCGGTCGAGGCGGGTGAGAGTGAGCTCGCTGAGGTCGGCGAGGACGAGCGTGAAGTGCGGACGGTCGAAGGTCGCCAACAGCGTGAAGTCGGCGCCACGGACCCGACCGAAGGTCGACAACCTCACCTCCCGTTCACCTGGGCGGCACGACCGCGAAGACTGTGACGCACGGAGGGGACAGGCGAACTATCGACCCCCGTCAGGTGTCGACCGCGCGTGTGAAGCGCAGCACCGCGTCCGCGAACGCGTCGGGCTCGAAGGTGTAGGCGAGGTGCCGCTGCCCACTCAACCCGTGCAGCTCCGCGGTCGGCAGGAGC
The DNA here is from genome assembly GCA_050744525.1 of Acidimicrobiales bacterium. Lineage (GTDB taxonomy): Bacteria > Actinomycetota > Acidimicrobiia > Acidimicrobiales > VFJN01 > DASQUK01. Next base: position 5,391 of record JBOGHG010000242.1, on the reverse strand, counting down.
TCGGTCACCTCGTCGAGGGTGGGGTACACGGGCGCGTCCTCCTCCTCGCCGTACAGGTACATCGTCGGCACCTGTGGTGGGCCTGCTTCTCGCAGCATCTGCGCGCCGTCGCGGCGCAGCGCCGTCGCCTCGCGGGGGAAGGTGCGGGCTCCATCCCTCAGCGCGGCCCAGACAGGTGGCAACGAGCGGGCTGCCTCGACCTCCTGCGCGGTGACGCCGGCCACTGGGAGGAAGGTCTCGAGCGCGCGATCGGCATCACCCTGCTCGAGTGCCGTCTCCACGTCGTCGAGCCACGCCGGATCGAGGTCGTCGACGTGGAGTGGCGGCTCGTACAACACCAATGAGCGCAACCGAGCGCGAGGTGCAGCGAGCAGCGCGTAGTAGGCGCCGAAGGAATGGCCCACGAGATGCGCGTCGCCGCCTGCGGCGTCGAGCACGGCCTGCACGTCCTCGATCTCTCGCCCGACGCTGTAGTCATCGCCGTCGTTGCTCTCACCACGTCCCCGCCGCGAGTACACCCACACGTTGTGCTGTTCGGCGAACAGGGGCTCCACCATCGCGAAGTCGTCGATGTCGGCAACCGCCCCGTGCACAAGGACCATCGGCGAACCCTGGCCGGATGAGCGAGCTGCGAGCTCGGTCCCGTCCGCAGAAACGATCGTCGCCTGCTCCATTCGCCCCCCTTCAGCTGCACCGGGCGCCACCGTGACACGCTGGCGCGGCGGCTACCCGCGGCGACCCTATCCGAACCGGAGCGGTCCTCAACGAGCGCGGAGGTGGAGGACCCGGCTCTCGCGAGGTGCGCAGCTGGCGACGACCAGCGTGATCGGGGGCGCCGACAGTGCGCACGCTTGGGCCGGCCGGATCGGGGGGAACGAACCGTTGTCGGCCATGCTGTCGCGAACACCCTCCCAGCCCGGGCCGTGGCGTTCGAGGTTGCGGTGCTCGAGATCGACGCGGGTGCGAGTCGGGGTCTCCGCGGTAAACCGGACCTCGACCTGGCTGGCATTGTCGGGATCGGTCTCGAGCTGCCAAGAGGGGCTGATGTCCCAGCTGAACACGACCCGGTCGGGCGGCTCGTACGCGAGGACGCGGGCCCCGCGGCACTCGCTGCCATCCGCGGCTCGGTCGTAGATATGGCCGCCGACCTCGGGCTCGAAGCGGGTCTCGACGATCTCGGCGCCGAGCATGTTGTGCTCTTTGGGCTTGAAGTCGCCGAACCGTTCGACGAACACCTCGAAGGCCCGGTCGATAGGGGATGGCGCGCAGGGCGGAGACCTCGTCCAGGAAGCCGGCACGCCACGTCGACCACTGGGCGAGCAGCTGCTCCGCCCGGGCCGTCCCGAGCGCCCTGCGGGCCTTCCTCTCCCGACGGCGCATCTCGGGGACGAGCCGGGTGACGACCGCGAGCACCCACCACGGGGGCGGGGGCCGGTCCTTGCCCCCCGGAGGGACGACCCGCGTGTACACACCTCCCCACCGAGGACACGCTGGTACATCCCGCTCGAAGGGCAGCCCGAACTCGTCGATCATGGCCCGCATCCCGTGCTCGACCGTCGGGAGGGACACCGATGCACCGAATGGCGTGAGCGGGGCCGGATAGTGCGCGTCATCATTCGTCCAGAAGCCCTCGCTCGGAATGTCGAGCACCGGCGGCTCGGGCAGCTCCCCTCATCGCCGTGTAGGTCCGAACACGTGCCGCCCGTCCGGACGCAAGGCAGGCCTCGATCGCATCGGCGATCTCCTCGACACCGCGCGCCCCGACCACCGTCTCGTATTGGCCCGCGAACGACGCGTCGGGGAGATCCTCGACGACCGCCGACGACCGCACCGCAACCGGCACGTCACCGAGGCACTGGACCGCTGCCGCCGCGGCCCGCGTCCGCTCGCCGCGCCCACCACGGGCGAGTGAACGGCACACCTCCACGGTCAGGACCACGCCGTCGGGTACCGGTAGCCCCTCGGCCCACAGCCGGGCCAGCACCGCCGCTTTGGTCCCGGCGATCTCGTGATCGCTGGCGCTCGTCGGCAAGACCGATCACCGATGCCGACCGTGCAGTCGTTCTCATGACGCCTCCCCTCGCGGGCGCCACGACTCGGCGCCCCACCCTCCCCGGGCTCGAGGCCGGTCTCAAGCCCTCTCTACCGAACCGCCCAGACGTCAGGTAGAGGCGTTCGGCCCTTGACGCGCCAAGGACAACCGGGACGCGCGGCGGAGGAGGTGCTGGCGCTCGGGAAGGCTGCGTGTGCGGCGGGCCGCCAGCTGGTAGGCGGCCAGGGCGGCGGCGTGATCACCGGCCAGTTCCAGCAGATGGGCCCGAACGGAATCGAAGTGATGCGACGCCGCCACACGATCGTCGGCCGAGAGCGTGTCGACCAGATCGAGACCGGCACGCGGACCGTGCACCATGGCGAGTGCCACGGCCCGGTTGAGCGTGACCACCGGGTTCGGCGCCAGCCGCTCGAGCACGACGTAGAGGGCGAGGATCTGGGGCCAGTCGGTGTCCTCGGCGCGGGCGGCCTCGTCGTGGACGGCAGCGATGGCGGCCTGCACCTGGTACGGACCCAGCGGCTTGCTCACCAGCGCGCCGCTGACCAGCGCGACACCTTCGGCGATCGCGCTGGCGTCCCACCGCGTGCGATCCTGCTCGTCGAGCGGAACGAGTGCGCCGTCGGGTGCGGTGCGGGCCGGCCGCCGGGCCTCGGTGAGCAGCATGAGTGCCAGTAGCCCGGCGACCTCGCCGTCGTCGGGGACGAGACGCAGCACGCTGCGGGTCAGGCGGATCGCCTCGGCGGAGAGCTCGTCACGCGCCAGGTTCGTGCCCGATGTGGCGGTGTAGCCCTCGTTGAAGATCAGGTACAGGACATGGAGAACGACGCGCAGCCGGTCGTCGAACTCGGCCTCCGACGGTAGGCGGAACGTCACCCCGGCTGACTTGATGCGCTGCTTGGCCCGGCTGATGCGTTGAGCCATGGTCGCCTCGGGCACCAGGAAGGCGCGGGCGATCTCGGCCGTGGTGAGACCGCCTACAGCCCGCAGCGTCAGCGCCAGCTGCGACGCCGGCGACAGCGCCGGGTGGCAGCAGAGGAACAACAGCGTCAACGTGTCGTCGCCCGACGGGCCGGCTTCGACGTCCGGCACCGGCGTCATCGCCACGTCGGCCTCCTCGCGCCGGCGGCGGGCCTCGTCGCTGCGGAGCGCATCGGTGAGGCGGCGCGACGCCACGGTCAGCAACCACGCCTTGGGGCTGGCCGGCCAACCCTCGACCGGCCATTGGCGCGCCGCGGCGAGCAACGCCTCCTGTACCGCGTCCTCGCACAGATCGAAGTGCCCGTAGCGGCGCACCAGCGTGCCGAGGACCTCGGGGCCCAGACGCCGGACGACCTGCCAGTCGTGGGGCTCCGTCGTCGTCACCCCACGTCGGCTTCGTGGAGCAGCGCCTTCACCTCCACGCCCCAGTAGCGGGACGCCGGGTTCTGGGAAGCGATCTCGAGGGCGCGCTCCAGGTTGTCGCAGTCGACGATCGTGAAGCTGCCGAGGTACTCCTTGGCCTCGGCGTAGGGCCCGTCGGTCACCGCCGGCACGCCGTCCGTGACCCGCACGACCTTGGCGTCGGCCTGGTCGGCCACGCCGTAGCCGCCGACCAGCTCCCCCGATTCGAACAGCGCCTGGTTGAGGGTGTCGGTCTCGCGGATGACCTCGGCCATGAGGTCCGGATCGACCGACGACCACTGCTCTTCGTTGCCGTAGATCAACAGCATGTACTTCATGACGCTCCTCAGTCCTCGTCGCGGCCGCGGTTGTCGAGTTCGAGCCTGGCACGACCGTTGACCGCGTAGCGGATGTGCGTGAGCTTCGGTGTGTCGACCACACGAAGCGGGGTCAGCTCGATCCCCTCGTCGTCCGCCAGGCCGAGGCCGGCGTCGAACAGGCGCAGCCCGTCCCCGAGCAGCACCGGCACGATGTGGAGCTCCAGCTCGTCCAGGAGCCCGGCCTGGATCACCTGGCGCAGCAGCGTGCCCCCGCCCGCCACGGCAACGTTCTTGCCGTCGGCGGCCGCCCGGGCGAGCTGGATCGCCTGCTCCACGCCCTCGGTCACGAACGTGAACGACGTGCCGCCCTTGCGCTCGAGCACCTCGCGGGGCCGGTGGGTCACGACGAACACCGGCGCCCGGAACGGCGGCTCGTCGCCCCACGGCACCTCGCCGGCGTCGAACATGCGCCGGCCCATCACGTACGCGCCGGCCGCGGCGAACGTCTCCTCGATGATCTCCGAGTCGATCGACTGCTCGCCGCCCGCGTAGCCCTGCCGCTCCCGCCAGCCGGCCGCGTCCACGACCCAGCGCGTGACCCGGAAGAACCCGGGCGCCTCTGGCCCGTCCATCCAGCCCGCCATGTCGCCGGGGTCCTTCGGGTCCGTCGGCCCGGCGTAGAACCCATCGAGGGACACCGACATCTGCGCCGTCACCTTGGTCATCTCGCACCTCCCGTCGGCGGCCCCGGTGGGCCGCTGCACCCCATCAGTCGGAGCCGGGAGCCGATCCTCGACATCGGGCGTGAAGATTTCTCGTACGCCGGCGCGACGCGACCCAGCGAGAGTGGACTGGGGCGGTGATCGCGCCCGTGAGCATGTCGATCAAGTCGTCGATGCTCCAGCCCTCGAACGACCCGCCGACGGTGCTGAGCCGCATCGCCACCCGCTGATCGCTCACCGCCAAGGCGTGGTACGCGAACTCATGAACGTAGGAGAACCGGGCGAGACGTAGTACTCGGGCATGTCCCGCGTGACACGCTCGAACTGCTCGAAGTACCGATCACGCGACTCGTAGCCGCCCGCTTCGTGCAGCCGTACTGCGCGAACTCGGTGGGGACGGGTTCGCCGTCGTACTTGCGCCGGATCACGTCGGCCAGGACCTTCTCGGCGTCGGCCCGGCGGGTGCCCGCCGGAACCCACCGCCGAATCTTGCGACCGGTGCCAGGGTCGATGCCGTCGTAGATGACGGCGTAGTAGTTCTTGCCCTTCTTCTGGATACCTCCACGCATCTGCGCGCTCCTTCGAACTCGAATCCGAAGAGACGCCACGTAACTGCGGAGGCCGGCCCCAGGGCGCCTGACGGGACGCAGCGATGCTGGCCGCGCGATACCGGCCACCAACCCGAAGGTCGAGGGTCGGCCCGTCGAGGCAGCCGACGCGTGGTCGGCAGGGTCTGCGATCTATCCGGCGCGGGAGGAGCTTCTCCCGTCGCGTGGCGTCTCGGACCGGTCCGTCGCAGCGCGTCCCACGCCGCGGTGTAGAAACGGTGTAGAAATCCGCCCCTGAGACGCCAGAGAGGCCCTCCCCGATGACTCGGAAAAGGGCCTGACCTGAGACTTTCGGTGGTGGCGGGGGC
>JBOGHG010000241.1:0-5925 GCA_050744525.1 Acidimicrobiales bacterium | reverse complement strand
CGCGCCGCTCGACCAAGGCGGCGAAGGCCACGAAGTCATCGAAGGCCGGCAAGGCGACGAAGTCGACCAAGGCGACGCCGCGGCGCAAGTCCGCCTAGGAACGCACCGTGGGGCGGTCCGCCACCGTTGAGGTCGGGGGCCGCAGGCTCACCCTGTCCAACCTCGACAAGGTGCTCTATCCCGATGCGGGCACCACCAAGGCCGAGGTCATCGAGTACTACGCCCGGATCGCGCCGACGATGGTGCCGCACCTCGACGACCGGGGGGTGACGCTCCGGCGGTTCCCCGACGGGGTGGACGCCGGGTCGTTCTTCGAGAAGCGCTGCCCGTCGCACCGGCCAGGATGGCTGGGCACGGTCCTCGGGCCGGGCGACCGCAACGGCAGCATCCACTACTGCTGCCTCGATTCGCCGCCCGCGCTCGTGTGGGCCGCCAACATGGCGGCGCTCGAGATCCACGCCCCCATGGCCCAGGGCGTGGACATCGACAGCCCGACGATGTGCGTGTTCGACCTGGACCCGGGGGCGCCGGCGGCGATACCGGAGTGCGCCGACGTGGCGCTCGACGTGCGCCACGTGGTCGAGGGCCTCGGCCTGGAGGGCTTCCCGAAGACGTCGGGCTCGAAGGGCCTGCAGGTCTACGTGCCGCTCAACCGGCCGCACACCCATGAGCGGGCCTCCCGGTTCGCCCAGGCGGTGGCCCAGTTGCTGGAGCGGGCCCACCCCGACGCCGTGGTGTCCAACATGCGCAAGTCGCTGCGCCCGGGCAAGGTGTTCGTGGACTGGAGCCAGAACAGCCGCCACAAGACGACCGTGGCCGTCTACTCGCTCCGGGCCCGCCCCCGCCCCACCGTGTCCACGCCGGTCAGCTGGGAGGAGGTCGAGGCGGCCGCCGACGGCCAGCCGCTGTCGTTCGAGGCGGCGGACGTGGTCGCCCGGGTGGAGGACCACGGTGACCTGTTCGCCGGCACGCTCACGCTCGCGCAGAACCTGCCCGACCCGGCCAAGCTCTGACCCACCCGTGCGGGTGGCACGGCCTACGGTCGGCCGGCATGGAGTCGACCGAGCTGACCGTACGCACCGGCACGCGCCCCGCAGTCGTCGATATCACGGCCGAGGTGGCCGGGTTCTGCCGCGACCGGGGCGACGGGTTGGTCTCGGTCTTCGTGCCCCACGTCACGGCCGGGCTCGCCATTATCGAGACCGGCGCCGGGAGCGAGGACGACCTGTTGGCGGTGGTCGGCGAGATCCTCCCCCGTGACGACCGCTGGCGGCACCGGCACGGCTCGGTCGGTCACGGCGCCGATCACCTGCTGCCGGCGATCATCGCCCCCAGCGTCACGGTCCCGGTGCTCCGGGGGCGCCCCGCGCTCGGCACCTGGCAATCGATCGTGCTGGTGGACACCAACGGCGACAACCCGGGGCGCCGCGTTCGGCTGAGCTTCGTCGCCGGCTAGCGCCCGGGCGCTAGCCCGGGTCGACGGTGGGGTTGGCCAGCGCCGGGTTGACCTCAGTCGGGTCGGTCACCGCCGCGCTGGGTGTGGTCGCATCCACCTCGGGGATGGGGCGGGTGCCATCGACGTTGTCGCCGACCCGAGCGAGGGGCGTGGCAAGCGTGGAGTTGAGGTCGAGGTCGCCCCTGGCACCGCCGGCCCGGGCCCCGGCGTCGCCCGTCGGCGGGCCCTCCCGCGGCACCTGGGGGAACACCGAGGCCGCGTCGTACGCCAGCGGTGACGACGGCGAGGCGTCGGCGGCCCACCACGGCGCGGGCGGCGTGATCGGCTCGCGGCCGGGCGAGCGGGCGATGGGACCGGTCGCCACCCGGGGGGCCAGCACGGCCCGGGTGCGCAAGCTGGCTGCGACCGCCACGGCCGCGCCGACCAACCAGCCCGTCCACAGCCCGAAGCCGGCGCCCACGTTGGCTGCGCCCAGCAGGTTGTCGAAGTAGCTGACGCCGAACGGGTTCGGAGCGGCACCGACCACGGCGTCGCGGTAGGCGAAGTCCACCGCCCCGGCCATCCCGGCGGCCACGACCAGGCTTCCCCAACCGGCGAGGAACGCGGCCCCGTGCGAGGCGCGACCGGCGAGCGCGGTGAGCAGACCGACCACGACGAGCAGCACGACCAGCTTGAGCACTACGCCCCAGACAACCTCGGCCGTTGTGCCCCTGTCGAAGACGTCCCAATTGGGAACGTCGGTGAACGTCGCGGCAGTGAGTGGAACGCGGTGACGTTCGGCGAGATCCTGGGCCGCGTCGACCAGGGCGGGGCTGCCCAGCACGCCGACCAGAACCCCTACGGTGGCCGTTCCTGCGACTGCGGACCGTGCAGACATCTACCAAATACTTAACTCCGCTACGTTCAGAGACGCAATACCACCCTTCGTGTTGAGTCTGCCCCGCGCGACCGGGCCGATGAACGGCCGCCGGCCGGTGCACGCTGCGTGAGGGCTGCGGCGCGGCCGGTCAGCGGGCCACGAAGTACTTGGCCTGGGGGTGGTGGCAGACGATGGCCGACGTGGTCTGCTCGGGCTGGTACTGGAAGCCGGTCTCCTCGTTGCACTCCAGCCCGATGCGCTCGCCTTCGAGCAGGTGCAGCACCTTCTCGTTGTCCTCGAGGTCCGGGCAGGCGGGGTAGCCCCAGGAGTAGCGCCCGCCCCGGTACTGCTGGCGGAACAGGCCGGTGAGCGTGGGCCCGTCCTCGTCGGCGAAGCCCCACTCCTCCCGCATGCGCCGATGCCAGTACTCGGCCAGCGCCTCGGCCATCTCGACGCCGAGGCCGTGGAGCAGGAGGTACTCCCGGTAACGGTCGTCGGCGAACAACTTGGCCGTGCGCTCCGACACCGCCGGGCCCATGGTCACGATGGAGAAGCCGGCATAGTCGACCTCACCGCCGTCGATCGGACGGAGGAAGTCGGCGATGCAGTAGTAGGGCGCCTTGGTCTGGCGTGGGTACGAGAACCGGGCCCGTTCCTGCGTCCGTCCCTCGTCGCTCCAGATGACCAGGTCGTTGCCGTCACCGTTGGCCGGGAAGTAGCCGTAGACCACCTGGGGGATGAGGAGGCCGTCGGCCTTGGCCTTGGCGAGCTCGTCGCGCAGCGCCGGCCGGATGCGGGCCTTGAACTCGTCGTCGCTCTCGGTGGCGCCGTCGGACCGGGGCCCGGGGCGGAACTGCCACTGGTTGCGGAACAGCGCCGTCTCGTTGAGGTAGCCGGCGATCTCGTCGATCGACAGTCCCTTGACGATGCGCGAGCCGAGGAACGGCGGCGTGAACACCGGGTTGTCGGTCACCACGTCCGGCGACCGGCTCGGCACGTCGCCGTCGCCCTCGCCCTTCTCCTTCAGTCCCAGCGACGCCCGCGACGGCACGCGGGATTCCGACGGCACCCGGCCCCACTCGGGATCGTCGGCCTCCGCCCCCCGCCTGATCGCACCCAGGCGATCCATGACGTGCAGGCCCTCGAACGCGTCCTTGCCGTAGAACACGCGGCCCTCGTAGACGTCGCGCAGGTCACGCTCGACGTAGCTGCGGGTGAGCGCTGCGCCACCCAGGAGCACGGGGATGTCGGCCAGCTCCCGCTGGTTCAGCTCCTCGAGGTTGTCGCGCATGATGAGCGTCGACTTCACCAGCAGGCCCGACATGCCGATGGCGTCGGCCCTCACCTCCAGGGCCTTCTCGACCATGTCGGCGATGCCGATCTTGATGCCGAGGTTGTGCACCTCGTAGCCGTTGTTGGTGAGGATGATGTCGACCAGGTTCTTGCCGATGTCGTGCACGTCGCCCTTCACGGTGGCGAGCACGATGCGGCCCTTGCCCGAGTCGCCCTCGACCCTGTCCATGTGGGGCTCCAGATGGGCCACCGCGGCCTTCATCGTCTCGGCCGACTGCAGCACGAACGGCAGCTGCATCTGGCCCGAGCCGAACAGGTCGCCGACCACCTTCATCCCCGCGAGGAGAACGTCGTTGATGATGTCGAGGGCCGGCGTGCCCTGCGCCATGGCCTCGTCGAGGTCGGCGGTGAGCCCGTCGCGGTCGCCGTCGATGATCCGGGACTTGAGGCGCTCCTCGACCGGCCAGCCCGAGCGGTCCTCCTTGGTCTGCTTGGCCACGGTTACGTCGGCGAACACGTCGAGCAGGGTCGCCAGCGGGTCGTACCCGGTCGCCGGGTCGCGGCGGTCGTAGATGAGGTCGAGGCAGACCTTGACCTGGTCCTCGGGGATCTTGTTGAGCGGCATGATGCGCGCCGCGTGCACGATCGCCGAGTCGAGCCCGGCCTCGACGCACTCGTGGAGGAACACCGAGTTGAGGACGTGGCGGGCGGCGGGCGACAGGCCGAAGCTCACGTTGGACACGCCGAGCGTGGTGAACACCCCGGGCAGCTCGGCCTTGATGCGTCTTATCGCCTCGATCGTGTGCATCGCGTCCTGGCGGAGGTCCTCGTCGCCGGTCGACAGCGGGAACGTGAGCGCGTCGAAGATCAGGTCCCCCGGGTCGAGCCCGTAGCGCTCGGTCGCCAGGTCGTGGATGCGATGTGCGACCCGCATCTTCCACTCGACGTCGCGCGCCTGGCCCTGCTCGTCGATCAGCATGCAGACCGCGGCGGCGCCGTAGGTCTGTGCAAGGCGGCAGACCCGGTCGAAGCGGTTGCCCTCACCGTCGCCGTCCTCGAGGTTGGCGGAGTTGAGGATCGCCCGGCCGCCCAGCCGTTGCAGCCCGGCCTCGATGACCGGCGGCTCGGTCGAGTCCAGCACGAGCGGCACCGTGACCTGGGTGGAGAAACGGCTGGCCAGCTGGTCCATGTCGAGCGTGCCGTCTCGCCCGACGTAGTCGACGCAGACGTCGAGCACGTGGGCGCCCTCGCGCTCCTGATCGCGGGCGATGCGGACGCACGAGTCCCAGTCGCCCGCCAGCATCGTGTCGCGGAACTTCTTGGATCCGTTGGCGTTGGTGCGCTCGCCAATGATGAGGAAGCTGGCGTCCTGGTGGAACGGCACCATGCTGAACATGGACGCCGCCGCCGGCTCTGGCTTCGGGTTGCGCCGGGCGGGCGCGAGGTCCTTGACGGCGGCCGCCAGTTGGCGGATGTGCTCCGGTGTCGACCCGCAGCAGCCGCCCACCACCCGCACGCCCAACTCGGTGACGAACCGCGTCTGGTAGTCGACGAGCTGCTCGGGGGTCAGGTCGTAGTGCATCTTGCCGTCGACGACCGACGGCAGGCCCATGTTGGGGAGACAGGAGATGGGCATGGAGGCGCTGGCGGCCAGGTGGCGCAGGTGCTCGTGCATCTCCGCGGGACCGGTGGCGCAGTTGAGCCCGAAGACATCGGGCCTGAGCGCCCCGAGGCTGGCCAGGGCGGCGGCGATCTCGGTGCCGAGCAGCATGGTGCCCGTCTGCTCCATCGTCACCTGGAGCTGGATGGGCACCCGCCGGCCCTCCGCCGCCATGGCCCGCCGGGCGCCGATGACGGCCGCCTTGGCGGCCAGGAGGTCGAAGTGGGTCTCGCAGATGAGCAGGTCGGAGCCGCCCTCGATGAGGCCGCGCGCCATGACCTCGTAGGCGTCCCGCAGCTCCGCGAAGGCGATCTGCCCGAGCGACGGCGACTTGGTGCCGGGGCCCATCGACCCGGCGACCAATCCACCGTGGCCGTCGGCGACCTCACGCGCGATGCGGGCCGAGGCGAGGCTGATCTCGTGGGCCCGCTCGGGGATCCCGTACTCGCCGAGGGGGACGGCGAAGCCGCCGAAGCTGGCGGTCTCCACGACGTCGGCCCCGGCGCGGAAGTGTGCCTCGTGCATCCCGGCGATGACGTCCGGCCGGGTGACCGCCAGGATCTCGTTGCAGCCCTCGAGGTGCGGGCCGCCGAAGTCGTCGGCCGTCAGCCCCAGCTCTTGTATGTAGGTCCCGAACGCGCCGTCGTAGACGACGAC
>JBOGHG010000240.1:0-5927 GCA_050744525.1 Acidimicrobiales bacterium | reverse complement strand
CAGCGCCAACCAGGGCGGGTTCGCCTTCCCGCTGCTGGCCGATGGCGACAAGGCGGTGGGCCAGGCCTACGGGATCCTGGGGCCGGTCGGGTTCTACCGGCGCTCGATCTTCGTGGTGGACCTCCAGAGCACGGTCCGCTACGCCCACCGGGCGGTCGCCGGCCTCTGGTTCCGACCCACCGACGAGGTGGTCGAGGCGGTTCGCACCGCATCGGCATAGTCCGTAGGGCATCCACCTGGCGGAGGCGCGGGTCGGCTAGCTTCCGAACTCGTGTTCGTGCTCGGCATCGATCCCGGCCTGTCGCGGTGCGGCTACGGCGTGGTGGAGCGCCTCGGGCGCGGTCGATCCCGGGCGGTGGCGGCCGGCGTCCTGCGCACCGATCCCGGCTCGGACGTCCCCCAGCGCCTGGCCGCCCTGCAGGCCGACCTGCGCAGCCTGCTCGGGGAGCACCGGCCCGCGGTGGTGGCCATCGAGCGGGTGCTGTTCCAGGCCAACGCCCGCACGGCGATCCCGGTGGCTCAGGCGGCCGGGGTGGCCATGGTCGAGGGGGTGGCGGCGGGGTGCCGGGTCGTCGAGTACTCGCCCAATCGGGTCAAGCAGACGATCGCCGGCCACGGCGCGGCCGACAAGCGCCAGATGGAGCGCATGGTGCAGACCCTGCTCGGCATCGCCACCCCGCTGCGCCCGGTCGACGCCGCCGATGCGGTGGCGGTGGCGCTGTGCCACCTGGCCCACGCCCCGCTGCGCGAGCGGGTCGGGGCCCCGGCCGCCCAGGCGGTGCCGGCACGCTCGGGGGGACGGCCATGATCGGGTCGTTGCGGGGGCGGTTGCTCGACCGGGGGACCGCCGACGGGGCCGCGGCCGAAGTGCTCGTCGAGGTCGGCGGCATGGGCTACCGCGTGACCGTCGCACCCACCACGGCGGTGGCCCTGGGCGACGTCGGCGACGAGGTGTTCGTGTGGGTGCACCATCACGTGCGGGAGGAAGCCCACACGCTCTACGGGTTCGGCGGCCGCGACGAGCGGATCACGTTCGGGGCGCTGCTCGGTGCCCACGGGGTAGGCCCCTCGCTAGCGCTGGCGATCCTGTCGGTCCACGATCCGCTGGCGCTGGCCCGCATCCTTGCCGAGGACGACGTCGGCGCCCTGTGCCTGGTCCCGGGCGTGGGCAAGAAGACTGCGGCCCGCCTGCTGGTCGAGCTCAAGTCGCGCCTGCACGTTCCCGAGACCGACCCCCGGGTCGCCGTCGGCCTGCGACACGAGCCCAACGCCAACGGCGCCGGCGCCCCCCACCAGCCGTCGGTGCGGTCCGACGTGCGGGAGGCCCTGGCCGGGCTCGGCTACTCGGCCGAGGAGATCCACGGCGCCACCGCCGAGCTGTCCGACGACGGTGACGCCCCGCAGCTCCTGCGCCAGGCGCTCCAACGACTGGCGTCGGCGCGCCAGGGGTTGGGGGGCTAGCCGTGCGCGAGGAGCTGCTCGACCCCGAGTCCCAGCCCGACGAGGCGGCGGCCGAGAGCGGCCTGCGGCCGCGCCGCCTGGCGGAGTTCGTGGGCCAGACCGAGCTCAAAGCCCACCTCGACATCGTGCTCGAGGCCGCCCGCCGTCGGGGCCAGGCCCCCGACCACCTGTTGTTCTCCGGCCCCCCGGGGCTGGGAAAGACCACCCTGGCTACGATCATCGCCAACGAGCTCGACGCCCACCTACAGGCCACCTCCGGCCCGGCGCTCGAGCGCGCAGGCGACCTGGCGGCGATCATCACGCAGCTCGACCACGGCGACGTGTTGTTCGTCGACGAGATCCACCGCCTGCCCCGCCCGGTCGAGGAGGTCCTCTACCCGGCGATGGAGGACTTTCAGGTCGACATCGTGCTGGGCAAGGGCCCGGCCGCCCGGGCGATACGCCTCGACCTGCCGCGCTTCACGCTGGTGGGCGCCACGACCCGCACGGGTTCGATCACCGGCCCGCTGCGCGACCGTTTCGGCCTGGTGGCCCGGCTCGACTACTACACCGCCGCCGACCTGGAGGCGATCGTCCGGCGGACCGCCGGGATCCTGCACGTGGCAATCGACGACGCGGGCTGCGCCGAGATCGCCCGCCGTGCCCGGGGCACGCCCCGGATCGCCAACCGCCTGCTCCGGCGCGTGCGTGACTTCTCCGAGGTCCGGGACGACGGCTCGGTCGACCGGCGCACGGCCGAGGAGGGTCTGGCCCTGTTCGGCGTCGACGCGCGGGGCCTCGACAAGGTCGACCGGGCGCTGCTGGCGGCCGTGTGCGAGCGCTTCGGCGGGGGGCCGGTGGGGTTGTCCACCCTCGCCATCAGCGTGGGGGAGCAGACCGAGACGGTCGAGGACGTGTACGAGCCGTTCCTCATCCAGCAGGGCCTGATCATGCGCACCCCCCGCGGACGGGTGGCGCTGCCGGCGGCCTGGGAGCACCTGGGCCTGGCGCCGCCGCCGTCCGCCGGTCCGACGGGCGCCGCGCCGACGCTGTTCGGGGGCTGATCACCAACCAGGGCGCCGGTAGCGTTGCCACACCCCATGGACGTGGCCGACTTCGCCTACGAGCTGCCCGAGGGCTCGATCGCCCAGACCCCGATCGAACCCCGTGATCGTGCCCGGCTGCTGGTGGACCGGGGGCCGGGTCAGGCCCCCGAGCACCGCACGGTCGCCGACCTACCGGCGTTCATCCGCGCCGGCGACGTGGTGGTGGTCAACAGGACCCGAGTGCTGCCGGCCCGGCTGCGGCTCCACAAGCCGACCGGCGGAGCCGTGGAGGTGCTGCTCCTGGAACGGCTCCCCGGCGGCGAGTGGGAGGCGCTGGTCCGCCCCAGCCGCAGGGTGGCGCCGGGGACCGAGCTGGCCGCCGCGGCCGACCTGGGAGTGCGCTTCGGGGGTCCGGGACCGGGGGAGGGCACCAGGCTGGTCGAGCTGCGGACGGGGGACGCCGTCGACGAGCTGGCGGCCCTGGAGCGCCACGGCGTGGTGCCGCTCCCGCCCTACATCACCAATCCGCTGGCCGATCCCGGGCGCTACCAGACGGTGTTCGCCGATCGGCCCGGCTCGGTGGCGGCCCCCACGGCCGGGCTCCACCTCACCCCGGCCGTCCTCGACGGCTGCCGGGCCGCGGGCGCGCGCATCGAGATGGTGGACCTGGTGGTGGGGATGGGCACGTTCCGCCCGATCTCCGCCGGGAAGGTCGAGGACCACCACATGCACGCGGAGCGCTACCAGGTGAGCGCCCGCGCCCTGGAGGCGTGCGAGGCCGCCCGGGCCGCCGGTGGGCGGGTCGTGGCGGTGGGGACGACCACCGTGAGGGCGCTGGAGTCGGCTGCGCTCTCGGGCCAGCTCGAGGGGCGGACCGAGCTGTTCATCCACCGTCCCTGGCGCTGGCGCGTGGTCGACGTGCTCCTGACCAACTTCCACCTGCCCCGCTCGTCGCTGCTGGTGCTGGTCGACGCGTTCGTCGGTCCCCGGTGGCGCGACCTCTACGCCGATGCCCTCGCGGCCGGCTATCGGTTCCTCTCCTTCGGCGACGCGATGCTCCTGGACCGGAGCCTGTAGGCGCCACGTGGCCCTCGACTTCGCCATCGACGCCCGCAGTGGGGGCGCCCGCACCGGCACCGTCGCCACCGCCCGCGGCACGTTCCGGACGCCGTGCTTCATGCCCGTGGGGACCCGCGGGGCGGTGCGCACGCTTTCGTCGGCCGACCTCGAGGCCCTCGGGGCCGAGGTGATCCTCGGCAACACGTACCACCTGATGCTGCGGCCGGGCACCGAGGTCGTCGCCCGACACGGCGGGCTCCACGGCTTCGCGGGCTGGCGCGGCCACGTCCTGACGGACTCGGGCGGCTACCAGGTGTTCTCGCTCGGGCCGCAGGTCGACGACCAGGGGGCCACCTTCGCCTCCACGTACGACGGCAGCCCGCACCACCTCACCCCGGAGGGCGTCGTCGACGCGCAGGTGCTCCTCGGCAGCGACATCCAGATGGTGCTGGACGTCTGTCCGCCACTGCCGTCGCCACCGGGGGTGATCCGCTCGGCGGTGGACCGGACCGCGCTGTGGGCGGAGCGGGCCCGCAAGACCTTCCTCGCCCACGAACGCCCGGACCTCAGCCAGTTCGGGATCGTCCAGGGGGGCGTCGACGCGGGCCTGCGGGCCGAGAGCGCGGCGCGGACGGTGGCCATGGGGTTCGATGGCTATGCGGTGGGCGGGTTGTCGGTGGGGGAGGACCGTTCCGAGATGCTCGCGGCCTTGACCGCGGCCCTGGTGGGCCTGCCCGAGGACCGGCCCCGCTACTTCATGGGACTGGGCGATCCCCTGGGGATCGTGGACGTGGTGGGTCTCGGCGTCGACATGTTCGACTGCGTCCTGCCCACCCGGCTGGGGCGTCACGGCACGATGCTGACCTCGACCGGGCGCCTCAACCTGCGGAATCGGCGCTTCGCGGCCGACACGGGACCGATCGACGACGCGTGCGCCTGCCCCGTGTGCGCCCGTTGGTCGCGGGGCTACCTCCGCCACCTGCTGTCGGTCGACGAGCCCACCGCGCCCCGCCTGCTCACCATCCACAACGTGCACTGGACCCTCGAGCTGGTGCGGCGGGTCCGGCGGGCGATCGCCGCAGGCTCGCTGGCCGCACTGCGGGCCGAGCTGGCCGAGCACTGGCCCGACCGGGCCATTCTCGGCGGCGGCGATGGGGAGTCGCCCGGGGGCACCGGCTAACCTCAACCGGCTGCCTATGCAAGCGTTGATCGTCCTCGCCGTCACATTCGTGCTGCTGTGGGTGTTCTTCATCCTCCCCCAGCAGCGGCGGGTACGAGCTCACCAGCAGCTTGTCGCCGGGCTGGAGGAGGGCGCCGAGGTGGTCCTCACCGCAGGGATCCACGGGCGCATCACCGAGCTCGGCGCCGAGGACCTGTTGTTGGAGGTGGCCCCCGGTGTCGAGCTGCGGGTGGCCCGGCAGGCGGTCCTGCGTCGCGTCGAGACGGTGGACGCCGGCGCCCAGCCGTCCCCCGGCTCGGAGGACGCGAGCAACGGCGACTCGGCGGGCGGCGGTCCGCCGAACCAGGACACGCGTTCCGCCGGCAGTGACATGGCTACGCCCACCGATCCAACCTGAACACCATGCGACGCAAGCTCTGGTTCCCGCTGGTGTTCATGGTGGTGGTCGCGATCGGCGGCTTCGCGGCAACCGTCGTTTCCGGCAGCAGCCCGGAGCTGGGGCTCGACCTGCAGGGGGGCGTCTCGGTGGTGCTGGCCCCCACGAGCGACGCCAGCGGCGACCAGCTCGACACCTCGCTCGAGATCATCCGCCAGCGGGTCGACGCGTTGGGCGTTGCGGAGCCCGAGATCACCCGGCAGGGCGACAACATCGTTGTGCAGCTCCCCGGCGTCAAGAACCGCGACCGGGCGCTCGAGTTGGTGGGCGAGACCGCCGAGCTGCGCTTCCGTCCGGTGCTCCAGGACCTGACCGGCGCCGAGGTGATCGAGCCCGACGAGAGCGAGGCCACGACCACCACCACGACCGCGCCCGCCGAGGGCGCGACCACGACCACGACGGCGGCGGAGGACGCTGCGGGCGTCCCGTTGGGGGAGAGCGCCGGTGCCGCCCAGGAGCCGACCACCACGACCGCGCCCCCGCCCACGACCACCACGACCGCAGCCGCGGACACCACCACCACCGTGCCGGGCGAGGCCGCCGAGCCCGCGCCCGTGCCCCTGACCCCGCGCGATGGCGACAAGGCCGACGCAGAGGTGACCCTCCAGGGCCAGGACGGCGAGGGCGTCTTCCGTCTGGGACCGACGCTGGCCACCGGCCGGATCGTCTCGTCGGCCCAGGCCGAGATCCCCCAGGGGCAGTGGCTGGTCGCCCTGTCGATGAAGGGTGGAGAGGACGGGATCGACAAGTTCAACGAGATCGCCGC
>JBOGHG010000239.1:0-5947 GCA_050744525.1 Acidimicrobiales bacterium | reverse complement strand
CCGCCTCGTCGGCCCCGGCCACCTCGGCGAAGGTGAGCGTCTGCTGGGCGTCGTCGACGCCCCGTGCCCCGGCGCGACCGAACGTGCCGAGAGGGCTCGCCGTCTTCGTGGCCAGGAAAAGGATCACAAGATGTCTCCTAGGATCAGCACCGGCAGCATGGTGCTCAGCGGCTGGACAACGCCCTTGAGCGGCTGAGCCTGCACACTGGTGGGCACCTTGGCCGCCTCGAGCACACCCGTGAGCCGGGCGAACAGTGTCTCGTGGCCGCCCGAGAAGTCGATCCAGTACCGCTGCCCCCGACCGTAGGTGCCGACGATACGGTCGTCGGCGGAAAGGATCGTGGCCGAGCCGACCTGGCCGTGCTCGACAAGGGCGACGAACTGGTCGATGCGAAGTTGACGTCCTGGAGATTGGGGCCGGGCCCAGTAGCCCAGGATCAACGCGTAGGTGGCGATCAGGACCGGTAGGGCGAGGCCGCACAGAAGGAGGGCCAGCCGGCGCGGGTCCTTGTCGGTTGCGGGGACGTTCTTTGGGCGGGTCTGAGTGGTCATGCACGCATCGTCGGACCCGGTTGTTGAGCGGCGATCGAGCGGGAGTGGAGCGGGTCAGGGCTTCGGACATCGCTCGGTGAGGCAGAGCCGCACTCCCTCGCTGGAGGATGCCAGCAGCCCGGTCTCGGTCGACGCGATCCCGCCCCAGACGATCGCCTCCTGCCCGGTCCAGAGGGCGACAGGGAGCAGGCGCGGCAGCCATGGTTCGACCTCACGCCACCGACCGGTGGCCGGGGCGTAGGCGGCGCCGGTGCCGAGCAGGCCGGCGCCGCCGCCGGGAGCCCCACCCCAGACGATCATCTCGTCGCCGGTCCAGATGAGGGCGAAGCCCCGCCGCTCGCCCATCGGTGAGCCGGGAAGCGGCTGCCACCTGTCGGAGGCCGGCTCATAGGCGGCCCCGTCCCCGAAGGCCTGGTTCGACGACTCGCCGCCCCACACCAGCATCTGGGTGCCGGCCCACACCGCGAAGGTGAACCGGGCCGCGAGTGGCGACGCCGGCAACGCCCGCCACCGGTCCGAAGCCGGGTCGTAGGCGGCCCCGTCGTCGAAGTAGCGCGAGCCCGACTGGCCTCCCCACACCAGCATCTCCTGCCCGGTCCACACCGGCACTGCGATGCGCGGCGCAACGGGAGGGGGCGCCAGCAGTCGCCACCGATCGGCGGCGGGGTCGTAGGCGGCGCCGGCCGGTAGGTCGGCGTCGGAGCTTTCCACTCCGGCGCCCTGACCCCAGACGAGCATCTCCTTACCGGTCCACACACCCGGGACCTGAGCGACCGTCCCCGGCGGCACCGTGAACTGGCCGGCGAGCGGCGACGGGGGGAGCGGTCGCCACCGGTTGGCCGCGGGGTCGAACGCCGCCCCGTCGGCGGCGAACCGGTCTCCCACCACCCCGCCCCACACGATCAGCTCCCGGCCGCTCCAGACCCCGAGCGCCCCTGTCCGGGCGGCGAGGGGCAACGGCGGGAGCGACCGCCAGGTATCGGTCGAGGGGTCGTACGCCGCGCCGTCGGCCTGGTGCCGGATGCCCTGGCCGCCACAGGCGCCCTGGCAGCCGGCCCCGCCCCAGACGAGCACTTCGGCACCGGTCCACACCGCCACCGGCAGGAACCGGCCGCTCAACGGCGCGGCGGCGACCGCCCGCCACCGCCCGCCCACAGGACCCCCGGATGAGCCTGAATCCGAGCCGCATCCCGCCGCTAGTAGGGCGACAAGGGCGAACCCGAGGACGCGGCGTGGGAGGATCTGGGCGCCCACCCGGCGCATGGGAGCCGTCATTGGAGTTTCGCATCCTCGGGATGCTGGAGGTGTGCGATGCCGGACGTCCGGTGGAGATCGGCGCGGCCAAGGAGCGCGCCCTTCTCGCCGAGTTGGTGCTGCACGCCAACCAGATCGTCTCCCGGGACCGGCTCATCGAGGTGGTGTGGGGCGACACGCCGCCGGCCACCGCCGCGGCCACGCTCAACACCTACGTCTCCCATCTCCGCTCGGCCCTGGAGCCGGGACGGGCGCCCCGGAGCCGGCCCGGTCTCCTCCTGACCCGTGAGCCCGGCTACCTGCTCGCCGTGGATCCCGAGCGGGTCGACGCGCTGCGCTTCGAGCGCCTCGCCGACGAGGGCCGCCGGGAGCTGGCGGCAGGCGATGCCACGACCGCGGCAGCCACGCTGCGGGAGGGGCTGGGGCTGTGGCGGGGCGAAGCCCTGGCCGACTTCGTCTACGAGCCCTTCGCCCAGGCCGAAGCAACCCGTCTGGAGGAGTTGCGGCTGGCCACGTTGGAGCAGCGGGTCGATGCGGACCTCGCGCTCGGGCGTCACCACGACCTCGTCGCCGAGCTGCGCCGGCTCGTCGACCAGCACCCGCTCAGGGAACGCCTCTGGGGCCAGCTCATGCTCGCCCTCTACCGGAGCGGTCGCCAGAGCGAGGCCCTCCGGGCCTACGGCGAGCTGCGCGACGTGCTGGCCGAGGAGCTCGGGATCGACCCCAGCCCCGCCCTTCGCCGGCTGGAGGACGACATGCTCCAGCAGCGGCTCGCCCTCGATGCGCCGGTCGGTCCGGCACCGGCGCCCGTCCCGGCTGGACCCGTCGGGGCTCCAACCAACCTGCCGACCCGGCTCACGACCTTCGTCGGCCGCGAGGACGACATCGCCGAGGTCGCCCGCCTGTGCGCCAATGCCCGGTTGGTGACCCTCGTCGGGGCCGGCGGCGTGGGCAAGACCCGGCTGGCGGTCGAGGTCGCCTCCCGTCTCGTGGACCAGCATCCGGACGGGGTCTTCCTGGTCGAGCTGGCACCTCTGTCCGACGCCGGCGGCCTGTACCAGCAGGTACTCGCCTCCGTCGGCGTGGGTGAGGACGACCGCCGAAGCCCGGCCGAGACGCTCGCCGCCTATGTCGCAGGGCGAAGGATCCTGCTCCTCATCGACAACTGCGAGCACATCGTCGACGCCTGCGCGGCTCTCGTCGAGGACCTCCTGACGACCGGGCCTGACGTCCGCATCCTGGCCACCAGCCGGGAGTTGCTCCGCATCCCTGTCGAGACCGCATGGCGGGTGCCCTCCATGTCCACGCCCCCGCTCGACACCGGGCTCGAGGAGCTCGTCGACTTCGAGGCGGCTCGCCTCTTCCTCGACCGAGCCACGACGCTGTCCCCAGGATTGGAGCTCTCGAAGGCAGATGCGGCCCACGTCGCCCGCATCTGTGCCCGGCTGGAAGGGATTCCGCTGGCCATCGAGCTGGCCGCGGCACGGACGCGGCTGCTGTCCATAGGTGAGATCGCCGAACGCCTCGACGACCGCTTCGGGCTGTTGTCGACCGGCGCCCGGACCGCACCCGGGCGTCACCAGACCCTGCGAGCCGCCGTCGATTGGAGCTATGACAGCCTGACCGTAGCGGAGCGCCGCCTGTTCGACCTGCTCTCGGTGTTCTCCGGCGGGTTCACGCTCCAGGGCGCAGAAGCGCTGTGCCCCGACACCGAGCTCACCCCATCGACGGTCCTCGAGACGCTCGGCAACCTGGCCGACAAGTCGATGGTCCTCCCCGGCCCCGGCCGCACCGCCAGCCGCTTCCGGATGCTGGAGACCCTGCGCCAGTACGGTGCCGAGCGGCTGGCCGAGAGGGGCGGGACGGAGGCCATCAGGAACCGGCACCTGGGCTGGGCCGTCGCTCTGGCCGCCGATGCGGAGCCGCATCTGGAAGGAGCGGGGCAGGCCGAGTGGCTGCAGCGCCTCGCCGACGAGCATGACAACCTCCGGAGCGCGTTGGAGTGGGCGGCGACGTCCTCCGACCGCGTGTCGCTCTTGTCGCTCGCCACCGCCCTGGGGCGTTTCTGGGAGGTGCGGGGGCATCTCAGCGAAGGGCGGCGCTGGCTGGAGGCCGCGCTCGAGGCCTGGTCGGCGCAATCGGCGGCGCCGCGAGCCAGAGCTCACCGGTGGGCCGGCGTGCTCGCGCAGCGCCAGGGCGACCATCACGCCGCCCGCCGGCACTACGAGGCGGGCCTGGCCCTGAGCCGCGACGCCGAGGACCGGCGAGGCACCGCGTCGGCCCTGCACAGCCTGGGCAACCTGGAGGGTCTCCAAGGCCGGCTCGACGCGGCCACCGCCCTCTACGAGGAGAGCCTGGGCATCGGGCGTGACCTCGGCGACCGGCGGGTGGCGGCGGCGTCGCTCACCAACCTGGGCTGGATCGCCCAGACCCGAGGCGACTTCGTCGCCGCTCGACGGTTCACCGAGGACGCGCTGGCCGCCTGGAAGGAGCTCGGCGACCAGCAGGGCCTGGCCCAGACCCTCACCGCCGTGGCCTATCTCGCCCTGCTGCAGGGTGACCACCAGGCGGTGCGATCGTTCTGCGGGCAGAGCCTGGAGCTGCAGCACGTCTTGGGCGACCGCTACGGCGCCTGTTGGTCGATCACCTATCTCGGGTGGGCGGCCCAGAACGAAGGCGACCTCGGCACGGCGCGGCAGTTGCACGAGGACGCACTGGCCGTCCGGCGGGAGCTGGGCGACCGGTACGGCGAGGCGTGGTCGCTGAGCCACCTCGGCGACCTCGAGCGGGCCGCCGGTCGCCCCGCCGAGGCCCGCCGGCTCTTGGACCAGAGTCTCGGGCTGGCCGAGGAGCTGGGCGACACCTACTGCATCTCCTGGTCCCTGCTGCGCCTGGCCAAGCTGGTCCGATCCGACGGCGACTGCCCGAGCGCGGCCGAGCTCTTCCGGAAGGGCCTGGCGGTCGCCGGCCGCCATGGGGACCGGATCGCCGCCGCCGAGTGCCTGGAGGGCATGGCCGCGACGCTCGCCGATTCTCCCGGTGAGCTCCGGCACGCGGCGTCCCTGCTGGGAACGGCGCACGCCCTGCGAGAGGCGGCCGGGGCGCCGGTGCCGGCGGCCGAGCGCCAGCGGTACGAGCGGGACGTACACGGGGTCCGTGAGCGCCTCGGCGAGGACGCCTTTTCCGACGCCTGGGAAGCAGGGCGCGTGGCGGCGATCGACGATGTCGTCCGCCGCCACGCCCTGCCGCAGCACTAGAAGCAGTCCTCAGGCTGGGGAACGACGGGCACCGTCAGCTTTTCACCCGGCTGGCGGAAATCGGTGATCACGAGCTCCGCGGCGCCGTTTCCCGGCGGGTTGTAGAGGGTGTGGACGCGACGGCGCTTGGCCGTTCCCGGGTCGTAGAAGCCATCTCCGGCGGCGAAGGACCCGCGACGGGTGCAGTCGGTCTCGAAGACCGTCACCTCCCCTACCGTGACCGCCACAACGTGGGGGCCGGGGTGGTAGTGCCAGGCGGTGTGCCCACCGGGATCGACGCTGAGGCGGGTGGTGGTGACCTGCGTCCCCGGCCTCATGTTGACGTGGATGGGGTCGTCCACGACGACCGTGTCCTGGTCGATCACGTCGATCTCGAACGGCGTCGTCCCGGTATGGGCAATTGCCAACCCGGTCCATGCGGTCAGCCCGCCAAGGGCCACGACGGTCAGGGCGGCGACCGCCCTGCCGGCTCTGCTGGGATGGGTCATAGCTCCTCCTTCTCCTTTTCTGTTGACATGTGCTCGGCCGGTCCGTACCGGCCGTCACGTCGTCGTGAGGGCATCGTCGCCGAGGCGCATTGAGCCGGAATGGAGCGGGCTCGACCAGAGGCCGCTCCGGTTGGCGCACGAGCGGGCCGAGGCGATCCTGGCTGAGGTTGCAACCCTGCGTTGCTCGAGGCGGTCTATCCCCCGTCGAACCAGCCGGCCACGTCGGCCAGCACGTCGGTGGTGCCGGCGTCGTTGAAGAACGACAGGCGGCCGCCCGCGCCCAGCATGACGATCACCAGGTTGGGGACGATGTCACCCGCGACGTAGCAGATGTTCGACGTGCCCGGTCGGGGCTGGCCGGCCGGGAACACGGTGAGGAAGCTCTGGGCGGTGGGC
>JBOGHG010000238.1:0-5985 GCA_050744525.1 Acidimicrobiales bacterium | reverse complement strand
AAGGGAAACCTTTCCGGGACAAGCCGCCCTCGACGAGCTCGGCACCCTCGCCGCCACGCTCGACCGCCACGCGATGAGTTTGCGCGTGATGCCCCGTCTGTAGGGATGAGCGGTCGATTTCTACGCCAGGAGGCAATCATGTTCGCAACTACCGAGGCCTTCAGCGGCTTCTCCGTGGACGATCTGGCCGCAGCTCGGCAGTTCTACGGCGAGACGCTGGGACTCCGTGTGTCCGAAGACAACGGCCTGCTCACCCTGCACATCGCCGGCGACCGCGACACCCTCGTCTACCCCAAGCCCAACCACACGCCGGCCACGTTCACACTCCTCAACTTTCCGGTCGATGACATCGACGAGGCGGTCGACGAACTGACCAAGCGAGGCGTCGCCTTCGAGCGCTACGAGGGGATGGAGCAGGACGAGAAGGGCATCGACCGCAGTGGTGACGGTCCGCCGATCGCGTGGTTCACCGACCCTGCGGGGAACATCTGCTCCGTGCTCCAGCTGGCATAGCCACCGGCCTGCCTGGCCTGGCCGCCGAGCATCCTGCGCATGGTGCGTGACCCGAGCGCCGCGGGACGCCACGACGTCAGACGCCTGGTTGGCGGCCGAACTGGGCTCGCACGCCGAGCAGGCGCACCGGGCGGGTGTGCTCGAACCGGTCCAACACGGTCAGGGCCGCCTGCGCGATCGCGCCGGGGTCGCTCGTTGGCGCGGGGAGGGTGATGCTGCGCGTGTGGGTGAAGAACGGCGCGAAGCGGACCTTCACCGCGACCCGCACCGCCGGCCGCCCTTCGTCGCTGACGTCTTGCGCGACCCGGCGGGCCAATACGACCAGCTGCTCCTCGAGCTCGCCGCGGTCGGTGACGTTCTGCTGGAAGGTGGTTTCCCGGCTGCGCGAGCGCGGCACGTACCGGTCGGCGGTGACGTCCGTGCCGCCGACGCCGACGGCCAGCATCCGATACCAGGGGCCCATGGTCGGGCCAAAGCGTGTCGCCAGCTCGGCGGGGTCGGCCTTCGCCAGCTCGGCGACCGTGGTAATGCCGGCGCGGGTCAGCTTCCGGGCGGTCTTGGGGCCGATCCCCCACAGGGCCTCGGTCGGCCGATCGGCCATGACGCTCCACCAGTTGTCCCCGGTCAGCCGGTAGATCCCCGCCGGCTTGGCGAAGCCCGTGGCGAGCTTGGCCCGCAGCTTGTTGTCACCGATGCCCACCGAACACGACAGCCCGGTCGCTGCCTTCACCGCCCGCTGGACCTCCGCCGCCAGCGCCTCGGGATCGTCGGTGTGGGCGCCGAGGAAGGCCTCGTCCCAGCCCAGCACCTCGACCACCACCGGCAGCCCGCGCAGCGTGGCCATCACCCGCTCGGAGACCTCTTCGTAGGCCGGCGGGTCAGACGGCAGGAACGCCGCATCGGGACACCGCCGGACCGCGGTCCGCAGCGGCATGCCCGAGTGGATCCCGAACTCCCGCGCTGCGTACGACGCCGTCGCCACCACCGCCCGCTGGGTCGGATCGCCCTTCCCGCCCACGACCACCGGCTTGCCCCGCAGCTCCGGCCGGCGGGCGATCTCGACCGCGGCGAGGAACTCGTCGAGATCGACGTGCAGCACCCACCGATCCTGCTCGACCACCCCGGACACACGGTCAGTATGCGGGCCCTCCGCCGTCGATCGAACGCCCTCGCGAACGGTTTCGGGCTCGCTCCCCGGTACTCGCGCGCCCCGACGCGAGCGGTGTGGTGCGACCTACGTGAGGGGCGATGGAGGCCATCCCGTTTCCGGACGTACCCGGTAGGGAGGACGCCCGGTTGGACCCGCCCGGAGCCCGGCTGCCCCAGCCGCCTCGGAAGGGCGCTGAGGTCGTGTAGAGGCGCGCTCGCACGCGTGACGGTGGGTTCGGTTGGTCGCCGTCGCGGGTCGGCGCCGCGAGTGGGCATCATGTGCGGGACGGATCCCGTCGTTGGGCGAACCGCGAAGGAGGTACTGGGTGTTGGTCGATCAGCCGCCGGCCCGGCATCTGGTGCGGGCGAGGGACCTGGCCGACCGCCGTTGCGCCGACCCGCTGACGGTGGCCGACATGGCGCGGGCGGCACACCTGTCGCCTGCGCACTTCAGCCGTGAATTCCGCCGTGCGTTCGGCGAGGCGCCCCACCAGTACCTGCTCACCCGGCGGCTCGAGCGAGCGGCTGCGCTGCTGCGCACGACCGACTGGTCGGTGGCCGACGTGTGCGTCGCCGTGGGGTTTACCAGCGTGGGGTCGTTCACCACGAGCTTCGGGCGCATGTTCGGAAAGACGCCAACCGCCTACCGGGCCAGCTTCCCGCCGGCGGCGGCGTGGGCGATGGTGCCCGGCTGCGTCCTGCGCGCCAACGGCCGCCCCCGACACCGCACGTTTCGAGAAGACAACTGACTCGGCGGTCCGTACCGTCCTTGGTCGAGAACGGATTCCTCGATCGACGAGGTCGATCACGACCAGGAGGACACGATGCTGCGCATCGCGAACGCCCAACTGTGGGTGCACGACCAGGACGAGGCCCTGGCGTTCTACACCGACAAGGTCGGCATGGAGGTCCGCGCCGACGTGACCCTGCCCGAGATGGACTTCCGGTGGTTGACAGTGGGCCCCGTGGGTCAGCCCGACGTCTCGATCGTGCTGATGGCCGTCCCCGGCCCTCCGGTGATGGACCAGGCGACCGCCGAGCAGGTCCGCATGCTGACCGCCAAGGGCTTCGCCAGCACGGTGTTCCTCACCACAGACGACTGCCAAGCTGCCTACGAGGACCTGGTCGCTCGCGGCGTCGAGTTCACCGAGACCCCCGAGAAGCGGCCCTACGGCATCGACGCCGGCTTCCGCGACGTGTCGGGCAACTCGCTCCGCCTGACGCAGCTCATCGACTTCGAGCCGAGCTGATCGCCCGCCGGAACCCGCCTCCAGTCGGCGCGTCCCGCGGCGGCGACGTCTCGGCGTGGGCGGGTCCCGGCGGCGCCCGAGTCGGTGGTGCCGCGGTCGCTCACCGGGTCACGTTCGGCCGACGCAGGACGATCGCAGTCGACGCGCTCGCCGACGCCGAACAAGCACCTTGGCCAGCCCGACTTGGCGGGGCCCGACGGCTGACGACCGGGTACTGGCGACGACAGGACGAAGTAGCTAGCTGGGAAGGTCCTTGTTCTCGGGGACGAACTTGCTGGCGATGAACGTGGCGCCTTGGGGGTCGTTGATGATCGTCATGCGGACCCAGGGAGCGTCGAAGGGTGGGACGATCACGGTGCCGCCGAGCTCGGACGCCCTGGCCGCGGTGGCGTCGGCGTCGTCGACCGCGAAGGTCACGCTCCAGTGCGCCGGCGTGTCGGGTTGGTCGTGAGGGAGGGGATTGATGCTGGCGACGACGTCCTCGAAACCCTCGGGGCCACCCGTCTGCGCCACCTGCTCGCGGAGGTCGGGGTTGTCCCGCTCGAGGTAGTCGCCGTAGCCGGGCAGGGTCCACATCTCGGCGCCGCCGCCCACGTCCAGGGTGGTCCAGCCGAACACCGACCCGTAGAAGGCCTCGGCGCCCGGTTGGTCGCGGGTGGCCAGGCCATTGAAGCTCAACGAGCCCGGCTCGTTGACGACCTGGGCGCCCCTGAGCTGGTTCGCCTGCCAGGCGCAGAACGCGGCGCCTTCGGGATCGGTGAACACCGCCATGCGCCCGGCGTCCATGACGTCGAACGGCTCCATCACCACACCCCCGCCCGCGTCACGGACCCTCGACGCCGTCACGTCGGCGTCCTCGACCCAGATGTAGGTGTTCCACGTCGCCGCCGGCGGGGCGGCCGCCGGGTTCGACCCCACCGCCGCCACGTCGCCGCCCCCCAGCCGGGCGATGAAGTACTCGCCCTGCGACCCCGGCGGCATCACGTCCTCGAACTCCCAGCCGAACAGACTCCGGTAGAACTCCACCGCCGCCCCCGGGTCGGGCTGGCTCGTGTCCACCCAACAAGGCACCCCAGGGATGTACCCGCTTCGCTCCGGCATCGCCGCTCCCTTTCCGCTCGCTACGGGGCCAGCGCCCCGGTTGGCAACCTAGGTCAGGCTCCTCTCCTCTGAGTCGACCGACCATCCGTACGGCGTAACCGTGACATCGAGCCGACTGCGAAGGCTTTTCGCAGGCGGTGACCTCGCCGGGCGCCGAGCTGGGGCCGAGACGCTCAGTGAGTGGCCGGCACGTGGCGGGTGTGGCTGAAGGCGCCCTTGCCGAAGGCGAGAATCTTCGTCGGTTCCACTGCGAAGACGAGCGCGAGCCCGCCGGCGTCGTTGTGGAAGCCGCCGTCGGTCACCGCGAACTTCCAGCTCCCGTCCCACTTGGTTTCCCACGCGGCGGCGAGCCGTTCGAGCCCGGGGCGGTCGGTGACGCGGCGTGCCTCTCCCTCGACCATCACGTCGAGCCCGTGGTCCCACTGGTTGCATCCCGTGGTCAGCACGACGTGCGGGTTGGCGGCGAGGTTGATCGCCTTCTGCTCGGCGGGGCCCGTGCAGAAGTGGAGGGCGCCGTCGAGCCATACGGCCACGAGCGGAGTGACGTGGGGCCGCCCGTCGGACCGGACGGTCGACACCCAGGCGAGCTGGGCGGCTTCGAGCGCCTCCCGCGTGTTCGTCCAGCTGGTCGCCTGGGCGCCTGGGTCGCTGAAGCGCTCGTCGAGCTCGGTCACTGGTTCATGCACGATGCCTCCGATCGGTGGCTGGTTCTGGCCGGTGCGCGGGGGAACGCCTGAGCGATGATGCCGTCGACCTCGGCGACGACGAGCACTGTTGACCTCGTGACGACGAAGTATCCGTCAGGCCTCCCCGCCGCTTGGCCGGCGGAGACGACGGCGGATGGCGTGACCGCTTTCCGACTCAGACGGACCGCGCACCACGAACTCATCGGGTCAATGGCCCCAGTGCAGCGGGCCGCCTTCGAGCGCATCGTCCGGGCCGTCCGAATCGATGGCAGGAGCCTGCCGGTGACGGCCGACTACGCCGCCCATCGCATCGATGTCGCGACTCAGGACGGCATCATCGTCGACGTGGTCTCGCCGCGCGTATCCGCAGAGGAAGCGCACGACTGAGCGCTCGAGCGCGACACCGGGCGGCGGCGCGTCACGTGGCGCCGATTGATCGGAGCCAGAGGATGGTCAGGGCGTCAACCAGCTCGACCTCGTCGGCACGGCTGTGCTCGCGGCGGAACAGCTCGTAGAACTGGCTCTCGAGCATCCAGAACCAGGCAGACGCGATGGCTTCGGCCGTGGGGGGTGGGGGCGCGGCCCACCCGGCGGATCGCGCCTGCTCGATGAGGCCCGTCAGGACGGTTACGTGGCGTTGCAGCCGCTCTCGCCAAGGGCCGCCGAACTCGGTCGACACCATGGCGGTCTCGTGGAACGTACGCAGCGCGTGGGAGTGCGTGCGCCAGTTGAAGCACACCTGCTCGATGGCGTCGCGCATCCCCCGCTCGGAGGCGTCGCCGGTCTCGGTGAGGGGATCGGTGGTACGGGCCATGGCCTCGTAGGTGCGCTGGTGGAGGGCGCCGAGTGCCGCCTCCTTGCTGCCGAAGTAGAAGTACAACGCCGACCGGGACAGGCCCGCCTGCTTGGCGATGTCGTCCATCGTCAGCTCGACGAACGGCTTGGTGGCCAGCAGGCGCTCGAGCGCGTCGAGGATCTGGCTCTCGCGGACTTCGCCCTTTCGGGGACCAGCGGCGCGCTGGCGTTGCATGCGCCTCGAGCGCTCCAGATTCATGTCGACACGCTATCAAGTATTTTCCGACGCGTCGACGATATCTGACCGAGAAGCGAGAGCATAGCGGCACTTGGCAGCAGTTACACGTTCGACATAATGTCGAGAAAAAATCGTCATATTGTTGACGATCAGGATGCAACGCGCGACCATCGAACCCCTGACCCGAAGCAAGCGAGAGAGGCGAATCCCCATGTCCGCACCGTTCGTGATGATCACGACCCACCGCATCCAG
>JBOGHG010000237.1:0-6064 GCA_050744525.1 Acidimicrobiales bacterium | reverse complement strand
ACGGTCACGGACGGCGATCTTGGCCTGCTTCGGGGCCGGCCGCCAGTGGGCGGCGTGTGGACCAGGACTTTTGTGGCTCCACGGATTTCCGCCAGGGCGTCACTCGACGGGCGGTGGCGGCGATTACGACGACGGATCCTTGGACCGAGAAACCGGGAGAAGCAGATGAACCAGCCCAGCCGTCGGCGGCACGCGCTCGTAGGTCTGGCATCGATGGTGGCGGGGGCCGTCATCCTTGTCGCGGCGCCTCTCGGCAACGCGGGAGCCACCGCGCAGCAGCAACCAACACCATCGACGTCGGTTGTCGACGGCAATCCGACCTGCGGCGATCTGGTGCCGGCGGGAACCAGCTGGATCGAGCTCAAGGTCGAACCCGTCGAGGACGGGACGTTCACCGAAGGCATGCTGACCGTGACGGTCGACGTCTCCGACACGCCCGATGGGCCGGTCGTCGACTGGACGTCGAACATCGGCGTCGACGCGGTGTTCGTCAAGGGTGGGCCGAACGGCACCCTCTACCTCTATGACCCGCCGGCCGAGAGCACGGGCGACACCGGCCTGCACGCGCCCGTCAACCCGAACAACGGCAAGTTCTTCGGGCTCAGCCACCTGTCGTTCTGCTACGACGAAGATCGGGCGACGACCACCACGACCGAGGAAGAGACGACCACGACGACCGAGAAGGAGACCACGACCACGACCGAGAAGGAGACCACGACCACGACGGGTGGGCCGACTACGACCACGACGATGGGCGAGTCGACTACCACGACCGCGATGGGCGACGTCACCACCACCACGGTCGCTCCTTCGGATGGGCTTCCCCGCACGGGCAGCACGGCCGGCCCGATGCTGGGACTCGGTGCGGCGCTGCTGGCCGGCGGTGCGGCGCTGGTCGGGTACGCACGTCGCTTCCGAGCCTCGTAGCTGAGGTCCCCCACCGCCCGGGGGGGGTCGAGCGGCAGCTCAGGCCGGGCAGGGCCGCCCCAGGACGCGGCCCTGGCCCGGTCGTGGGTCTGCTTGGCTGGGGCTCGTGCTGCTGCGCGGTGGAACGGTCGTCGACCTCGACGGTGAGCGCGTCGCCGACGTGCTCGTCGGCGCCGACGGCCGCATCGCCGCGGTGGGACCGGACCTCTCGTCCGCGCCCGGGTTCGACGCCGGCACCGAGGTGGTCGACGTGTCGGGACGGCTGGTGGTGCCGGGCGGCATCGACGCCCACACCCACCTGCACCTGCCGGTCGGGGCGGTGCACGTGTCCGACGACTTCGCCAGCGGCACGGTGGCCGCCGCCATGGGGGGCACCACCACGGTCATCGACTACGTCACCGCCTACCGGGGCGAGGATCCCCTGGCCGCCCTCGCTACGTGGCGGGCCCTCGCCGAGCCCGCCGCCGTCGACTACGGGCTGCACATGACGTTCACCGAGGCGGCGGGCGAGCGGGTGGTCGCCGACTGCGTCGAGCGCGGCGTCACCAGCTTCAAGCTCTACCTGGCCTACCCGCAACTGCTGCAGGTCGAGGACGATGTCGTGTTCGACGTGCTCCGGGCGGCCGCCCGCCATGGCGGGCTCGTCACCGTGCACTGCGAGAACGGCGGCGCCATCGAGGCGCTGCGGCGCCGCGCCCTGGCCGAGGGCCGCACCGGTGTCGTCGAGCACGCCGCCACCCGGCCGGCGGTGCTGGAGGCCGAGGCCGTGCACCGGGTGGGCCGGCTGGCCGAGGCCGCCGGGGGGCGCGTGTACGTCGTGCACCTGTCGTCGGCACCGGGTCTGGCCGAGGTGCGGGCGGCCCGGGAACGGGGCGTGGCGCTGCAGGCCGAGACCTGTCCCCAGTACCTGCACCTCGATGCCGCAGTCCTCGAGGGGCCGGGGGGCGAGGACTTCGTCTGCACACCGCCGCTGCGCGACCCGTGGCACCGCGAGGAGTTGTGGGAGGGGCTGGCCCGGGGCTGGATCCAGACCGTGGCCACGGACCACTGCCCGTTCTGGGGGGCCGACCGGCGTCGCGGGACGGCGGGGCGGGACGGCGGCTTCGCCGACTTCACCGAGATCCCCGGCGGGCTGCCCGGCATCGAGACCCGCATGACGCTCGTGTGGCAGGGCGTGCGGGCGGGACGGATCGGCGTGGCCGACTGGGTCCGGCTGTGCGCCGAGGCGCCCGCCACCACGTTCGGACTGTTCCCCCGCAAGGGCTGCCTCCGCCCCGGCAGCGACGCCGACGTGGTGGTGTGGGACCCCGAGCGGCCACAGTCGCTCGACGCGGCCGCGCTGCACATGCGCACGGACCACTCGCCCTACGAGGGTCGGGTGGTCCGGGGCTGGCCGGAGCTGGTGCTGTCCCGGGGTCGGGTCGTGGCCCGCGACGGCCGGTTCCACGGCGAGCCCGGATGGGGCCGCTACGTGGAGCGCACCTGACCAGACGTCAGTCTTCGACGCCCTGGAGCCGCGCCGCGGCTGCCCGGTGGCGCCGCAACACGTCGTCCAGCCCGTCCACGCGGAGCTCGCCGTCCTCGACCACGGGCCGGCCGCCGATCACCGTGTGGTGCGCCTGGGTCGGTCCGCAGCGCAGCAGCGCCTCCACCGGATCACTGAGGGCGCCCGCGAACGTGAGCCCGCCGAGCCTCCATGCGACCAGGTCGGCGCACGCCCCCGGCGCCAGCACCCCCAGTTCGCCCAGCCGGCCGAGGCAGGCCGCGGAGCCGCGGGTGGCGAGCTCGAGCGCGTCCCGGGACGTGAACGCAGTGGGCCCACCCCGCTGGCGCGCGAGCAGCAGGGCACCCCTGGCCTCCAACCACAGCGAAGCGCAGTCGGTCGACGCCGACCCGTCGCAGCCCAGCCCCACCGGGACCCCCGCCGCCCGGTAGTCGGTCACCGGGGCGATGCCGCCGCCCCCGATCATCATGTTGGAGCTGGGGCAGTGCGCCACTCCCGTGCCCCACTCGGCCATGCGGGCGACCTCGGCATCGTTGGGGTAGATGCAGTGGGCCACCCACGAGCGCGCCGATCCCCAACCGACGTCCTCGAACAGCTCGATGGGCCGGCAGCCGTGGGCCTCGAGGCAGAAGGCGTCCTCGTCGGGATCCTCGGCCAGGTGCGTGTGCAGTCGCACGTCGAGCCGTTCCGCCAGTTCGGCGGTGTGGCGCATCAGGTCGGCGGTGACGGAGAACGGCGAGCACGGCGCCAGCGCGATGCGCACCATCGCCCCCGGCGTCGGGTCGTGGTGGGCGGCGACCGCGTCCTCGGATGCGGCCAGGATCGTGTCGTCGTCCTGCACCACCGAGTCGGGCGGCAGGCCGCCGTCCTTCTCCGACAGCGACATCGATCCCCGGGTGGGGTGGAAGCGCACCCCGAGGTCTCGGGCTCCGGCGATCTCCGCACCGAGCAGGTCGCCTGCCCCGGCCGGGTGCACGTAGAGGTGGTCGGTGGACGTGGTGCAGCCGCCGACCGCGAGCTCGGCCAGTCCCACCCACGCCGACACGTACGCCGCCTCCTCGTCGAGCCGCGCCCAGCGCGGGTAGAGCGTGGTGAGCCAGTCGAACAGCGACCTGCTGGTGGCCGGCAGGTAGGCGCGGGTGAGGTTCTGGTAGATGTGGTGATGGGTGTTGACGAGGCCGGGGGTGAGCAGGCAGCCGTCCGCCCGCAGCACACGCGTCGCATGGGGCGCCGGGTCCGACCCGCCGCCGACCGCCACCACGAACCCGCGGTGGCAGGCCACCCAGCCGCCGGCCAGCTCGCGCCGGTCATCGTCCATCGTGGCCACCAGGTCGGCCCCCGCCACCAGCAGGTCGACCGGGCCGGGGTCCGATTCGGGCGCGTCCACCGGGCGACCCTACAGCGGCACGGCGCCGAGCCCGCCGAGCGCGGTGCGTCGGGGACCGCAGTGGCGCTAGGTGACGGTCCGGGCCAGCTGCAGCGAGACACGCGTGGCGCCTGCGGCGACGGCGGCCCGCACGACGGCGTCGACGGCGTCGAGCACACGAGCCTCGTCGCCCGACACCGAGGTGCCGAACGGGCCCACCTCCACGGCCAGGCCCGACCGCTGGGCGGCGTCGATCGCCGCGCGCACGTGGGGCCCCGGCTTGCCCGCCACGAACGGCTCGACCGTGAACTCCACGATGAGCGCCATCGTTATCAGCGCCCCTCGGCGTTCAGGTAGTTGTAGACGGTGAACCGGCTCACCCCGAGGGCGTCGGCCACCTCCTCCACGGAACGGCGCAGCTCGAACGCACCCCGCTCGTCGAGCAGCCGCACCGCCCGCTGCTTGCCCACCCGCGACAGGGTGGCCAGCGGCGCCCCGAGCTCGGACTCCACGGCGGCGATCAGGCGCTCGAGGGCCCCGCGCACGCCCGGGAGCCGGAGACCGCCGACGAGCCGGTCCTCCCACCGCAGGGGGACGTCGCCCGCCGCCAGGCGCGATGCGGGCACGAGCGTGGCGCCGAGCGCGTCGGCGACGGGCTCCAGGGCGGAGAGCAGGGGGTGATGTGGGGGCACCGGCGGGCAGGATACGGCCCTCGACCTCTCGTCGAAGCCGCCTCAGCCCGGGGGTGCCGGGTCGCCGGGGCCGGCGCCCGACGACTGGACGGGGGGACCCGCGGGAACCGGTGCAGGGCGGCCGACGGCGCCGCGACCCGGGACTCGTCCGAGGCGACCGTCGGCCCTCTGCGCCTCGCCGCTCCCCATCACGAGCGCCGCGAGGGCCGTCGTGATGGGGACCGAGGCCACGAGTCCGATCGAGCCCACCAACATGCGCACGATCTCGACAGCGATCAACTCGCCGGTGAGCAACCGGTTCACCGGTTGGTCACCCTGCGCGAAGAACAGCAGCAGCGGAAGCGAGGCGCCGGCGTACGCCAGCACCAGCGTGTTGACGGTCGACGCCACGTGGTCGCGGCCGACCCGCATCGCCTCGCCGTAGAGCAGCCGCCGAGTCAGGCCGGGGTTGGCCCGCCGCAGCGCGGCGACGATCGACACCTGGCTCACCGTCACGTCGTCCAGCACGCCCAGGGCGCCGACCACGATCCCGGCCACGAGCAGGCCCCGCAGGTCGAGGGCGTCGGCCGTCACCCGCAACACCTGGGCGCTCTCGTCGGCCAACCCGGTGAGGTGGGTGGCGCTCACCACCAGCAGGGCCAGGGCGCTGGTGATGGCCAGGGCGACGAGCGTGCCGGCGAGGGCCACCGTGGTGCCGACCCTGACGCCGTGCGCCAGGTACAGGGCGATGAAGGCGATGGCCGCCCCACCCGTCAGCGCCACCGGCAGCGCCGGGGAGTCCCGCAGCAGCGCCGGCACCACGAACGCCACCAGCACCGCTCCACTGGCGACCAGGCCCAGCAGCGCCCGCACGCCCTGGAAGCGGCCGAACAGGACCACCACCAGCGCGAAGGCGGCAACCAGCCACAGCAGCGGCATGCGGCGCTGGAAGTCGGAGAACGAGTAGCGGAACTCGGGAGGGCTGGTGGCCACGTCGAGGAGGACGACGTCGTCGCCCTCGTGCAGTTCCGGCACGTTGAACTCGGTCGAGCGCACCTGGAACTCGATCTCGTCGCCGTCGTCGGGGCCGGAGGTGAGGCGGGCGCTGACGACCTGGCAGGACGTCGTGGCACCGATCTCGAGGTCTTCGCAGGTCTCGGTGTCGACACCGGTCACCGTGGCGTCGACGTAGGTGCTGGGTTGGGGCGGCAGCTCCGGTGCCTCGCCCCGGGGCCAGTAGGCCACGAAGCCCAGCACGGCGAGGGCACCGGCGATGATGACGCCGACGGTCAGCCCGCGCGCCGAACGGCGCCCCGCACGTGGGTCCCCTGTGCCCATCCGTCCGACAGTACCGATCGGCATCCCCGTCCGGCGCGGACCGCCGCCGTACGCTCGGCCACGTCGTCACCAACGGATGGACGGAGGTGGAGGTGGATCTGTCCCGCGAGGCGATCGCCGAGTTCCTCGGGACCCTGTGGCTGGTGCTGGGCGGGGTCGGCAGCGCGGTTCTGGCCGCGAACTTCATGCCCGACACCAACCTCGGCATCGGGCTGGTCGGCGTGGCGCTGGCCTTCGGCCTGACCGTGGTCACCGGCG
>JBOGHG010000236.1:0-6086 GCA_050744525.1 Acidimicrobiales bacterium | reverse complement strand
GGGGTAACGGCCATGGCGCGCAGACCGCTGGTGCTGGTACTGGTCCTCGGCTTGGCGGCCGCGACGCCCGGGTTGGCCGGAACGGCGAGCCCGGCGGGAGCGGAGCCCGCGACCGTGACCGTTGCGGGGAGCTTCCAGCAGGAGCTGGGTTGCCCCGCCGACTGGCAACCGGAGTGTGCGGCCACCCATCTGCTGCTCGACCCCGACGACGGTGTGTGGCAGGCCAGCTTCCCGATCCCGGCCGGCGCTTGGGAGTACAAGGCGGCGCTCGACGGCACGTGGACCGAGAACTACGGCGCCGGCGCGGTGCGCGATGGCCCGAACATCGCGGTCGATCTGGCCGAGCCGACCTCGGTGAAGTTCTTCTACGACGACGAGACCCATTGGGTCACCGACAACCAGACGTCGCTGATCGCCACTGTGCCGGGCAGCTTCCAGAGCGAGCTGGGCTGTGCCGCCGACTGGGACCCCGGTTGCCTGCGGTCGTGGCTGCAGGACGCCGACGGCGACGGGGTGGGTCGGTTCTCCACGTCATCGCTGCCACCCGGCACGTACGAGGCCAAGGTGGCGCTCGACGAGACATGGGACGAGAACTACGGGGCCGGCGGCGTCCGTGACGGCGCCAACATCCCGTTCACGGTCGAGAGCGCCGGCGACGTCGTCACATTCAGCTATGACCACGTCAGCCACGTCCTCGACATCGCGGTGACGCCGGCGGTGCCGGTCGACGACGCGGCGCTCGTGCGCGAGCCCGTGCGCCACCCGTTCGTCGACGAGCTCCTGTACTTCGCCATGCCCGACCGGTTCAACGACGGCAACCGCAGGAACAACTGCGGGGACTTCGCCGGAACGTGCGTGGCCGGGGACACCCAGGAGAACGTGCTGGCTCACGGGTACCTGCCCAGCGAGAAGGGCTATTACCACGGCGGAGACCTCGAGGGCCTGCGGCGCAAGCTGCCCTACCTGCAGGGTCTCGGCGTGACCGCCATCTGGGTGGGGCCGATCTTCACCAACAAGCCGACGCAGTCCGACACCACCGACCTCTACGGGCACTCCGCCGGCTACCACGGCTACTGGATCGAGGACTTCCTCCACGTCGACCCCCATCTCGGCACGAACGCCGACTTCGCGCGCTTGGTCGACGAGGCCCACGACCGCGACATGAAGGTGGTCATGGACATCGTCACCAACCACACCGCCGACGTCATCCAACTCGAGGGCAACGCGGGCTATCGCAACAAGCGCGACTTCCCCTACCGCGACACGACCGGACAGCCGTTCGACGACTCCGACTTCGCCTACTCGGGCCAGCCCGATTACTCGTTCCCCGGGGTGGACGCGAGCTCGTTCCCCTACGCGGCGACGCTGCCGCCCGGCGAGGCGGACGTGAAGAATCCCGCCTGGCTCAACGACCCGTTGCTGTACCACAACCGGGGCAACACGAGCTTCACCGGTGAGAACTCCCTGTACGGCGACTTCTTCGGGCTCGACGACTTGTGGACCGAGCGCCGCGAGGTGGTCGAGGGGATGGTCGACATCTACTCGTTCTGGATCGACGAGTTCGGCGTCGACGGGTTCCGTATCGACACCACCAAGCACGTGAACATGGAGTTCTGGCAGAAGTTCGGCCCGGACATCCTCGCCGCGGCCGAGGCGCGGGGCATCGACGACTTCTTCGCCTTCGGCGAGGTCTTCGACCAGCAGTTCGGCCCGCCGTTCATGAGCGAGTTCTCCACCAGGGGCCGGCTGCAGTCCACGATCGACTTCGGCTTCCAACTGGCGGCACGTGGCTTCGCGTCCCAGGGCGCACCCACCGATGCCCTGCGCGACTTCTTCGCCCTCGACGACTACTACACGGACGCCGACAGCAACGCCTACGCCATGCCCACGTTCCTCGGGAACCACGACATGGGGCGGATCGGCCACTTCCTGCAGCGTGTCGACCAGTCCGGCGCCGGCGACGCCGAGCTACTGGCCCGATCCCAGCTCGCGCACGCCCTCATGTTCGTCGCCCGGGGCCAGCCCGTCGTCTACTACGGCGACGAGCAGGGCTTCGTGGGCGACGGTGGCGACAAGGACGCCCGCGAGGACATGTTCGCCAACACCGTGCCCTCCTACGCCGACAACGACCTGATCGGTACCGACGAGACCTCGGCCGACGACAACTTCGACCGACACCACCCGCTCTACGAGACGATCGGCGAGCTCGCCAAGCTCTCCCGCCAGCACCCGGTGCTGCGGTCCGGTGCGCAGATCCACCGCGTCAGCTCCGACGGCCCCGGGGTCTACGCCTTCTCCCGGATCGACCGCGACGAACGCGTCGAGTACGTCGTCGCCCTCAACAACAGCGAGACATCGGCCAGCGCCGCGGTGCCGACGTTCTCACCCGAGGGCGCGGGGTACAAGCTCGTCTCGCGCAAGCTGGCGCCTCGCGGGAGCGTGCCCCACAAGCTGACCACAGGGCCCGGGGGCGAGCTCACGGTCACCGTGCCGCCCCTCGGGGTCGTCATCTACCAGGCCAAGGAGCCGGTGCCGGCCAGCGACGCGGCGCCCGGCATCGCCATCACCAGCCTCGAGCACGGCGACACCGCCGTGTTGGGCACCAACTCATGGGACGGCCACCAGGTCGCCGACCGGGTCGAGGTGGCCGCCGAACTCGACCGGGGCGCCTACGCCGAGGTCACCTTTGCCGTCCGGGAGGGCTCCGGCGACTACGTACCGATCGGGACCGACGACAACCCGCCGTACCGTGTGTTCTACGACGCCAGCCACCTGCGCGGCCACGAAGACACCGACCTGTCGTTCCGGGCGATCGTCAACGACCTTTCGGGTCACCTGGCCGCCGACGAGGTGGTCGACGTGGGGGTCGAGTTCCCGGAGGCTGCCGCACCGGAGACGCCCTACGCCGTCGTCCACTACGCCCGGTCGGCCGGCGACTATGGGGACCACACCACCGGTAACGCCAACGACTTCTGGGGCCTGCACCTGTGGGGTGACGCCATCGCCCCCGAGGAGGTCACCGAGTGGACGTCCCCCAAGCCGTTCCTCGGCGAGGACGAGTACGGCCGCTTCGCGTTCGTGAAGCTCGCCGACGACACGCTGCCGGTGAACTTCATCGTCCACCGCGGTGACACCAAGGACCCCGACAACAGCCCCGACCGGAGCTTCGACCCCGGCGCGACCCCCGAGATCTGGTTGCGACAGGGCGACGCGACGATCTACACGTCCCAAGCCGAGGCCCAGGGCCACTCCACCGTCCGCTACGCCTGCACCGACTGCTCGGGGGTGACGATCGACGTGACCAGCGCGGCCGGGCCCGTCATGACCAACGCCCCGCCCGACGCAACGGACGACTACGGCGCGGTGTTCACGCTGACGCTCCCCGACCTGTCGTCACCGCTCACGGTCACCGTCCGGAACGGGGGGACCGTCGACATCGATGCCCAGACCTTCACGCCCACCGAGACGCCGACAGCCTGGTTCCAGCCCGGCGAGCAGGTGGTCCACCGGTCGCGGGGAGCGGCCGAGGACTTCGCCACCATCCACTACCGGCGTCCGGCCGGCGACTACGGCGACCCCACGAGCACCGACTTCAACGACTTCTGGGGCCTGCACGTGTGGACGGGTGCCGCGACGGAACCACCCTGGACGGACCCCGTACGGCCTGCCGGCCAGGACGTGTTCGGCATCGAGTTCCGCATCGACCTGGCGGACGGGGCCGACCAGCTTGCCTACATCCTCCACCGGGGCGACACCAAGGACCCGGGCCCCGACCAGTTCCTGGTGTTCGACACCTACGGCCACGAGATCTGGCAGCTCCAGGGCGCCGACCCCGAGAATCCCTACGTGGCGCCGCCCCGGGCCATGGCCGCGGGCCCCTGATCTCCGCGTGTTCTTCGAGCAGTTCTACGTGCAGGGCCTGGGCCATGCCTCGTACCTGGTCGGGTCCGAGGAGACAGGCGCAGCGTTGCTGTTCGACCCGCAGCGTGACGTCTCCGGCTACTTCGACGTCGCCCGGGTGCAGGGCCTGCGGATCCGCCACGCCCTCGACTCCCACGGCCACAACGACTACCTGTCGGGCCTGACCGAGGTGGCCGAGCGCGGCGACGTGGAGCTGCTGGCCTCCGCGGTGGGCGAGGTCGGCTTCGAGCATCGGGCGCTGCGCGATGGCGAGCAGCTCGAGATGGGCGAGGTCGGCTTCGAGGTGCTCCACACCCCCGGGCACACGCCCGAGCACATCAGCCTGCTCGTCTACGACCGGTCGGCGTCGGCCGACGTGCCGGCCCTGCTGCTGTCCGGCGGCGCGTTGCTCGTCGGGGACCTGGCCCGCCCCGACCTGCTCGGCGGCCGCGACCAGGCCGAGACGGCCGCCAAGGAGTTCTGCCGCACGATCCAGACGAAGATCCTCGAGCTGCCCGACCACGTCGAGGTGTTCCCCACCCACGTCGCCGGCTCACTGTGCGGCGGGAACATCGGCAGCCGCCTGTCCACGACCGTCGGCTACGAACGGCGCACGAACGACATCCTGGCCACGGTCTCCTCCAAGGCCGAGTTCGTCGAGCAGTGCCTGCGCCTCGACAACCTGCCGGCGGTCCCGCCCTACTGGCGGCGGATGCGAGCCCAGAACCTCGCCGGCGTCGCCCCGCTCGGCGTGTTGGGAGAGCCACCGGCGCTCGGGCCCCACGCCGTGCGGCGGGCGGCGCGCGAGGGCGCCATCGTGCTCGACACCCGCCCGCCCGAGGCGTTCGGCGGCGGGCACGTCCCGGGCGCGCTGAACGTCGGACAGGGTGCCTCCTTTCCCACGTGGGCCGGGACGGTCGTCGACGAGGGCGCCGCGATCGTGTTGGTCCTCGAGTCGCCGGCCGACCTGTGGCCCGTCATCTGGGACCTGCTGCGCATCGGCTACGACCTGCCCCTCGGATGGCTGGCCGGCGGGATGCTGGCCTGGCGCACCGCGGCGCTCGACCTCGAGCGGCTCCCGCAGATCACCGTCCACGAGCTCCGGGGTCGCCTCGCCGACGGCGAGGTCGACCTGCTCGACGTCCGCCAGCCGGGCGAGTGGGCCGGCGGCCACGTCGAGGGCGCCACGTTCGTCACCGGCGGCGAACTGCCCCAGCGCCTCGGCGACGTCCCCCGCACCGGCCGACCGCTGGCCGTCGCGTGCGGATCCGGCTACCGGTCCTCCGTATCGGCCAGCCTCCTCGACGCTCGCACCGACCTCGACGTGCTCAACGTCCTCGGTGGAATGAGCGCCTGGCAGGCGGCCGGCTACCCGATGGCCGACGACGACAGCCCGTCCTGAACACCCAGGGCCCGGTGGCGGGCATCACGACGGGGCGTCGGCGCGGGCTCGGACGTAGCGCCAGGCCACCCATGCCGCCACCGCCAGCCAGACGACTCCGATGGCGGCGGCGAGGCCGGCGCCATAGTTGCGCGGGAGGAGCGAGGCGTTGGTCGGGTCGTGACCGTAGCCGCGGACGAACGGCCACGCGACGAGCGTCAGGATCCCGGTCGCAGCCAGACCGGCCCGGACCGGTGGCCACGCGCGCTTCGGAGCGAACCGGTGGGCCGACAGCGCGATCGCTGCCGCCGCCGGCACGACGACGAGGTCGTGGACCAGCGCGGCGCCGATCACCCAGCCGGCCAGCTCGGGTGGGTGGGTGTCGGCGGCGTCGACGATCGCGCCCCGAAGCCCGTAGCCGATGATCGGCAGGCCCAGTGCGAGCCCGATGAGCAGGCCGCGGCGCGAGGTCGTCTCGGGCAGCCGACGCGGCTCGGACATTCAGTGTCTCCGGTGGGGCTGCGCCCCACACCCATCGCCGTCACGCAGCCGTGAGGCGCTCGCGCCGCCGGCCTGCAGCGCTCGCTGTGCTCGCACTTCAGTGTCTCCGGTGGGGCTGCGCCCCACACCCATCGCTCGCTGTGCTCGCACTTCAGTGGACCACCAGCTTCGACACCCACTTGGTCTGCAGCACGCCCGGGCGGTTCGGCCCGATCAGGCGGACCGGGAAGCCGTGGTCGATGTGCAGCGGTTCGCCGTCGAGATCGACGGCCAGCAGCGAGTCCCCGTCCGCCGCCTGGTGGGT
>JBOGHG010000235.1:0-6158 GCA_050744525.1 Acidimicrobiales bacterium | reverse complement strand
ACTACGGCAGCAGGCTCCTGAGCACGCTGCGCGCAGTCGGGCTCACCGGCGTGACCGCCGAGGCGCTGGTCCATCCGGTGCTGGTTCCCGAGCTCGCCCCGACCCTTCTCTCCCCGTGATCGAGCGGATGCGCGACGCCATGCTGGCAGCGGGAAGCGTGACCGACGACGACATCGACGAGGTGATCGGTGCCTTGCACGACGGCGACACCCCGCTGTCGGCCTATTCGCCGATCCTCGTGTCGGCACGCGGCCGACGCCCTGTGGCCGAAGAGGACCTGCCCGGCGGGCGAAGGTCACCATCCGGCGCCTGAGCGCCGGGCTTCGTGGTAGCACACCGCGTCATGACCAGGTTCGGCCGCTTCGACGACGCCGCCCGCGAGTACGTGATCTCGCGTCCCGACACGCCGTTGCCGTGGATCAACTATCTCGGGAGCGAGGACTACTTCGGGATCATCTCGAACACCGCCGGTGGCTACTCCTTCTACCGTGACGCTCGCCTGCGGCGCCTGACGCGGTACCGCTACAACAACGCTCCCCTGGACGTTGGCGGGCGCTACCTGTACCTGCGGGATCGGGCGAGCGGCGAGATGTGGTCGCCCTCGTGGCAGCCGGTGCGCTCCGAGCTGGCGGATTACGAGTGCCGCCACGGCCTGGGCTACACCATCATCCGCGGCCGGCAAGCGGGGATCGCTGCCGAGACGCTCTACTTCGTGCCGCTGGGCGAGACGCTGGAGATCTGGCGGGCGCGCATCACCAACCAGCGAGACGAGGCGGCCGAGCTGTCACTGTTCAGCGCGGTCGAGTTCTGCTTGTGGGACGCCTGGGACGACGCCACCAACTTCCAGCGGAACTACTCGATCGGCGAGGTCGAGGTGGAGGACGGCGTCGTGTTCCACAAGACGGAGTACCGGGAGCGCCGCAACCACTTCGCCTACTTCGCGTGCTCGGCAGCGTTGGCGGGCTTCGACACGCAGCGCGAGGCCTTCCTCGGTCCCTACCGGGGGTGGGAGCGACCCCTCGCCGTCGAGTCGGGCCGTTCGGGCAACTCGATCGCCCACGGTTGGGCACCTTGCGGCTCACACCACGTCGAGCTGAGGCTCGGCCCCGGCGAGACCCGCGAGATCGTCTTCCTGCTCGGCTACGCGGAGAACCCGGCCGAGGCGAAGTTCGACCCGCCCGGGTCGCAGACGATCGACAAGGCGCGAGTGCGGCCGGTGATCGACCGCTACCGGCGCGGCGCCGAATCCGATGCCGCCTTCCAGCGCCTACGCGACCAGTGGGACCACCTTCTCGACACGCTCCACGTCACCACGCCTTGCGAGCACGTGGACCGCATGGTCAACGT
Source organism: Acidimicrobiales bacterium (assembly GCA_050744525.1). GTDB lineage: Bacteria > Actinomycetota > Acidimicrobiia > Acidimicrobiales > VFJN01 > DASQUK01. The sequence goes on along the minus strand of JBOGHG010000235.1, from coordinate 4,811 downwards.
CTGGAACGCCTACCAGTGCATGGTGACGTTCAACCTCTCGCGCTCGGCCTCGTCGTTCGAGTCGGGGATCGGGCGCGGCATGGGCTTTCGCGACTCCAACCAGGACCTGCTGGGATTCGTGCACATGATCCCCGGGCGGGCGCGGGCGCGGATCCTCGACATCGCGGCGACGCAGCTCCCGAGCGGCGGCGCCCATCACCAGTACGAGCCGCTGACCAAGGCCGGCAACGACGCCATCGGCTCGGGCTTCCACGACGACCCGCTCTGGTTGGTCCTGGCGGTTGCCGCCTACGTGAAGGAGACCGGCGACCGCGGCATCCTCGACGAGCCGGCTCTCTATGACAACGAGCGCGGCTCGGAGGCGCCGCTCTACGACCACCTGCAACGCGCCCTGCGCTACACGTTGGAGCGTCTCGGGCCCCACGGGCTCCCCCTGATCGGGCGGGCCGACTGGAACGATTGCCTGAACCTCAACAGCTTCTCGGAGACCCCGGGCGAGTCGTTCCAGACCACCGAGAACCGCACGGGCGGGGTCGCCGAGTCCGTCTTCATCGCCGGCCTGTTCGCGCTCGCCGCCGAGGAGCTCGCGGCCATGGCGGAACGCCACGGTCGCCACGACGACGCCGCGACCTGTCGCGACGCCCGCCGCACGATGGACACCGCCGTCCGCGCCCACGGGTGGGACGGCGCGTGGTTCCGGCGCGCCTTCGACTACTTCGGCAACCCGGTCGGATCGAGCGAGAACGAGGAAGGCAGGATCTTCATCGAGCCGCAGGGCATGTGCGTCCTCGCGGGCATCGGCCTCGACGACGGCAAGGCCGGGGCCGCGCTGTCATCGGTGGCGGCGCACCTGACCACACGGCACGGCATCGTGCTCCAACAGCCCGCCTACACCCGCTACCACCTCGAGCTGGGGGAGATCAGCAGCTACCCACCCGGCTACAAGGAGAACGCCGGCGTGTTCTGCCACACGAACCCGTGGATCATGATCGCCGAGACGCTCGTCGACAACGGCGACCGGGCGTTCGACTACTACCTGCGCATCAACCCGTCGGCCCGCGAGGAGCTCAGCGACACGCACCGCTGCGAGCCCTACGTCTACGCGCAGATGATCGCCGGCAAGGACGCGCCGACACACGGCGAGGCCAAGAACTCCTGGCTCACCGGCACGGCCGCATGGAACCTCGTCGCCATCACCCAATGGGTCCTCGGCATCCGCCCCGACCACGACGGCCTCCGCATCGACCCCTGCCTCCCGGCGGACTGGGACGGCTTCACCGCCACGCGCCGCTTCCGCGCCGCCACCTACCACGTCACCGTGACGCAGAGCCGCAGCACGCCGGGCCGCGTGTCCTCCCTCCTCGTCGACGGTCAGCGGATCGACGGCAACCTCGTGCCACCCGCACCCGAAGGAGCAACGGTGACCGTCGAGGCGCGGATCGAGGACGCTCCCTGACGCCGCGATGGCTCACGGGCCGTGGACGGGTGGCGGGACGATCGGCCCTATCGGGCCGGGCGTCTCTGCCTGCATGATGGGATGGCAAGGATGTAGGTGGATGCCCTTCGCTGACCGAGCCGATGCCGGCCGCCGACCGGCCGAACGTTTGCGCCGCCGCCACGAGGACGTGGTGGTCGAGGCGGGAACGGTTCGGCTCGCCGGGCACCTGGTCATCCCCGAGCGGGTTGACGGCGCCGTGATCTTCGCCCACGGCAGCGGCAGCAGCCGCCACAGCCCGCGCAACCGCTACGTCGCCACGGTCCTCGACCAGGCCGGGCTGGCCACGCTGCTGTTCGATCTTCTCACGCCCGGCGAGGAGCGCGACCGGGCCAACGTGTTCGACATCGACCTGCTCGCCCGCCGGCTCGCCGCCGTCACCGACTGGCTGCGCCGGCGGCCCGAGATCAACGGCCTGCCGATTGGCTACTTCGGGGCCAGCACCGGCGCCGCCGCTGCGTTGGTCGCGGCTGCCGAGCCGGGCGCGGCGGTGGCCGCCGTCGTCTCACGGGGCGGCCGACCCGACCTCGCCGAGCGGCGGCTCGCCGATGTGCGCGCCCCGACGCTGCTCATCGTCGGCGGGCACGACCGGGTCGTCCTCGGCCTCAATCGCCACGCCCAGGCGCGCCTGGGGACGTCCGAGAGCCAGCTCGCGGTGGTGCCGGGCGCCACCCACCTGTTCGAGGAGCCCGGCGCCCTCGCCGCCGTGGCCGACCTCGCCCGCCGGTGGTACCTCGACCACCTCGTCCCCCGGCGGCACCCCACTGCCTGACGAAGGTCAGGCCTGCGCCGGCTTCTCGAGGAGCTGGCGTGTCTCGTCGAGGGCGTCGTCCGGCGCAAGCAGTAGCACCAGGTCGTCCGGACGGAGGGTGGTCTGGCCCTGGGGGACGATGTGCTCGCCGCTGCGGGAGACGAGCACGACGAGCGCTCCGGGCGGCAGGTTGATCTGAACGAGCCGCTGCCCGGCGGCGGGGGCGCCGTCGACCACGCGGAGCTGGTGGAGGTCGACGTCGGAGCCGCCGTGGACGAATTCGAGCGCAGGGCTGGGCGTGTCGGCCTGGGGTGCGGCAACGCCGAGCCGCCGTGCCGCGCCGGCGACGGTCGTGCCCTGCACGAGGACGGAGGTGAGGACGACGAAGAAGACGATGTTGAAGATGTCCTCGGCGGCAGCGATGCCCTCGACGAGGGGGAAGGTGGCGAGGATGATCGGGAGCGCACCCCGGAGACCGACCCAGGAGATCAACGCCTTGTCCGCGAGGCGGAGCCGCCGGGTTGGCAGGCTGAGGAACACACCGGCGGGGCGGGCGACGAGGATCAACACGACCGAGACGAGCAGCGCCCGGGGGCCGACCTCGACCAGATCCGAGGGAAACACGAGGAGCCCCAGCAGGAGGAACATCGAGATCTGCGCGAGCCACGCAATCGCATCGTGGACGCGGGTCAGGCTCGCCTTGTGAACGAACCGGACCCGCCCCATGACCAGCCCGGCGACGTAGACGGCCAGGAACCCGCTACCGCCGAGCAGCGTCGTGGTCCCGAAGATGAACACGACGAGCGCCACGGTGACGACCGGGTACAGCCCGTCGTACTCGAGCTGCAGGCGGTTGAGCGCGACGATCGCAAGGCGGGCGAGCCCGTAGCCGACGACACCTCCGACGGCCATCTGCTGCCCGAGCAGCCCCAGCAGCTCGACGGGCGATGTCGAGGGGTCGTCCAGCAGGCGGATCAGCCCGATCGTGAGGAAGACGGCCATGGGATCGTTGCTGCCGGACTCCAGCTCGAGCAGGGGCCGCAGCCGGCCGCGGAGGCTGACGCCGCGTGAGCGGAGCACCGAGAAGACCGCGGCCGCATCCGTCGACGACACGATCGCCCCGATCAGCAGCCCGGTGGTGAGCGAGAACCCGAACACCCACGCGGCCACCGCACCCGCGATGAGCGCGGTGACAGCGACGCCCACGGTGGCGAGGGCCACCCCTTGGCCGAACACCGGCCGGATGTCGTCCCAGTTGGTGTCGAGACCACCCGACCACAGGATGAACGCCAGCGCCACCACACCGAGCGACTGCGCCAGCTCGTAGTCGGTGAAGTCGATGCCACCGGGCCCGTCCGAGCCCGCCAGCATCCCCAGAACGAGGAACAGCAGCAGCGCAGGAACCCCGAGCCGTGCCGACACCTTGCTCGCCAGCACCGCCAGCAGGACCAACCCCGCGGCGACAGCGAGGGCGGGAGCGGGGTCAGACACCGGTGCCTCGGTTCGACCCGTTGGTCGAGGCTCGGCATGGCGCGAGGGCGTTCATCGCCGCAGAGCCGCGACGATGGCGGCGTCGAGTGCGGCGTTCATGGCTTCGGGGTCGAGGGTTCCCGGGGCGCTGACCTCGTGGAGGGCGAGGCCGTCCACGGTGGCGAGCAGCATCGCGGCGTGGACCTCCAGCCCGGGTCCGAGCACCGCGGCCAGTTCGTCTCGCATGTCCCTCAGCAGGTCCGCCTGAATGGCTTGCAATGCCGGCGTGGTGGCGGCGAGCGCGGCGAAGGCGAGGTTGACCGTGCAATCCGTGCGACGTGTGTCATCGAGGGGCAGCAGCTGCCGCAGCACGGTGGCGGTATCGGTCGCCGGATCGCCGGCGAGCTCGAGGGTGGCCACACGGTGACGGGTGCGTTCGACCGAGTGCGTGAAGGCAAACGTCAGCATCTCGGCCTTCGTCGAGAAATAGTGCTGGACGGCGCCTATCGATACCCCGAGGCCCGCCGCGACTTCCCGGACGCTGACCGCGTCGAGGCCTCGCTCGGCAACGATTCCCACCAGCACCTCGGCGAGGGCTGTTCGACGGTCCTCGGTCGACATCTTGCGCATCACCCGTACCATACATCCGTATGGCAGGCGGCAGGCGCGACGGTGACCCCTGGTAGCCGGCGCGGGCCCTCACAGGTTCGAGACCCGTGCCCCCACCTCCGTCAGTCGATCGTCACCTCGTTGGTGGTCTCGACCGGGACCGGACCGGCCACGTCGACCCGGATGCGGCCGTCCGCGACCTCCACCCGGTATCTCGGCTGGTAGCGGTCGCGCTCCCTGCAATAGCCGGAGCTCAGGTCGTACGCCCACTGGTGACCGGGGCAGACGATGCGACCGTTGAGGATCACGCCCCGGGACAGGTTCCGTTGCTTGTGGATGCAGATGTCGTCGAACGCCACCGGCCGGTCCTCGCCTGGATGCCACAACAGGCAGAGCTGCAGGTCGCCGTGGGCCACTGCCGTCCTCCGCCGCTTCCGCAACTCGTCCACGGCCATCACGTCGATCCAGCGGGGTTCGTTCATCGCC
>JBOGHG010000234.1:0-6180 GCA_050744525.1 Acidimicrobiales bacterium | reverse complement strand
GAGCGACCGCTGACGCGAGCAGGCCGACGTCACGGATCGGGGGCGGACTCCCCAGCAGGTCACGCGCCAGCTCGATCACGTCGTCGAGGTCGAGGAACTCGACCGGGTCGGTCACCTGCCGAGGCGGCCGATGGCGTCGGCGTGCACGTTGGCGATCAGGTCGGCCGCTGCGGCGACGCGAGCACGGTGCTCGCTCGGTGCGACGTAGTCCCGGATTGCCCGTCGGGCTGCGTCCTGCATGGAGATGCCCTCGGCGGCGGCGCGCTCGCGGAGCGCCTGCTGCTCTTCGTCGGTGAGCCTGAGCGTCATCGCCATGCCCACATGGTATCAGGGTGATACCAGCGAGCGGAACGCTTGGCCCGACTGCCCCGGAACCCCGGGAGGAGGCGGGACGGCTTGCTCCTGAGTAGCTGCCAGCCGCCCTCGACGATCGCCTCTGCGCCGTGAACGAGCCTCATGCCGGTCAGGCGTGGAGTGCCTCGATCCACCTTTGGAGGCGTCGGGCTTGTCGGGCCATGAGCTCGGCTTGTCCGAGCGCGCTGGTGAGGATGGCGCTGCCCTCGTAGGAGGCAACCAGCCCGACCGCCAGGTCGTGTGCGTCGCGTCGCCCCATGGCGCGGAACTGCTGCTCGCAGGCGCGCCTCGGCCACGGCAGCCAGGAGCTGTCGATGGGCCTCAACGACCACGCGCCTGATGACGCCGACCGCGCCGCCGCTCGCCTCGACGCGATGTTCCGATCGGCGCCCGCCGAGCACGAGGCATCGTGGCGCCGTGCAGGAAGGCCAGCAGCGGTGCACCTGGATCGGCGGTCTCGGGGGGCGCCGAACCATAGGCTTTCCACCCGTGCACATCGCGGCCGTCGGCGAGGCCGATCTGGCGGAGCTGCTGCCGCTCATGCGCGCCTATTGCGACTTCTACGGCGTTGCGCCCGGCGACGCTGCGCTTCTGGACCTCGCTCACACGCTCGTCGCCGATCCCGACCGCGAGGGTTTCCAGCTGATCGCCCGCGACGACGACGGCCGCGCCATGGGTTTCGCCACCGTCTACTGGAGCTGGTCCACCCTGGCCGCGGCCCGCACCGCGATCATGAACGACCTGTTCGTCCACCCGGATGCCCGAGGGACGGGCCTGGCCGAGGCGTTGGTCGAGGAGTGCCGGGTCCGGTCCGGTCGCCGCGGCGCCGTCTCGATGGGCTGGCAGACCAGGAAGGACAACGCCCGGGCGCAACGGCTCTACGAACGGGTCGGCGCCAGCCGCGCCGAATGGGTCGACTACTGGTTGGACACCACGTCGGCGGCGCCCAATGACGAACCCGCATAGCGACGGTTCGCCGTGGGGATCGCCGCCCACACCCGGGCGCGCCGATGGCCGGCCCGGTGAAGGCCGGCCATCGATGAGGGTTGGGTGGCGTCACGCGGTCTCGACGTCGATGGTGACGGGCACCTGACTGGTGATGATGTCGAAGACGGCCGAACGGGCCCGCGACTGCTCGACGATCTCCCGCAGCTTCTCGGCGGGCGCATCGCCCTTGACGGTGAAGCGCACAGCGATCTGCTCGTAGCCGTTGCGCACCTCGCGGTCGAGCCCGAGGATGCCGTTGAGATCGATATCGCCCTCGACGGTCGACCGCACCTCGGTGAGCCTCACGCCGTGGGCGGCGGCGACGTTGGCCAAGCCGGCGGTGAGGCACGCCGCGAGGGCGTGCAGCACGAACTCGACGGGTGTGGGGCCGTTGTCGTGGCCCACGAGCACGGCCGGTGGTCGGCATCGAACACCCAGGTGTGCTCGTGGGAGCGTTCCTCGCCGACACCGAAGTAGTCGTCGATGGTGGTGCGGTTGTGCGTCCCGCTGACCCATTCGTTTCGGGCCCGGAACTGGAACCGGGCCGCCTGGGGAGCCGCCTTCACGGCGTCGAGCGTCGCGAACAGGGTGGCGGTGTCGACACCGTTGCGCGTCGCCGGGTTGGTTTCGGTGATGGTCATCTGGGTTCTCTCCTGGTTTGGGGATTGTCGGTCGGCTCAGGCGACGGCGAGCTGGCGCTGCGCGGGGATCGGGCGGGCGGCGAGAACGGCCGCTTCCTTCTCGATGGCTCCGCTCAGGCGCCTCTGCAGCTCGACGAACTCGGCCATCGGCGGGTAGCTCGCGAGCGCGCAGGTGATGTCGAATATCTCCCGCAGCGCCTCGTTGCGTTGGCGCTGGTAGCCGGCGAGCGCGGCGGTGTCGTAGACCTCGCCCCGCAGGGCACGGTCGAGGGCGACCGCCAGCAGCTCGGCGTCGCGAAATGCGTCGCTGATGCCATGCCCGGTGATGGCGTCGCGGTGGTAGCCGGCGTCCCCCACGAGCGCCCAGCCCGGACCGAACGCCTGGCGCACCTGGTAGGGGAGGCGCAGGGCCCCCCGCAGGGGCGACCTCCGGTGCCCCCCACGCAGCCGCGCCGCGAGGTCGGGCGCAGCCTCGGCGAGCATCCGGTCTAAGGCGTCGGCGGGCGACGAAGCACGCCGCCGAGTCGTCTCGGCGCGGTCCACCGAGCTGCATACCCAGATGCACGCCTCGCCGTCGTTGGTGGGGAACACGCCGGCAAAGGTCCCGTCCGCCAGGAAGAACTCGTTGCCGCCCCAGATCGGCCCGGCGTAGTAGGCGTAGTGGGTGGCGCCGTTGGAGTGCCCGGCCACATCGACGGACGCGCCGACCGAGCGGGCGACCCGCGAGCGCAGCCCGTCGGCGCCCACGACGAATCGTGCGTCGAGCTCGAGCGGCTCACCTGCCCGGTCTCTGGCGGTCACGCCGACGACCCGGCCGCCTTCCTGGCGGACGCCGGTCACGGTGACGCCGAAGCGAACGTTGGCACTTGCGGCCTCGGCGGCGTCGGCCACGATGGTGTCCAGCACGCGCCGCCGGGGGGCGACCAGGTGGTCTACCCCGGCGCGGTGCTTGACTCGGCGGGTGACCGACTCACCTGCGGCGTGGAAGGTGACCTGGCGGATCGCGGGTGCGCCACTGGCAAGGACCCGATCGAGCAGGCCCCAGCGGGCTAGCTGGACGACGCCGCTGCGCGAGATGGAGTGGGTCGAAATCGTGTCGCTCGGGAACTGCGCTCGCTCCAGCACCGCCACGTCGTGACCCATGCGTGCCAGGAGCAGAGCAGTCGCGGCTCCTGCTGCTCGTGCCCCGACCACGACCACGTCGTGGCGGCGCTGGCTGGTGGGCATCGGGATCGTCTCCTTCGGATGGGCTGAGCACTTGTTCCGCGACACTGACGGAACGCGGTGGCGCGACCTTGGAGACGGCGTGGTGAGCGCGTGGAGATCGGCGGGAGCAGCGACGCGACGCCCGGCGTCACGAGGGTCTCCTCACGCCACCACGCCCGGGACCCGTCCGAAGAGCGGGAGGGCGTCGTGCACGTCGGCGTACGCGGTGGCGGGACCGAACGTGACAATCGTGTGGGGGGCGACCTCATGGATCAGGGCGGTCACCGTGTCCACCCCTACGGCGTCGGGCTGAGGGGCCGGCGTGCCGTCCTCGATCCCGAGGCAGCGATGCGCTTCGACACCGACGATGACCACGACCTCAGGGACGGATGATCGGCGCCTCGGCGGCGTGACGGGCGCGCAGCTCGGCGTCCCAGTCGCCACTGCAGTAGACGGTCAGCTCGGAGATACGGCAGCCGCCCCGCACCTCGCACAGCACGATCTTGCGGTCGGTCATCTCCTCGCCGTGCTCGTCGTGGCGCCCGACGAGCTCGGTGACCAAGCCGGTCGCCGTCGGTATGGTCCGCACGACCGTCGTCTCGGCGCCGTCCGGCGTGTAGCCGCTGAGCCACGCGGCGAACGCCTCCCGGCCCTGGAGTTGGAACCGCCAGAGCGGTGGATTGCCGTCCAGGAAGACGTCGTCGGTGAGCACGTCGTCGACCCTTCCGGTGCGGAACACGTCCGCCAGTCGTTCGCTGAGCTCCTGGGCGGTGCCGTCATCGATCGGGAGCGTCGTGGTTGCCGTCATGTCGTCCTCCTCGTCGTGTTCGGGCCTCGGAAAGCGACGGTACGAAGGCGGGCACACGACAGCGTCGGTCGAACCAACGATTTCCGCAGCGGCGCGCCTAAGCAGAACCACCTACGGGCGGCCCGGTCCGGAAGCCTTTCGGGGGACCCGCCTGGGGAGCGCGCCGCATCGGCGATACTGGCGCCGTGCGACGAGCGATCGACGACGCTCGAGCGGCCTTCGAGCGTGACGACTGGGGGGAGACGCAGCGACTCCTGTCCGGGCTGCCGGTCGACGATCTCTCGGTCGAGGACATCGACCGACTCGCCACCTCCGCCTACCTGACGGGCCACGACGAGACCGCCTTCGAGCTCTGGGCACGGGCACACCGGGACTGCGCCCACGCCGACGATGTCGCGCTGGCGGCCCGGTTCGGCCTCCGGCTGGCGCAGACCATGGGGTTCAAGGGCGACATCGCGCGCAGCGCCGGGTGGGTCGAGCGGGTCCGCCGGCTGCTGGACGACGCCGGCGCCGACTGTGTCGAGCTCGGCCACCTCGCGCACGCCTCGGCGATGGACCGGGTCTTCGGGGCGCGCGACCTCGCCGGCGCCCACGGCCTGTTCGTCCAGGCCGGCGCTATCGGCGCGACCTTTGGCGACCAAGAGCTCGTCACCCTGGCCCGCATCGGTGAGGGTCGGATGCTCATCTACCTCGGGGCCCTCGCGGAGGGGATGGCGCTGCTCGACGAGGCGATGGTCTCCGTCGAGGCCCGGGAGATCTCGCCGATCGCCGTCGGCGACGCCTATTGCACGGTGATCGACGCGTGCGCCGAGCTGCTCGACGTCTCCCGCTGCGGGGTCTGGACGGAGTCGTTCTCGCGCTGGTGCGACGAGCACACCGACCTCGTGCTCTACCGGGGCCATTGCCTGCTCCACCGCGCCCAGGTCCTACAGATGCACGGTGACTGGTCCGATGCCGTGGAGTTCGCCCGCCGCGCCTGCACACGCCTCGCCGAGCCGATCAACCACCTCACGCTCGGCGGAGCCCACTACGCCGCGGGGGAGCTCCACCGGCTCCGCGGCGAGTTCGACGCCGCCGAGGCCTCGTACCGCAGGGCCAACGAGCACGGCTGCGAGCCCCAGCCGGGCCTGGCACTCATGAGGCTGGCCCAGAGGCGGACCGACACGGCCGCTGCCACGATCCGGCGGGTGCTCGGCGAGGTGACCGACGCGATCTCCCGTGCCCGAGTACTCGGCGCTTATGCCGAGATCGTACTCGCCACCGGAGATGTCGCTGCCGCGAGGGCTGCCGCCGACGAGCTCACGGCGATAGCGGCCCAGCTCGGGTCACCGTTCCTCCAGGCACGGGCGGCGCACGCCACCGGTACCGTCCTCCTCGCCGAGGATCGCGCGGAGGACGCGCTCATCGCTGCGCGCCGGGCGCTCAACCAATGGACCGAGCTGGAGGCACGGCACGAGGGGGCACTGACACGCGCGCTGATCGCCGATGCGTGCACCGCGGTCGGCGACACCGAGGGCGCCGAGCTGGCGCGGAGCGCCGCTCGGTCGACCTTCGAAGCGCTCGGCGCGGCACCCGACCTCGCACGGCTCGGCTCGGGTGACGAACCGAGACGACCCGACGGCCTCACGTCACGAGAGCTGGAGGTGCTGCGGGTGCTGGCCGAAGGGAAGACCAACCGGGTCATCGCCGAGAAGCTGTTCATCAGCGAGAAGACGGTGGCGAGCCACGTCAGCCACATCTTCACGAAGCTCGGCGTGTCGTCGCGCGCCGCTGCGACCGCCTACGCCTACGACCACGGCATCGCCTGACCTGCTGGGGCGCTTCCTTCCTCTTCGGGTCAAGCGTCGCGGTGGACGCCCTCGATGGCTTCCTGGAGGCGGGTCTGGAGCAGGGTCGTGGTGACGTCGCCGCGGCTGCGCTCGAGCACCGCCCGCAACGCGTCGAGCGTCCGGCGCAGCCCGTTGGTCAGCGCATCCGCGTAATCGACGACGACCAGCGCGTCGTAGACCTGGTCCATCGCGGCCAGCAGGGACTCGCCCCGCGCCACGTCGCCCTCCCGCAGGCGATCGAGCAGGTGCCGCCGCAGCTCGCTGGCCGCCTCGGCCACGCCCCGCATCCACGCCGACGCGGGCACACCCAACTCGGCGGGCGTCGGCACCGCGCCGTCGGCGACCAGGGCGGCGA
>JBOGHG010000233.1:0-6186 GCA_050744525.1 Acidimicrobiales bacterium | reverse complement strand
TGCTTGCGACGCTACGGTACGTCCATGTGAAAGCCAACCAACGTGAGGGGGACGAGCAGTGGCGAACGTGTACAAGGAGTTCAAGGAGTTCATCTCGCGGGGCAACGTCATCGACCTCGCCGTCGCCGTCGTCATCGGCCTCGCCGTCGTCGCGATCGTCAATGCCATCGTGGCGGGGCTGATCACGCCGCTGATCGGCATGATCGGCGGCAAGGACTTCAGCGATCTCGACTTCACGATCAACGACAGCACCTTCGAGTACGGCGAGGTGATCAACGCGATCATCCAGTTCCTGTTCATCGCCGCTGCGGTGTTCTTCTTCATCGTCAAGCCGATCAACATGCTCAACGAGCGCCGCCGCCGGGGCGAGGAGCCCGAGCCCGAGGAGCTTTCCGACGAGGCCGAGCTGCTCACCGAGATCCGCGACCTGTTGAGGACCCAGGGCGATGGCCCGACACGGCCGCCGTCGCGGACGGGGTTCTGACCGTCAGCTGCGGAGCTGCTCGCTGAGGTAGAGCTGCTCACCCAACGACTCGACCAGTCCGAGCTGCGTCTCCAGCCAGTCGACGTGGTCCTCCTCGGACGTGAGCATCCCCTCCAGGAGGCGACGCGTGCCGTTGTCACCATGCTGCACCGCCAGGGCGATGCCCTGGTTGAAGCGCGCGACGGCGTCACGCTCGAGATCGAGGTCCAGGCGGAGCTGCTCCACCGGGTCTTCGCCCAGCCGCACCGAGCCGAGGCGCTGCAGGTTGGGCATGCCCTCCAGGTAGAGGATGCGCTCGATCAGCTCGTCGGCGTGGCGCATCTCGTCCATCGACTCGCTCCGGGCGTGCTCGGCCAGGCGGTGGTAGCCCCAGTTGGCCTGCATCCTGGCGTGCCCGAAGTACTGGTTGACGGCCGTCAGCTCGGCGGTGAGCACGTCGTTGAGCAGCTCGATGATCTCGGGGGGCGCGTGCATGTGGGGGTGCCTCCGAAGGCGACGACAGCCGGGGAGGCTACTGGACCCTCGCCGGCACGCCGGGGAGGGTCCAGGCCGCCGGCAGGGCGGCCTCGGCCGCCGGGTACGCCGCATGCACGGCGAGGAGCGCACCGATCGTGGGACGGCAGCCGCCGCAGCCGGTGGCGGCGCCGCAGCGGCGGGCCACGTCGCCCACGGTGCAGGCGCCGGATTCGATCTCGGCTCGGATCGTCTTGTCGGACACGACCTGGCAGTGGCAGACGATCATGGGGTCGTCGAGCCCTCGTGCTCCGGCCCAGAAACGTACCTACGCATGGACTGGTAAGCATGCCTTACAGGATCAGCGTGGCGCAAGAGGGCGGTTATGAGGGCCCCCGCAGCGCAGGGGGGCTACGTCGGCGATGCAGTAGTTTCGCCGCCGATGAGCGAGCGTCCCGCAGGGCGAAAGAGCGAGCGTGGCCCGAGCGGCCCGCTGCGTAGCAGCAAGAGCGGGAAACAATGCACGTGGTGATCGTGGGCTGCGGGCGGGTCGGTTCGGGGCTCGCCCGCATCATCGAGGACAAGGGGCACTCGGTCGCCATCGTCGACAAGGACCCCCGGGCGTTCAGGCGGCTGCACAGCGGGTTCGCGGGCAAGCAGGTCGTCGGCGTCGGCTTCGACCGAGAGCGGCTGGAGGAGGCCGGCATCCACGACGCCGACGCCGTGGCGGCCGTGACCAGCGGCGACAACTCCAACATCCTCACCGCCCGCGTGGCCCGCGAGACGTTCGGCATCGAGCGGGTCGTGGCCCGGATCTACGACCCCCGGCGGGCGATCATCTACGAGCGCCTCGGCATCCCCACGATCGCCACCGTGCAGTGGACGATCGACCGGGTGCTGCGCCGGCTGATCCCCGAGGCCGAGGAGAGCGACTGGATCGATCCGAGCGCCGGCGTCGTGCTGGTGGAGCGGGAGGTGGCCGCGAGCTGGGCCGGGCGCCCGCTGAGCGAGATCGAGATCCCGGGCGCGGCCCGGGCCGTGGCCGTGGCCCGCATGGGCACCGCCCAGATCGCCACACCCGACCTGGTCACCCAGGACGGTGACCTCGTCTACCTCGCCGTCGCCATCGGCCACGTGTCCGAGATGGACGAGCACCTGGGCGGCGCGGAGGGCAGCCGGAGCGCCCCCACGTGAAGGTCGTCATCGCCGGGGGCGGCGCCGTCGGCAGCTTCATCGCCGACGAGCTGCAGCGGGCCGGCCACGAGGTGCACATCATCGAGCAGGACGGCGACCACGTCGCCCGCATGCGCGCGACCGGCTACCCGGCCGGCGCCACGTGGCACGTGGCCGACGCCTGCGAGGTCGAGAGCCTCCGCGGCATCGGGCTCACCGACGCCGACGTGGTGGCCGCCGTCACGGGGGACGACGAGGACAACCTCGTCATCAGCCTGCTGGCCAAGCAGGAGTTCGCCGTCCCGCGCGTCGTGGCGAGGGTCAACAACCCGAAGAACGAATGGCTGTTCAACGAGAACTGGGGGGTCGACGTGGCGGTGTCGACCCCGCACCTGCTGACCGCGCTCGTGGAGGAGGCGGTGAGCGTCGGGTCGCTGGTCCGCCTGCTGTCCTTCGAGGGCGGCCGCGCCAGCCTCATCGAGGTGACACTCGCCGGCGAGAGCCCGGCTGCCAACCGCGAGGTGGTGGGCCTCGACTTCCCGCGCGACTCGACGGTGGTGGCGGTGCTGCGCAACGACCGGGTCGTGGTTCCCCGCGGGGACACCCGACTGCTGCCCGGCGACGAGGTGCTCGTGCTGGTGACGGCCGACAGCATCGACGAGGTGCAGGCGATCCTCACGGGGGCGTGAGGCGACGGCCCGGAGGCTGCGCCCGCGGTCGGTCCTAGCCGAGGCGGCGGTGGAGGCGGCCGTCGATGTAGATGCCGGAGGCGTCGGCCTCGCCCGCCGTGGCGAACACGACGACCTCGTCGACGCCCGTGCGGGGGTCGAGGGTCAGGAAGGTACCGGTCTCGGGATCCAGCGACCGGAGGTCGAGGCGCAGGGGCTCGATGCCGAGGGCGCCGAGCACCCCCGACGGCTCGGTGTCGGCGACGAGGCCGCTGGTGTCGCCATCCACGATCACGTCCACCCGTTGGTGGAGCCGTTCATAGCTGCCGCCGAGGCGCTGCGGGTCCAACGGCGACGGCCCGGGTGCCGGGGAGGTCGCCGGCGAGGCGTCGACGTCGAGCAGGTCGGCTGCGACGCGGGGCACCAGCTCCCGGGCCAGCGCGGCCCCCGGGGGGCTGTTGGTGAGGACGCACAGGGCGAAGTGGCGAGCGGGCACGACCCGCAGGAACGCCCGCTGGCCGATGGTGTCGGCATCCTGGCCCAGGCAGGTCAGCGGGCCCCAGCGACGCACGGTCCAGCCCAGTGCCTGCTCCTCGCCCGGCAGCGGCGACTCCACCTGGGGTTCCTGCATCTCGGCGATCGCCGCCGGCACCAGTAGGTCGGTGCCGTCGGGGGCCCGTCCCTCCTCGACATGCAGCCGGGCGAAGGTGAGCAACTCGGCGGCGGGCGCCATCACGCCGCCCATCGGACCGTTGGAACGGGCGAGCGACCAGCGCTGCTGACGGGTGGCGGCGCCGCCGGGCGCCTGCGCGTGGCCGGCCGCCACACGGTGCAGCAGTGCGTGCTGGGGCAGCGTGAGCGTCGCGTTGCAGCCGAGCGGTCGCGCCAGCCGGCGCCGCAGCACCCGATCGAAGTTGTCGCCGGTAGCCATCTCGAGCAGGCGGCCGGCCACCCCGAAACCCGTGTTGCAGAAGCTGTACGTCTCCTCGGGGGGATGGACCTGGCCGAGGCCGGCGAGGGTCGCCACGTACCGCTGCAGGGCGTCGTCGTTCCAGCCGGTGTCGATCAGGTGGTCACCCTCGATGCCACTCGTGTGGGTGACCAGGTGCCGCAGGGTGATCTCGATGGTGGCGCCGGGATCGGCCACCGAGAACTCCTGCAACTGCGCACGCACCGGCTCGTCGAGCGACACGAGTCCCGCCGCCTGCGCCTGCTGCAGCAGCGTGGTGGTGTACAGCTTGGTGAGCGAGCCGAGCTGGAAGAGCGTGTCGGGCGTGACCTCGACGCCCGTGGCTGTGTTGGCCACCCCCCACGTGGCGACGGTCGTCCGGTCGCCCGACAGCACTCCACACACGGCCCCCGGGACCCCGTGCCTGGTGCCCAGCTCGGCAAGCAGGTCTTCGAGTCGGCGTGCGTAGGCGTCCGTGAGTTTGGCGGGCGCGGGCATGCGGCAGCGCACCGTAGCCCGCGAGCCGCGGACGCCGGGCCCCGAACCAGCGGCGGTTGTGGACGCCACCGCGTCGCCATCCGCCGCAAGTTCACGGCACTACCGTGTCGGGCTCGGAATGAGCACCCGGCGCCTGATCCTCGCGGCCCTACTCTGCGGCCTCGCCATCCTGGTGGCCTTCGCCATCCAGCTGGCACTCGTGCTCTAGAGCGGCCCACCGCCCCGGTCAACGGGCGGGATCGGGCCGGTAGAGTCGCGGCGTACGGCCACCACTCGACCCTGGAGGTGGTTCCCACGGCCGATCACTTCGATGTCGTCGTCATCGGCGGCGGTCCCGGCGGGTACGCGGCGGCGCTCTACGGCGCCAGCGCCGGGCTCAACATGGCCCTGGTCGAGAAGCGCTGGATCGGCGGTACCTGCCTCAACGTGGGCTGCATCCCCGCCAAGGAGCTGCTCGAGACCGCGCACGTCTACCGGACCGTGCGGGAGGCGGCCGCGTTCGGCATCAACGCCGGCGAGCCCCAGGTCGACTGGTCGGTCTCGATGCAGCGCAAGCAGGCCGTCGTCGACGAGCTCGTGGGGGGCGTCACGACGCTGCTCAAGGGCCGGAAGGTGACGATCTACGACGGTCACGGCCGCCTCCACGAGGGTCGGCGGGTCTCGATCTCGGGAGATCTCGAGGTCACCGGTGACGCCGTGATAATCGCCGCCGGGTCCGAGGTCCGTACCATCCCCGGCTTCGACATCGACGGGAAGATCGTCATGACCTCCGACGAGGTGCTGTCGATCCCCGAGGTGCCCAGCACCGCGGTGATCATCGGGGGCGGTGCGATCGGCTGCGAGTTCGCCTCCCTGCTGTCCGACATGGGCAGCCAGGTCACCGTGCTCGAGGTGCTGCCGAAGATCCTGCCGGGGGTCGACAAGGACGCGGCCCAGGTCGTCGAGCGGTCGTTCCGCAAGCGGGGGATCGAGGTCCGCACGGGCGTCAAGGTCACCGGCCACGAGCCGTCGGACGGGGGCACGGTCGTGAACGTCGAGGGCGGCGATCCGATCAAGACCGACGTGGTCGTGGTGTCGGTCGGCCGCAAGCCCGCCACCGCCGACCTCGGCCTCGACGGCACCGGCGTCCAGGTCGACGACCGTGGCTTCGTCGTGGTCGACGAGCTGTGCCGCACAGGCGAACAGGGGGTGTGGTCCGTCGGAGACTGCATCGACACACCCCAGCTGGCGCATGTCGGCTTCGCCGAGGCCATCGTCGCCATCACCGACATCCTGGGTGAGCCGGCGATGCCCATCGACCACGGCCGGGTGCCCTGGGGCATCTACTGCCAGCCCGAGGTCGCCTTCGCCGGTCACACCGAGGAGTCGGCCAAGGAGGCCGGTTTCGACGTGGTCGCCTCCAAGCACCGCTACAGCGCCAACAGCCGGGCCAAGATCATCGGCGACCAGGAGGGGCTGGTGAAGATCATCGCCGCCAAGGGCCCCGACGGGCGTGCCGGCCAGATCCTCGGCGTGCACCTGGTCGGGCCATGGGTGACCGAGCAGCTGGGCCAGGGCTACCTGGCGGTCAACTGGGAGGCCACCATCGACGAGGTGGCCCAGTTCGTCCAGCCGCACCCCACGCTGTCCGAACTGTTCGGCGACACCGTGCTCGACCTGACCGGCCGCCGGCTGCACTGATCGAGAGGACCC
Organism: Acidimicrobiales bacterium; assembly: GCA_050744525.1. Classification (GTDB taxonomy): domain Bacteria; phylum Actinomycetota; class Acidimicrobiia; order Acidimicrobiales; family VFJN01; genus DASQUK01. The sequence goes on along the minus strand of JBOGHG010000233.1, from coordinate 269 downwards.
GATGGCCGACATCCAGATGCCGCAACTCGGTGAGACCGTCACCGAGGGCACGATCACCAAATGGTTCAAGCAGGTCGGCGAGCAGGTCGCCGAGGACGAACCGCTGTTCGAGGTGTCGACCGACAAGGTCGACTCCGAGGTGCCGTCGCCGGTGACCGGCGTGCTGTCCGAGATCCTGGTCCCCGAGGGCGAGACCGTCGACGTCGGTGCGGTGCTGGCCCGCATCGGCGACGCCCCTGCCGGCGAGGGTGAGGCTGCCGCCCCCGCCG
>JBOGHG010000232.1:0-6263 GCA_050744525.1 Acidimicrobiales bacterium | reverse complement strand
GCCGTGCTGGGTCGCCAATGGCTGCGGCTCCTCGAGGTCGGCGGCAACGTGTACTACATGTACAAGCTGGCCGCCTGCGATGGGATGACCTTCCGGGACCTGGCCGGTGAGCAGACCGGCATGAGCGCCGAGGACTTCGCCCGGATGATGCTCACCGGGGGTCGTCCTCGGGAGGGGAACGTTCGCCGCGACGAGCGGGAGGGGCGCTGATGGCCCGCCTCGTCGGTGGTGTCGGCTGCTCGCACGTGCCCGCCGTGGGCGCGGCGATCGACAAGGGCAAGACCGACGAGCCCTACTGGGCGCCCTACTTCGCCAAGCTCGAGCCGGCCAGGGCCTGGATGGCCGAGGTCCGGCCCGACGTCTGCATCGTCGTCTACAACGACCACGCCTCGGCGTTCTCGCTCGAGGTCATCCCCACCTTCGCGCTCGGGCTGGCCGACGAGTTCCTGCCGGCCGACGAGGGCTACGGTCCCCGCCCGGTGCCCGTCGTGCGGGGCCATCCGGAACTGGCCTGGCACCTGGCGGAATCGCTGATCATCGACGAGTTCGACCTCACCCTCGTCAACGAGATGCCCGTCGACCACGGGCTCACGGTGCCGCTGTCGGTCATGTTCGGCCAGCCGGCGGCGTGGCCGAGCCGCGTCATCCCGCTGTGCGTCAACGTGGTCCAGTACCCGCCGCCGACCGGTCACCGCTGTTACCGGCTCGGCCAGGCCATGCGCCGTGCGATCGCTGCCTTCGAGGGCGACGAGCGGGTGGTCGTGTTCGGCACCGGCGGCATGTCGCACCAACTGCAGGGCGAACGGGCCGGCTTCGTCAACGTCGACTTCGACACCCGGTTCCTCGACGGGCTGGTGGCCGACCCCGAGGCCATCGCCGGCATCCCCCACGTCGAGTACCTGCGCGAGGCGGGCTCGGAGGGGATCGAGCTCGTGATGTGGCTCGTCATGCGCGGCGCCCTGGGCCCGGGCGTCCGCGAGGTGTACCGGGCCACGCATGTGCCCACCTCGACCACCCACAACGGGCTGCTGATCCTCGAGGAGGCATGACCTGCGGGTCGGGGCGAGCGCTCAGCCGGCGGTCAGCCGGTCACCTCGAGGACCATGTTGAACGGGGTCTCGGCCACGCGGCGCAGGGAGGCAAACCCTGCCGAGGTCACGATGTCGCGCAACCTGGCCTCGCCTGCCTGCGCGCCCAGCGCGGTGCCCACGTCCTGCGAGAGCGAGTTGGGCGTGCACAGCAGCGTCGAGAACCCGTAGTAGGCGGCACCGACCGGGTTGAGGTTGTCCTCGACGCGATCACCGGCCATGGGCTCGACGAGCAGGAGCGTGCCCCCCGGGGCGAGCGCCGAGCGCACGTGGGCGCAGGCGCCGACCGGGTCGCCCATGTCGTGCAGGCAGTCGAAGAAGCACACGAGGTCGTAGCTGCCCGGGAAGTCTTGCGCGGTCGCGACCTCGAAGCGTGCCCGCTCGCCGACACCCTCGTCGGCGGCGCGCTTGCGGGCTGCGGTGATCGACGGCTCGTGGGCGTCGAACCCGGTGAACGTCGAGGACGGGAACGCCTCGGCCATGAGGATCGTCGATGCGCCATGACCGCAGCCCACGTCCGCGACGCGCCCGCCCGCCGCCAGCTTGGGGACCACGCCGTCGAGCGCCGGCAGCCAGGCAGCGACGAGGTTGGCGCGGTAGCCGGGGCGGAAGAACCGCTCACACCCCTCGTACAGGTCGTGATGATGCTCGCCCCAGCCGACGCCGTAGCCCGTGCGAAACGCCTCGGTCAGCCGGTCGGTCGAGTGCACCGAAGCCAGCGCCGTCTCGAACGCCCCGATCACGCAGGCCGGGCTCGTCTCGTCGGTCAGCGGTATGGCGTGCTCGTCGGGCAGCGAGTACCGGTCGCCGCCGTCGTAGACGACGTAGCCCGTGGCCGCCTGGGCCGCCAGCCACTCGCGCACGTAGCGCTCGGCGGTTCCCGTGCGCTCGGCCAGCTCGCGTGCCGTGACCGAACCGGCACCGGCCATGGCCCTGTACAGGCCGAGCCGGTCGCCGAGCACGGTCATCGATCCGCTGAGCAGCGTTCCGACGTCCGCCACCGCCTTGTGCACGAACTCCATCAGCTTGGTCTCGTCCATGATCCCTCATCCTCTGAGTCGGTCGTTCGACCGAACCAGGATTCGCGCAGAATGCCGGTTGTGTCAAGGATTTCGTGTGTCATACTGCGACTGATGCGGTCGACCGACCGAACCGGTTCACTGGCCGAGGAACCAGCATGACCAAGACCGAGCCCGTCGCCGACACGCGAGCCGTCATCGTCGAGGCCGCCCGGAAGCGGCTCCTCGGCGACGGCCACAGCCGGATCTCCACCCGCAAGGTGGCCGAGACGGCCGGCGTTCCCCTCAGCCAACTCCACTACCACTTCGGCTCCAAGCAGGGCCTGCTGCTGGCGGTGCTCGAGGAGGAGAACCGGCGGCTCCTGGCGCGCCAGACGCGCATGTACGCCGCCGATCGCCCGCTGTGGCAGCGCTACGAGCAGGCATGCGACTTCCTCGAGGACGACCTCGACTCGGGCTATGTGCGGGTGCTCCAGGAGATGATCGCCGAGGGCTGGACCAACCCCGCGATCGCGGCGGCGGTGCGCGACCTGCTCGCGGGCTGGTACGAGCTGCTCATGCAGGTGGCGGAGGAGGCGGAGGCGCGGTACGGCCCGCTGGGCCCGTTCACCGCCGCCGAGGTGGCCACCCTGATCGGCAACGCGTTCGTCGGATCCGAGTCCCTCATCCTCCTGGGATTCGACCGCGACGTCCTGCCCGTGCGGGCCGCGCTGCGGCGGGTCGGCCTGGTCATCCGGCGGCTGGAGGAGGAGGGTTCGACACAGGAGGGCGATGGTGCGCGCACGACAACCTGACAAGTCCGACTTCGTCGAGCGCGACGGCGTCCCCCTCTACTTCGACGTGTTCGGCGACGGGAACGCACCGACGATCCTGCTGCTGCCCACGTGGTCGATCGTCCACTCGCGGTTCTGGAAGGCGCAGGTGCCCTACCTGGCGCGCCACCACCGGGTGGTCACGTTCGACGGCCGGGGCTGCGGCCGCTCCGGGCGACCCGCGGGCGCGTCCGCCTACACCAACGAGGAGTACGCGGCCGACACCCTCACGGTGATGGACGCCACCGGCACGGACGAGGCGGTGCTCGTATCCCTGTCGTGCGGCGCGGCGTGGGGCGTCCACGTGGCCGCCGCGCGCCCGGATCGGGTGCTGGGGCTGTTGGCGATCGGGCCGTCGTGCGGGTTCCCGGTCGCCCATCCCGAGCGCGAGCGGTTCGTCTGGGATGCGGATTTCGACACGACCGAGGGGTGGGCGAAGTACAACCGCCGCTACTGGCTCGAGGGCGACTACGACGACTTCCTGCGGTTCTTCTTCCGCGAGATGTTCGCCGAGCCGCACTCCACCAAGCAGATCGAGGACTGCGTCGGCTGGGGCCGGGAGATCGAGCCGGCCACGCTCGTCGACACCACGGCCGGCCGCCTGGGTTGTGAGGGCGCCGTGTGCCAGCCCCTGGAGGGGCTCTGCGCCCGGGTCCGCTGCCCCACCATGGTTGTGCACGGCAGCGACGACCGCATCCGGCCGCAGGCGGTGGGCGAGCGGCTGGCGGAGCTCACCGGCGGCTCGCTGATCATCATCGAGGGTGGCGGCCACGGCCCGCAGGGCCGCGACCCGGTGGTCGTCAACCGGCTCATCAAGCAGTTCGTCGACCGGGTGCGACCCGACCCGCCCGTCACGCGGAGCCGCTGGACCCACGCCCTGGGGCGCCCGAAGCGGGCGCTCTACCTGTCGTCACCCATCGGCCTGGGCCACGCCCAGCGCGACCTGGCGATCGCCCGGGAGCTGCGCGGACGCCACCCCGACCTCGCCATCGACTGGCTGGCCCAGCACCCGGTCACCACCGCGCTGGAGGCCGCCGGCGAGCGGGTCCACCCGGCGTCGGCGTGGCTGGCGAGCGAGTCGGCGCACGTCGAGGACGAGAGCGCCGAGCACGACCTGCATGCCTTCCAGGCCATCCGCCGGATGGACGAGATCCTCGTCAACAACTTCATGGTGTTCCACGACATCGTCGAGTCCGACCACTACGACCTCGTCATCGGCGACGAGGCCTGGGACGTCGACTACTTCCTCCACGAGAACCCCGAGCTCAAGCGGTTCGCCTTCGCGTGGATGACCGACTTCGTCGGCTGGCTGCCGATGCCCGACGGCGGCGAGGCGGAGGCCGCACTGACCGCCGACTACAACGCCGAGATGATCGAGCAGCGCGCCCGATTTCGGCGCCTCCGCGACCGCTCGATCTTCGTGGGTGACCCCGACGACGTCGTACCCGAGCGCTTCGGTCCCGGGCTGCCCACGATCCGCGCCTGGACGGAGGACGAGTTCGACTTCGCCGGCTACGTCACCGGCTTCGACCCGTCCGGGCTGGCCGACCGGGAGGCGCTGCGCGCCGAGCTCGGCTACCGGCCCGACGAGCGCGTCTGCGTGGTGACGGTCGGCGGGTCGGGCGTGGGTGAGTCGTTGGTGCGCCGGGTCCTCGACGCGGTGCCCACCGTGCGCCGGGCGGTCGACGGCCTGCGCTTCATGGTGGTGGCCGGCCCCCGCCTCGACCCACGCGCGTTCCCCCGTCGCCAGGGCGTCACCACCCGGCGCTACGTCCCGCAGCTGTACCGGCACCTGGCCGCGTGCGATGTCGCCGTCGTGCAGGGCGGCCTCACCACCTGCATGGAGCTCACCGCCAATCGGCGCCCCTTCGTCTACGTGCCCCTGCGCCACCACTTCGAGCAGAACTTCCACGTACGGCACCGTCTCGAGCGCTACCGCGCCGGGCGCTGTCTCCCGTACGACGAGCTCGACCCCGACGCGCTCGCCACCGCGATCGGCGAGGAGCTCGACCGCGAGATCGACTATCGACCGGTCGCGGCCGACGGGGCCGCACGCGCCGCCAGCCTCCTCGCCGAGCTGCTGTAGTTGGCGCGGGCGGCGGCCATGCGACGTGTCGACGTAGTGATCATCGGGGCGGGCGCGATGGGGTCGTCGGCGGTGTGGTGGGCTCGCGCGCCGAGGCCGGTCCGTCGCCCTCGTCAAGCAGTTCGAGCAGGCATGCGGTTCGAGGGCACGGTGCTGCACTGCCCCGCCGCCGGCCGCTGCCTGGCGGCCACGACGGTCTTCGCCCGGCAGCGCCGGGCCGCCGGCCTCGGGTCCGAAGGTCCGCTTCTCGGCCGAGCCGGTGCCGCGGCACCCGGCGACGTGCCTCTACACGACCACCCCGACCGAGGGCTTCGTCCTGGAGTGCCGGGGCCCGGTGGTCCTCGGGCGGCGTGCAGCGGCCACGGCTTCAAAGTTCACCCCGCTCGTCGGCCGCATCCTCGCCGACCTCGCGCTGGCCGGGTTGCCATGTCGGCCATTGACGCTCGACCGCGAGGCGGCGGCGGACGCGGCGCAGGTGACGTTGAGCCGCGCCTGGCGCGACTGGGGGCGGGTGGGGGCGGGTCGGGGGGGCCGCCCAGTGATCCCGCCGCCTGGAGGTGGACACCCGGTGAACGATCTGCGTGAACGCCTCGCCCGCCTGGGCGACGCCGGGGCGGAGGGATCGAGGTGACCCGGCCCGACCTGGTGCCCGCGAGCGGGCCACCCGGCCCTGGTGGCGCCGCGGACCGGCGCTCGCCGTCGCCGCGGCGTTGGAGGTGGTGGCCGCCGCCGCACGGCAGCGCTGGTGGTCGGCCGGGACGGTGACGGCGACGATGCGGCGGTCGGTAGCGACACCCGCCTGGGCGAGGCCGAGGCCGTCGCCGAACGCGTGTGGAACGACGTCACCGAGCTCGATGATGCCCGCGTCGTGATCGATGAATCGGGGGGTCTGATCCAGCGTGTGCCGCCTGGCCGGAGACCGTGACGGCGACGGCGAGGCCCGGACCGACGACTATCAGCGGTCAGTTCCAGCTGATCCAGCGGGGGTGGAGGCGTTCGCCGGGTGGGTGTTGCCAGTTGGGGGGTGGGAGTCCTTGGTCGGAGGCGGCGTCCGCGGCCGATCGGCCCGGGCTGGGCGGTCGTGGTCGGGCGGGTTCGAGGCGCCGGCCGCGGTGGTCGGTGAAGCTCAGCCCGTCGGGCTGGGTGGGGTCGCCTTCGATGCTCAGCAGCCCGGCGTGGACCATGCGGTGGTGCACGGGGCACAGGGCACAGAGGTTGGCGGGGTCGGTGCGGCCGCCCTTGCTCCAGTGCTGGATGT
>JBOGHG010000231.1:0-6268 GCA_050744525.1 Acidimicrobiales bacterium | reverse complement strand
GACCGACGCTGGCCACCGGCCGGATCGTCTCGTCGGCCCAGGCCGAGATCCCCCAGGGGCAGTGGCTGGTCGCCCTGTCGATGAAGGGTGGAGAGGACGGGATCGACAAGTTCAACGAGATCGCCGCCGAGTGCAACCCGCCGAGCGAGGTCTGCCCCACGGGCCGCCTGGCGATCGTCCTCGACTCGGTGGTCCAGTCGGCGCCCACGATCAACGAGCCGAGCTACAGCAAGGACGACATCACCATCAGCGGCAGCTTCAGCGAGGGCGAGGCCAAGGACCTGGCCCTGGTGCTGCGCTACGGCTCCCTGCCGGTGGAGCTCGAGCGTCAGAGCGTGCAGACGGTGTCGGCGTCGCTGGGCGAAGATTCGCTGCGGGCCGGTGTCATCGCCGGCGTCGTCGGGCTGGCGCTGGTGGCGCTGTACATGCTCGTCTACTACCGGGCGCTGGGCATCGTGGTGATCGTCGGGGTCGGTATCTCCGCCGCCCTCCTCTACGCCGTCGTGTCGTGGCTCGGTGAGACCCGGGGCCTGGCCCTCACGCTGGCGGGCGTCACCGGCATCATCGTGTCCATCGGCGTGACGGTCGACTCCTACGTGGTGTTCTTCGAGCGACTCAAGGACGAGGTCAAGGCCGGTCGGACGCTACGTAGCTCGACCGACCGGGCATTCAAGCGCGCCTTTCGCACGATCCTGGCCGCCAACATCTCGGCGTTCCTCGGCGCCGCGATCCTGTGGTGGCTCACCGTCGGGTCCGTGCGGGGCTTCGCCTTCTTCCTCGGCCTGTCGACGATTCTCGACGTGATCGTCGCATGGCTGTTCACCCGCCCGGTTGTGATCCTCCTGTCGGGCAACCGGTTCTTCACCGACATGCCGGGCTTCGGCGTGGCCCGCGGGCTGGCATCGGGTCCCGCTCCCGCCCGTCCAGCCGCAGCACCGGGGGCCGGGCGATGAGCGACAAGACGGGCGACACGGGCGTCGAGGAGACGCCGACGGTCGACAACGGGTCGGGTGACGGCGCCGCGCCCAAGGTCAAGCGGCGCTCGATCTGGACCCGCCTCTACCACGGCGAGACGAACTTCGACTTCGTGGGGCGCCGCAAGCTGTGGTTCACGCTGTCCCTGGTCGCGGTGCTGATCGGCATCGGTGCGCTGGTCACCCGCGGCCTCAACCTCGGCATCGACTTCGAGGGCGGCGTGGTGTGGGAGGTGCCGGCCGGGGACGCCTCGGTGGGTGACGCCCGCGACGCCGTCGACCAATTCGGCCTGGCGGGCGCAACCATCCAGGAGCTCAGGAGCGACGAAGGCGTCGAGCTGCGGGTGGAGGCCGAGCCGCTTTCCGCCGACACCAGCGACCAGGTGACCGCCGCCCTCGCCGACCTGACCGGGTCGTCGGTCGACGACGTGAGCCTCACCGAGGTGGGCCCGTCGTGGGGCCGGGAGATCAGCGACAAGGCGCTCCGGGCGCTGATCGTGTTCCTGCTGGTGGTCACGATCTACATCGCGTTGCGGTTCGAGCTGAAGATGGCCATCCCGACGCTGGCTGCCCTCATCCACGACGTGCTCATCACCGTCGGCGTCTACGCCCTCACCCAACTGGAGGTCACGCCGGCCACGGTGATCGCCGTGCTCACGATCCTCGGCTACTCGATCTACGACGGCATCGTCGTGTTCGACAAGGTCGACGAGAACACGCGGCTGGTGTCGTCGACCGGTGGCCTGAGCTACGGCGGCATGGTCAACGTGTCGCTCAACCAGGCCCTGATGCGCTCGTTGAACACCACCGTCACCGCCCTGTTGCCGGTGGCTTCGTTGCTCGTCATCGGCTCGTGGATCATGGGCGCAGTCGTGCTGGAGGAGTTCGCCATCGCCCTGCTCATCGGCCTGTTCTCGGGGGCGTACTCCTCGCTGTTCATCGCCTCGCCCATGCTGGCGTGGCTCAAGGAGCGCGAGCCCCGCTACCGCGACATCAAGCGGCGCATCGACGCCCGGGGCGGCGAGTCCGCGGCCGTCGCCGCCGCCGTGACCGCGGGACCGACGACAACGGGCCGGGGACCGTCGCACCAGCCGGCCAAGACTGGCGGCGCGGCCAGCTCGACGGCGGGAGACACCCGGGTCGTGACGCCGGCGGGACGGGCCATACCGCCCCGCCCCCGCAAGAAGACCAAGCGCCGCTGACCCCGGCACCGAGCATGGGCGGCCGGCGGGGCACCCGCCGGTGACCGGGCGGTAACGTCGCTCGCCATGAGCCGAGACTCGGGGTGGCTGGCGAGCCGTCTGCGCGACGTCCCCGACTTCCCCCAGCCGGGCATCGTCTTCAAGGACCTGACGCCGCTGCTCGCCGACGTCGACGCCTTCCGGTACGCCGTGGACGCCATCGCCGACCACGCCGCCGGCCTCACCGTCGACAAGGTCGTCGGCATCGAGGCGCGGGGCTTCATCTTCGCCGCCGCCGTCGCCTACCGGCTCGGCGCCGGCTTCGTCCCGGTCCGCAAGCCGGGCAAGCTTCCCTGGAAGACCGTCAGCGAGACGTATGAGCTCGAGTACGGCAGCGATGCGCTCGAGGTCCACGACGACGGCATCGCGCCGGGTGACGCGGTGTACGTGGTCGACGACGTCCTCGCGACCGGCGGCACCGCCTCGGCCACGTGCCGGCTCGTGGACCGCCTGGGAGGCGTGATCGCCGGACTGGCGTTCGTGGTCGAGTTGGGATTCCTCCAAGGACGGGCGAAACTGCCCAAACAGCACGACGTGCTCGCTCTGATCACCGTCTGAGAAGAGAAGGAGGCAGGGGTGCCCACGGTCGATCGAGTCCTGCCGTGGCGGCGCAACCACCAGCCGCCCGCGGACGAGGTCGCGCCCCTGTTGAGCTCCTTCCGGCAGCGGCATCCCAAGGCGCCCACCGCGCTCATCACACGGGCGTACCTGCAGTCGGCCGACGCCCACACGGGACAGAGCCGCGACTCGGGCGAGCCGTTCGTGCAGCACCCCCTGGCGGTGGCCCGGATCGTGTCGGACCTCGGGCTCGACGACATCACCATCGCCGCGGCCCTGCTGCACGACACGGTCGAGGACACCGGCGTCACGCTCGACGACATCGCCCGATCGTTCGGTGGCGACGTGGCCGCCATCGTCGACGGCGTCACCAAGCTCGACCGGGTCCAGTTCAACTCCCGGGAGGCCCAGCAGGCCGCCACCATGCGCAAGATGTTGGTGGCGATGGCCAAGGACCTGCGGGTCCTCATCATCAAGCTGGCCGACCGTCTCCACAACATGCGCACCATCGCCGCGCTGCCGGCGTGGAAGCAGGAGCGCATCTCCCACGAGACGCTCGACATCTACGGGCCGCTGGCCCACCGCCTGGGCATGCAGGACGTCAAGACCCAGCTCGAGGACCTGGCGTTCGCGGCCCTGCACCCCAAGCGTTACGCCGAGATCGATCACATGGTTTCGGTGCGCACGCCCGAACGCGACATCTACCTCATGCAGGTGCTGGAGGAGGTGCGCCAGCGCCTCGCCGAGCTGGGGATCAGCGCGGAGGTGACCGGCCGCCCGAAGCACCTCTACTCCATCTACGAGAAGATGGTGGTGAAGGGCCGGGAGTTCGACGACATCTTCGACCTGGTGGGCATGCGGGTCGTGGTCGAGTCGGTGAAGGACTGCTACGCCGCCCTCGGGTCGATCCACGCCACCTGGAAGCCGGTGCAGGGCCGGTTCAAGGACTACGTGGCCATGCCCAAGTTCAACCTCTACCAGTCGCTGCACACCACGGTGATCGGGCCCCAGGGCAAGCCTCTCGAGGTGCAGATCCGTACCTGGGAGATGCATGCCCGGGCCGAGCAGGGGGTTGCCGCTCACTGGGCCTACAAGGACAGCGACCCCAACGACAGCGACCTGCCCTGGCTCAACCGCATCGTCGACTGGCAGTCGGAGACGACCGATCCCGACGAGTTCATGCAGCGGCTGAAGATCGACCTCGAGCAGGACGAGGTCTTCGTCTTCACGCCGAAGGGCAAGGTCGTGACGCTGCCGGTGGGAGCCACGCCCATCGACTTCGCCTACGCCATCCACACCGAGGTCGGCCACGCCTGCGTCGGCGCCCGGGTCAACGGCCGGCTGGTGCCGCTGGACTCGGCGCTGGCGTCGGGCGACACCGTCGAGATCTTCACGTCCAAGGTCGAGGGCGCCGGGCCGTCCCGCGACTGGCTGCAGATCGTCGCCACACCCCGGGCGGCGTCGAAGATCCGTCAATGGTTCTCCCGGGAACGGCGCGAGGACGCCATAGAGCAGGGCCGCGACGACCTGATGAAGGCGCTGCGCCGGGAGGGCCTGCCGGTACAGAAGCTGCAGAGCGGCGCCGTGCTGGGCGACACCGCCAAGACGATGAACTACGCCGACCTGGGCGCACTGTACGCGGCCATCGGCGAGAACCACGTGTCTGCCAAGGCGGTGGCGGCCCGGATCACCAAGTCGCTGCGCGAGGTCGGGCCCGAACAAGAGGAGACGCTCCCGACCACCATCCGCCAGCCCCGCCGGAGCCGTGTCGCCCGGGGACCGGCGGGGGTCCACGTCGAGGGCCTCGACGACGTGTTCGTGCGGCTGTCGCGCTGCTGCACGCCGGTGCCGGGCGACGAGATCATCGGCTTCGTCACCCGGGGCCGAGGCGTGTCCGTGCACCGGGCCGACTGCGCCAACGCCGTGTCACTCGCCTCGGGCCAGGCCGACCGGCTGATCGACGTGGAGTGGGACACCGAGCCGGGCGGCGTGTTCATCGCCTCCGTGGAGGTCAAGGCGCTCGACCGGGCCAAGTTGCTGCGCGACGTGACCATGGCGTTCGCCGACCATCACGTCAACATCCTCAGCTGCACCACGCAGACCGGCTCGGACCGGGTCTCGAAGATGCGCTTCGACATGGAGCTGGGCGACCCGTCGCACCTGGATTCGCTCCTGTCGACCATCCGCGGCATCGACAGCGTCTACGACGCCTACCGCGTGGTCCCGGGGAAGGGCGCGTAAGGCTTGTTGGTGGGTGTGACGCCCCCGCTATCGGGGGGTCACGAGGCCCGATTCGTAGGCGGCGATCACGGCTTGGGTGCGGTCGCGCAGGCCGAGCTTGCGGAGCATCCGGCTCACATGGGTCTTGACCGTCTCCTCGCCGAGGAACAGGCGAGCGGCGATCTCGGAGTTCGACAGGCCTTCGGCGACGAGCCGCAGCACCTCGACCTCCCGCGGCGTCAGCACCCGGGTCAAGGCCTCGCCACGGGACGGCTCCGCGGCCGGCCGGGGTCGCTGACGGGCGAACTCGGCGATCAGCCGGCGGGTGACCATGGGTGCCAGGAGGGCGCCGCCGGCAGCCACCACGCGCACGGCGTCGAAGAGCCGTTCGGCGGTCACGTCCTTGAGCAGGAAGCCGCTGGCACCGGCGCTGAGTGCGTCGTAGACGTGCTCGTCGAGGTCGAAGGTGGTGAGGATGACGACCCGGGGGGCCGCACCGTCGCTCGCTTCAGCCGTCAGCCTGGCGGTCGCCTCGACTCCGTCCATCGTCGGCATGCGCACGTCCATGAGCACCACGTCGGGATGTCGGTCACGGCAGACCTGCAGCGCCTCCGCGCCGTCGGCCGCCGTCCCGACAACCGTGAAGTCGGCCTGGGTGCCGAGCAGCGCGGCGAACCCTGCCCGCACGACCTCCTGGTCGTCGACCACGACGATGCGCACCGGCGGGTCGGGGCTCATCCGGCGACGGTCTCCGGTGTCCGCCCGGCTGCCGGGAGGGTGGCCTCGACCAGGAAGCCGCCGACCGGCGCCGAGCCGACCCGCAGCTCGCCGCCGATGGCGGCGGCTCGCTCGCGCATCCCCAGGAGCCCGTGACCGCCGGTGGCGGAGCCGCCGGTCGCGATCGCACCCGACGGTCCGGGACCATTGTCCCTGACGCGGACGACCAGCGCGTCCGCGGCATAGTCGAGCTCCACGTCGACGGCCGCTCCGGGCGCGTGGCGGCGGGCGTTGGTGAGGGCCTCCTGGACGATCCGGTACACGGTGAGCTCGATACCCGCGTCGAGCGGCGCGACGCAGCCCCGGACGACCAGGCGCGTCGTCGCGCCGGCCGACGCTCGGGCGTCGTCGACCAGCTCGACGAGCTGGTGCAGGCCAGGCTGCGGCTGGCGCGTCGTGCCGGTGTCCGTGTCCTCCCGCAGGACCCCGAGGAGCCGGCGCATCTCGGTCAGCGCCGTCCGGGCGGTGTCGCCGATGGCCAGCAGCTGTCGGGCGCCG
>JBOGHG010000230.1:0-6307 GCA_050744525.1 Acidimicrobiales bacterium | reverse complement strand
CCAGCTCCGCGAGCCGGGCCGCCTGTCGGGCGCCGGTGTCGGTCCGGCCGGTGGGGACGCCGAGGACCGCCTCGGGCCGGGGTCGTCGCATGCCCAGCGCCCACCAGCCACCGTCGGCGGCGGGACCCAGCACGGCGTCGACACGCTCGTCGGCCAGGGCGGCCATGGCACGGTCCAGGTCGCCGGCCGAGACCTGGGGGGTGTCCATGCCGACCTGCAGCGCCGGGCCCCGGCCCGCGCCGTGCGCCCACACGTGCGCCAGGCGCCGGTCGAGGGTGCCGTGACCCTGACCGACCACCGCCACCCCCGGCGGGCACCAGGGGCCGGGCCGACCGTCGAGGGCGAGCACCACCCGGTCGGCCCCCGAGGCGAGCGCGGCGTCGAGGGTGTCGGCCAGGGCGGCCTCCGCCACCAGCGCGGCGTCGGCGGGCGAGCACGGAGGACAGAGCCTTGTCTTGACGCGCCCGGGGACGGGGTCCTTGGCCAGCACGACGAGGTTCACGGCACCGGTCTAGGACCGGCGTGGGGGTTCGCCGGGCGGGACCGGCCCGTTGTTCCGCAGCTCGTAAGGGTTCCTCACCGACCGCGGCTCTACCCTCGTCGTGGTGATCGAGGTACCGCCCCGGATCCTGGTGGTCGACGACGACGCCACCGTGTCGGAGGTCGTGGCGCGCTACCTAGAGCGCGATGGGTACACGGTCGAGACGGTGGCCGACGGGCGGGACGCACTCGCGCGAGCCCTGGCGGAACCGCCGGACCTGGTGGTCCTCGACCTCATGCTGCCGGGTGTCGACGGGTTGGAGGTGTGCCGCCGGCTCCGGGCCCTGGCGCCGGTCCCCATCGTCATCCTCACCGCCCGCGGCCAGGAGAGCGATCGCATCGTGGGTCTCGACCTGGGGGCCGACGACTACGTCTCCAAGCCCTTCTCCACCAAGGAGCTGGTCGCTCGGGTGCGGGCCGTCTTGCGCCGAGCTCGGGGACCGTTGGCGGCCACCGCCGACGCGCCGCGGGTGCATGTCGACGGCGACCTCGAGGTGGACATCGCCGCCCGCCAGGCCCGGATGCGCGGCGCGGTCGTCTCGCTCACCGCGCGGGAGTTCGAGCTGCTGGCGTTCATGGTGCGCCACCCGCGTCGGGCGTTCCGGCGCGAGGAGCTGCTCGAGGGCGTCTGGGGCTACCGCTACGGCGACGCCTCGACGGTCACCGTCCACGTGCGCCGCCTGCGCGAGAAGATCGAGCCGGACCCGGCCAACCCGGTACGCATCGTCACGGTGTGGGGCGTGGGCTACCGCTGGGAGGGCACGGCGGCGTGACCGTCACCCGGCATGCGATCCCCGCACCGTTGGTCACGCTGGCGGTCGTGGCGGCGGGCCTGCTGGTGGCGATCGGCGCAGCAGCGTCCCTGGGACTGCCCGCGGGCGATGCCGCCCAGTTGGTGACCATCAGCTTCGGCGTGTCGATCCTGGCCTACGCCGGCGGCCGCCTGGCGCTGCGCCGGTCTCGCAGCCCGCTGGTGGTGGCGCTCATCCCGGTGTTCGCGGTGGCGTTCGGCTCCCTGGCAGCCGCCCAGGCGATGTTCGTGTCGAGCCACGATCTCTCGGCGCTGGTGGTCGTCGTCGCGGGTGCTGGGACCGCAGGGGTGCTGGGCGCCTTGGCGCTGGCGTCCGAGCTGGACCGCGCGCGCCGTCGGCTCCTGGAGGCCGCCGAGCGCGAGCGGGCCCTGGAGTGCAGCCGGCGAGAGCTGGTGGCATGGGTGAGCCACGACCTGCGCACGCCCATCGCCGGCATCCGGGCCATGATCGAAGCGCTCGACGACGGCGTCGTGAACGAGCCGGGCGAGGTGCGGCGCTACCACGTGCAGCTGATGACCGACGCCGACCGCCTGGCCCGGCTGGTCGACGACCTGTTCGAGCTGTCGCGCATCGAGGCCGGGGCGCTGGCGGTCAGCGTGGAGCGGGTGCCGCTTGGTGAGCTGGTGTCGGACGTGGTGGCGTCGGCGGCGGTGATGGCGGGGGCCAAGGGGGTGCGGGTCGACGGGCGGCTCGACGGCCGCCCGCCCGACGCGGTGGGGTCGGCGCCCGAGCTGACACGGGTGGTGCGCAACCTGCTCGACAACGCCATCCGCCATACGCCGCCGGGCGGGGTCGTGGAGGTGGCCGTGTGGGGCTGCGATGACTACGCGGAGGTTTCGGTGCTCGACGGCTGTGGCGGCATCCCGGCGCACGATCTCGACCGCGTGTTCGACCTCGCCTACCGTGGTGATGCCGCCCGCACACCGAGCGCCTCCGGCGGCGCCGGGCTGGGGCTGGCGATCGCGCGTGGGCTGGTGGATGCGTTCGACGGCGACATCGCCGTCCGCAACGAGCCGGGAGGCTGCCGGTTCACGGTGCGGCTCCCCCGGGCGTAGGGGCTGCGGCGTCGACAGCGAAGGTGTCCACCACCGCCCGGAATGCCAGCCGTTCGGCTGCCCGCACAGGGCTGGCGACGATGTGGCGGACGTCGCCGAGCCGACCGCCGCCCACCACGATCGGTTCCAGCCCGGTGCCGGCGCAACTGGCCCGGGCCAGGTCGAGGACGGTGCGAGGGACCCCGGAGGCGACGTTCAACGGCCCCTCCACGGGGACGTCGGCGGTCAGCGCGGCCACGTTGGCGCGCGCGACGTCGGACACGTGGACGAAGTCGCGGGTCTGCGCGCCATCCTCGAACACCCGGGGCGGCTCACCCCGCTCGATGGCGGACCGGAAGATCGCCGCCACGCCGGCGTAGGGCGTGTCCCTCGGCATCCGGGGGCCGTAGACGTTGTGGTAGCGCAGGGCGGTGACGGCGACGCCGTGCTCGCGGCCGAACGCGGCGCACAGGTGCTCCTGGTGCAGCTTGGTGGCGGCGTAGACGTTGCGGGGATCCGTGGGCGCGTCTTCGTCGACCGGTGCCCATGTCACCGGGTCGCCGCAGGCGGGGCACCCGGGGTCGAACCGGGCCGCCGCCAGGTCCTCGGCCGTGCGGGCGCCGGGGCGGACGTCGCCGTGCCGGTGGCACCGGTAGCGCCCCTCGCCGTAGACGACCATGCTCGACGCCAGCACCAGCCGACCCCGGAACCCCGTGTCGTGCAGCACCCACAGCCCGGCGGCGGTGCCGGAGTCGTTGTCGTCGACATAGCGGCGCACGTCACCGAAGTCGACGCCGAGCCCGACCCGCGCCGCTTGGTGGCACACCGCGTCGAGCCCGCTCGCCGCGGCTCTCCAGGCGTCGGGGTCGCGCACGTCACCGCGCACCAGCTCGGCGTTCGGCTGCAACCACGGTGGGGGACGATGGCCGTGGGCCACCATCGAGTCGAGCACGACCACCTCGTGGCCGCCGGCCACGAGCAGGTCGACGACGTGGGAACCGACGAACCCCGTTCCACCGGTGACCAGGATGCGCACGATGACCTACCAGGGTGAGACGAGTGCGGCCTGGAGCAGCAACGCCAGGCCGGCCTGGGCCACCAGCCAGCCCGGCCGGTCACCGGGCGCGGCCAGGGCCAGCCACGGGACGAACGGCAACCAGATGCGCTCGACCTCGCCCCGCGACATCTGCGAGATGTTGGCCACCACCACGACCGCGAGGACGGCACCGGGAAGCAGGCGGGCCGAGCGTTCGGGTGCCGTGAGCACGGTCGCCAGCCCGGCGGCCACGGCGGGCCCCGTGGCGAGGGCCAGCGCGGCCGGGTTGCCGACCAGGGTGAGGTACGCACCGGGTCGCTGGCCGCCGATGCCGGACCAGTAGGCGTGCCCGGTGGCCTGCAAGCCCTCCATCCACCAGAAGCCCGTGATCGTGCCGGCCAGGCCCAGTGGCAGCACCACCCCGGCGGCGAGCGGCACCAGCGCGCGGCGCGGTCGGACCGGGTGGCCGGCTCGAGGAGCGAGGGTCGCCACCAGCGCCGCCGCGGCCACCATGAGAGCCGCGCCGTACGTGAACAGGAGGGCCGAGCCGAGCACGACCCCGGCGCCGAGTGCACGGCCCCACGACGGCCGAACCGCGGCCAGGGCGGCCAGCGCCACGCCGGATGCCACCAGCCCCGCGAACAGCGCGTCCACCGACGTGCCGGCCCACACGGCCGCCGGCAGCACGACCAGAGCCGGCGCCGCCCGGCGAGCGACGCGGTCGCCCGCCACGGCGCGGCAGGCCACGAGCGCGACCGCGACGGCCGTCCCCCAGCCGACGATGGCCGCGGCCGCCAGCCAACCGGCGCCACCCAGGCCGGCGCGATCCAGCAGCCACGCAAGGGCCAGGGGGCCGGGCGGATGTCCCTGCACGTGGATCGGGTAGTCCCCCAAGCGCTCGGTGAACTCGCGAAGCAGGCCGCCGAGGTCGTCGACCCGCGCCGCGAACGGCTCGTACTCGTGCCGAGTCGTGAGCGGCCCGGTCACCCCGGACCAGCCGCCCGCGACCGCGAGCGCCAGTGCCCAGCCGGCGGCCACCAGTCCGGTGAGCGCCGGCAGCAGCCGCCACCGGGCACGGGCGGCGACCCCCGGCCCGTAGGCGACGACCGCGCCGGCGAGGACGGCCGCGGGCACCAGCGCCCAACCGGGGTGCCACCGCCAGCGTCCATAGAGCGGCGCGGCCCGCAAAGCGGCACCGCTATCGGCGACGCCCAACGTCCCCCAGGCCAGGGCCACGGCCACGACGGCCACCCACCCCGCCACGGCCAACCGGCCGCGGTGTTGCCCGCCGTCGGTCGTCGGTGGGAGCGCGGGGGCGGAGGTGGTGCTTGCGGTGGCGATGGCGACCACGGCGCCGGACCGTATGTCTGGCCGCGCTCCCTGCCGGGCCCGGCCGGCGCATGTTTCGCGCCCCGTAAGGCGCGGCATCCCTACGGTGCCATGGATGGACGATCCCGCAGCACCGGTCCGCGTCGACGTGGTGCTGCCGGTGCTCGATGAGGCGGCGGCACTGCCCTGGGTCCTCGGCCGTCTACCGCCCGGCTACCGGCCCCTGGTCGTCGACAACGGCTCGACGGACGGCTCTGGGGATGTGGCTCGCGTCCTGGGCGCGACGGTGGTCGTCGAGCCACGACGAGGCTTCGGGGCCGCCTGCGCCGCAGGATTGGCCGCGGCCGATGCGCCGTTCGTGGCCTTCTGCGACGCGGACGGGTCGCTGGATCCGGGCGAGCTGCCCCTGGTGGTCGGCCCCGTGTGCGTCGGCAGCGCCGATCTCGTGCTCGGCGCCCGGCGTCCCGCCGCGCCCGGCGTGTTGCCGCCGCACGCCCGCTGGGCCAACCGCTACCTGGCACGACGCATCCGCCGGGGATCCGGTGCGGCCCTCACCGACCTCGGTCCCATGCGGGCCGCCCGCCGCGACGACCTGACCGGCCTCGGCGTCGCCGATCTGCGCTTCGGCTGGCCCCTCGAGATGGTGCTACGGGCGGCGGCGGCGGGTTGGCGGATCGCCGAGGTCCCGGTGGCCTACGGCCCCCGGATCGGGCGTTCGAAGGTCACCGGCACGGTCCGCGGCACGGCGCGTGCGGTGCGGGACATGCGCCGGTCACTGGCCCAGTGGGGGTGAGGCGGCCCGAGCCCCGCCGCCCGAGGGGCTGGCGCAGCACGGCCTCGGCTGGCACCACTTCCTCGATCGGCTCGCGCTCGCCGCGGCGGGCGGCGAGCCGGGTCCGGGCCCATGGGCCAACCGATGAGCGGCTGTCCCACGTTGCATGCGGCGAGTCAGATCCGTACCGGCGTCCCGGGTCGGTGCTCCGCCGGGTCTGCGGTTGCCGGCGCTGCGGCTGGTACCCGGCGGCCTGCGGCGTCGCTCGGTCGAACCGAGGGCCGTGCCCGTTGATGCGGTCGCGCCCGGCGTCGGAGCACGGCGGCGACACCGTTGATTGCCCCGATCACCAGGACCACCGTGGCCACCCAGGAGGTGACGCGTACCGGCGCCGAGACCTCCCCGGGGGCCACGATGATCACGACCTGGCGGATCAGGTTCGCGGTGCCGAACACGACGCCGTAGACCCACCAGGGCGGGCCCCATGGCGATCGACGGCCCACGTAGTCGCGTAGCAGTCGGCGAAGGGTGGAGGTCATCGGTCTCACGCTCCTTGGTCGAGGGGCCGGTAACCCCGGTCCGAGTCGGTGGCCAGGAGGCCGCGGTCCTCGGCCCACTCCGCGATCTCCCGCAGCGTCCGCCGGTCGTCGGCCGTCGGTTGACGCTGATCGGGGTGGTCCGGATTGGTGTCGAGGACGACGGTGTCTGCGCCGAGCCTGTCCAGCAGCACGAGGTCGTCGCCGATCTGGGACAGGCTTCCGACGCCGAGCGGCCGGTCGGGGCG
>JBOGHG010000229.1:0-6326 GCA_050744525.1 Acidimicrobiales bacterium | reverse complement strand
TGAGCCCAATGGGGGGGCTGACCAGGGTCGGCTCGACGCGTTGGTGGCCGGGGCCCGGGAGGGGGCGAAGGCGGAGCAGGCCCGCTTCGCGGCCCTGCTGGACAAGCACGAGGACCGGCCGCTGGTGGACGTCACCCTGCGGACCTACCGGCGAGACCGCGAGATCGCCGGCACCGTGGTCGGGAGCGCGCTCGCGTTCCGTCGGGCGCCCGGTCATCGCGGTGCGATCACCGTCTCGACCTCAGCGGCCGTGCCCACCTGGTGCCGAAGCTCGTCGAGCAGCCCGTGCCGTTCCTTCAGCCCGGTGCGGGTCGCGCCGCTGAGCGCCCACGGGTGGAGGCGTTCCAGGGCATCGCCGAGCACCGCCGGTCCGACGGCCCGCAGGGCGACGGCCACCGCCCGCGCCGGCCCGACCTGGAGCGTGGACGACGCCAGCAGCTCGGCGACGTCGGTGGTGAGGAGGAGGGAGGACGCCGCCAGCTCGCTGAACCCGAAGTCGATCAGCCACACGGCACCGTCGGACGCCAGGAACACGTTGGCCAGGCGCAGGTCGCGGTGGGCGATGCGATGCTCCCGCAGGCGGCACACCTGCTGCCAGATCGCCACGAGCACGGCGTCGGTCACCTCGTCGGGTCGAAGCCGATCGAGGCTGCGACCCTCGATGGCCTCGTAGGCGAGGACGAACGCACGCGGGTCGGCGGTGGCGAACGCCACGAGCCGCGGCGTGCGGATGCCGACGTCGCGCGCCGCCAGCGCCACGAGGGCCTCGTGCTCGACACCGCGCCGCAGCGAAGAGAAGGGGCGTTCGTCACCGAGGTCGCGGCGGTTGAGCGAGCGATAGACGCGGAACAACAGGTCGGCGCTGCGCTGGTCCTCGCCGAGCGCCTTCACGAACAGGGGCCGCCCGTCGGCTCCGGTGCCGAAGTAGGGCGTGGAGCCGCGGGCATCGAGGCTCGCCTGCTCCAGCCGCTGAAGCGGCACGCCGACGGCCGCCAGCCCGTCGGCCAGCGCGTCGCCGGACGGTCGCCGCCGCGGGCCCCCGATGGCCACGAGCACCCCCGCGCCGGCGACCCAGCCGACCAGCGCGTTGCGGAACGAGTCGAACGAGACGGCCGACGACAGAAACCGTGTCACGATGACGCCGGCGACGAGCAGCCACCCGATGCGCCGCCATCGCCGGCTCAGCCACGGGGCGGCGGCGGTCAGGACGGCGCTCACGACCGCCACCCCCGCAGCAGACGGGAAGCCGGCCGCGGTCAACGGTCCGACCAGGGTGTTGTCGACGTCGACTACCGCGCTACCGGAGTCGGGGGCGAACGTGGCGAGCAGGACCGCCAGCCCCAGGGCGAGAAGCCCGGCCGCGACGACGGTGAGCAGCATGCGCAGGCGCCCGTGCCCGAGGGTAACCACCAGGCCCCCGCCGAGGACGACGACGGCCAGGACGCGCGTGCCGACCACCACGGTGTGAACGATCCAGTGCGGCAACGAGTCCAGCCCACGCAGCAGCTCGGCGGCGAACGTCACCAGGGTGGCGCCGAACACCGCCTGCACGACGACCAGGGCCGCCAGGAGCACGCCTGCGACGGCCAGGCGCAGCACGTCGGAGGGCGACCGTTCCACCGAAGGCGACGGCGCCTCGACCACCACCGTGCCCCGGTCGCCGGCAGATGGCCCGTCCACGGCCACACGATGTCAGAACGGGCGGCCCCGCGTGGATCAGATCCGACTCACTGGGCCCTGAGGGCGTCTTCCGCCTCGGCGTCGGCGTCGATGAACTCCTCGCCCTCGACATCGATCTCGACACGGTCGATCCGGCCCGTGAAGCGGAACGAGCCCCGGTAGTCGCGGTCGGCCGGGGAGAAGTCCTTCGCCCACCCGATCGTGAGCCCGGCGCCGGTCAGCGAGAACCGGCTCCAGGTCGCACGCTCGATCGGTCCGGCTGCGACCTCCTCGCCGTCGACGAGCAGCACCCCCAGGTGGGCGGCGCCGTCGGTGCCCGGGACGAACCGGAACGACAGTGCGTGGGCGCCGGGCACGAGACGCTCGCCGACGGGACCCTCGACGCGGTAGGCCCGCCAGCCGGCCAGGTTGTGGACGTAGCACAGCCGGCCGTCGGCCAGGAGGTGGAACGACCAGCCCCCGAGCACCGAGCCCTGCACGGCCAGCACGCCCGCGACCGGGCCTCGCCCGTCGACCTCCACATGGGCCGTGATCGAGTGGAGCCGGTTCTTCACGTTCACGGCCACGTTCTCCGGCACCGGGGCCCGGTCGGGTCGGTAGACGTAGCGCCCGCGGGGAGGCACCGCCGGCGGCCGGCCGAACACGAGCTCCGAGAACGGCCGGTTGTCGAGCGGCAGGACCTGGTGGCGCGCCGCCTCGATCCACCACCGCTCGACGAGCGCCTGCAGGCGGTCGGGATGCTCGGCGGCCAGGTCGTGGCACTCCGCCGGGTCGGCCCGCAGGTCGTACAGCTCCCACGCGGCGCGGTCGAGGCCGGGGTCCTCGGACTGGATCGGGTGATAGGTCACCGCTTTCCAGCCCTCGTGGTAGAGGGCCCGGCAGCCGAACATCTCGTAGTACTGGGTCGTGTGCCGCTCCGGGGCCGCGCCATCGGCGAACGAGTAGGCGAAGCTGGTCCCCTCGATCGGCCGTTGCTCGACGCCGCCCATCGTCGCCGGAGGGTCGATGCCGGCCACCTCCAGGATGGTGGGAACGATGTCGATCGCGTGCACGTACTGGGCGCGCACCTCGCCCCGGGCCCCGATCCCGCCGGCCCAGCTGACGATGAGCGGATCGGCCACGCCCCCCTCGTGCGTCTCGCGCTTCCAGCGCCGGAACGGGGTGTTGCCGGCCACCGTCCACCCCCACGGGTAGTTGTTGTGGATGCGGGGGCCGCCGATCTCCTCCAGGCGCTCCGCCGCCTCCTCCATGGTGCGGGGCACCATGTTCCATGCCCGGGCGTCGTTGAGCGAACCCACCGGACCACCCTCCGACGACGCCCCGTTGTCGGACAGGACCAGCACCAGCGTGTTGTCCAGCTCGCCGTTGCGCTCGAGCCATCCGACCAGGCGGCCCACCTCGGCGTCGGTGTGGGACAACAGGCCGGCGAAGGCCTCCATGTACCGCGCATAGACCCGGCGCTCCTCTGGCGAGAGGTCCTCCCAGGCCGGCACCCAGGGGGGCCGGGGCGACAGTTCGGTGTGGGCCGGCAGGAGCCCGCCGGCGATCTGGCGCCGAAGCGTCGCTTCCCGCCATTGGTCCCATCCCGCGTCGAACCTGCCGCGGTAGCGTGCGATCCAGTCCCGGGGCGCCTGGTGAGGCGAGTGGCAGGCGCCGGTGGCCAGATAGAGCAGCCAGGGCTTGTCGACGTCGACGTGGCGCAGGTCCTCGAGATACTCGATGGCCCGGTCGACGAGGTCCCCGGTGAGGTGATAGCCGTCCTCGTAGCTGCGAGGCGGCTCGGCGAAGTGGTTGTCGTGCACCAGGGCGGGCACGAACTGGTGGGTCTCGCCCAGGAAGAACCCGTAGAACCGTTCGAAGCCCCGTCCCAGCGGCCAGCGATCGCGACGGGCGCCGAGGTGCAGCTCCTCCTCGGGTGTGAGGTGCCACTTGCCGACGGCGTACGCGGCGTAGCCGTGCGGCGTGAGCATCTCCGGGAGCAACCCGCAGGAGCGGGGAATACGGGCGTCGTAGCCGGGGAAGCCGCTGGCGAGCTCGATGATCCGGCCCATCCCGCAGGTGTGGTGGTTGCGGCCGGTGAGGACGCAGGCGCGGGTGGGGCTGCAGAGCGCCGTGGTGTGGAAGTTGGCGTAGCGCAATCCCTCGGCGGCCAGGCGATCGAATGTGGGCGTGGCGATGTCGGAGCCGAAGCAGCCGAGCTGCGCGAACCCCACGTCGTCGAGGAGCACGACCAGCACGTTGGGGGCCCCGGGCGGGGGCGCCGGTTCCGGTGGCCACCACGGCTCGGACTCCCAGTGGTAGCGGCCGATCCTGCCCCTGAACTCGCCTGGATCCACGGTCCCAGTCCCCTCTCGCTCGACGCCGGGTTCGCCGCCGATACCGGTCGACGGCCGCGAGCCTAGGGAGCCGGTCAGAGGCGGCGCGGGCTCGGCCGCCGTCCCCGGGGCATGCGCCGCATGACACACCGGTTCCGTGTCAACTGACGACCAACGTCGCGGGGAGATCCCCGATGATCGGGCGGCACCAAGAAACGCGGCGAGTCGAGCAGCGAGGAGGCGGACCGATGATGCCGTTCGAAGCGATCGAGGTCATGGGCCGTGAACGCCGTGAGGCGCTGATGGCCGAGGCGGAGAACCACCGGCTGTCGCGGCCCTCCCGGGTGCGGGCCCGGCGGGGGCTGGTCAGCAGGGTGTCATCGTTCCGGCTGTCGATCCGCCGGCCCAGCCTGCGGTCCCGCGGGCGCCGGGCCGCCTGGGACCTGCCGGCCACGCAACCGGCGCGCCGCACCCCCTGACCGCACCGCGGACCGGCCACGGCGGCGTCAGCGGGCGTTGACCATCGCGTCGGCGGTCATGGCGAAGTGGTCGAGCAGTCGGGCCTCGACCACCGGGTGAACGCCGCGCTCGACCACCAGGCTGTCGAGGGCGGCGCCCATGTGGCGCAGCCACGCGTCGCGCTCGGGTTCCCCGATGACGAAGGGCGCGTGGCGCATGCGCAGGCGCGGGTGCCCACGCTCCTCGGAGTAGGTGGTGGGACCGCCCCAGTACTGGCCGAGGAACAGGGCCAGGTGCCGGCGGGGGCCGTCGAGGTCGTCGGGATAGAGCGGTCGCAGCAGCGGGTCCATCGTCACCCGCCGGTAGAACCGCTCCACGAGGTCGTCGAAGAACGGTTGACCGCGCAGCGCCTCGTAGACGTTGAGGACCGAAGCCTCGCCCCCCGCCTCGACCTCGCTCATCGGCGTACCTTCGGCACGCCGATGAGCGATCGGCCCTCCGGGCCGGGTACCGCACTGTGCTCATGGTTCGCTCGCACTTCGTGCTCGCTCACGAGGCTTCCTCGTCCCGGTCGCGGCGGAAGCCGTGACCGAAGAACCCGCCCCGGGGACGGGCATGGGCGTGGAAGTGATCGGGGATCTTGCGCATGTTGTCGTCGACGTAGTGGCCGTCGAACACCTGGTCGGCGACGGCTGCCAGCCGCCCCAGCATGTGCTCCAGGTCGGCGGGGGACGGATCGACCCCGTGCCAACGCCAGACCACCATGGGCGTGGCGCAGATCTCGCAGTCGGCGATCCAGCACACCTCGTCCTCGTGGTACCAGGGGGTGATGCGCGCGGCTGCGCACAGCAGGCAGCCGTCGTGTCGCTGGCCGGGGGGCACGGCGATCGAGCGTACAGGGGCTGCGACGGGGCCCCTCACGGCGCCGACCCTCGCCGGTTGGGGCAGCCGGCCGGCCTCGCTACCGTCGACCGGGTGTCTTCGCGATCGGTCGGCACGGGCTATGTCATCGTCCCCGACGGAGGTTCGGGGCCCGGCATACTCCTGCTTCACGCCTGGTGGGGGCTCACTCCGTTCTTCAAGGGCCTGTGCGACCGGTTGGCCGACAACGGCTTCGTGGCCCTGGCTCCCGACCTGTACCGCGGCAAGACCACGCGCGATCCCGGAGAGGCCGAGGCCCTGCTCGCCAACGCCGACATGGACGCCACCCTGGACCTGGTGCGGTCGAGCATCCTCACGTTGCGGGGCATGCCCACCACGCCCGACGCCCCCGTGGGCGTGCTCGGCTTCTCGATGGGTGCGTCCTGGGCACTGTGGCTCGCTGGCCGCATGCCCGAGCTGGTCGACGCGACCGCCGTCTTCTACGGATCGCAGAACATCGACATGGCGCCGGCCCGCTCGGCGTTCCTCGGCCATTTCGCCGAAACCGACCCGTGGGTCGAGGACGACGAGCTGACGCTCCTCGAATCGGAGCTGCACGTCCTCGACAAGGACGTCACGTTCCACCGCTACCCGGGAACCGGCCACTGGTTCTTCGAGTCCGACCAGCCGGCGTACGACGAGGCGGCCGCGGAGCTGGCCTGGGACCGCACGCTCGCGTTCTTCCGCGCCCACCTCGAAGGCTGATTCATCCCACGCGGCAGTCGGCGATCGCCCGTTCGATCACGGACGTGACCGCCGCCGGGGGCTCGGGAGACTCGTTGGCCTGGACGAGCTGGCCGAGGGGCACGGCCCTCACGAAACAGTCGGCCACGCCGAACGCCTCGTCGGCGTCGCCGGCCGCCCCGCCCGCGGCGGGCGCTCGCTCACCCGACATCGTCCAGGCCGCTGCGTAGCGCGCGCACGAACGCCGCCGCCTCGTCGGGCCCCCCC
>JBOGHG010000228.1:0-6361 GCA_050744525.1 Acidimicrobiales bacterium | reverse complement strand
CGTTGCTGGGCGCCGGCGTGGTCGGCTTCTACGACCCCGAGACCGACGAGCTGGTGGTCCGGGGCACGGCGCTCACGCCCTATGTCCGCACCACCATCGCCCACGAGCTGACGCACGCCCTCGACGACCAGCGCTTCGACCTCGATCGGCCCGAGTACGACGACGCCGACGACGAGATCGGCTTCGGCTTCAGCGCCCTCGTGGAGGGCAACGCCCGCCGCGTCGAGGCTGCCTACCTCGACGGCCTCAGCGACCAGGAGCAGCTCGACGCCGCCGCCGAGGAGCTGTCGCTGGGAGCCGGCCTCGACCTCGGCGACGTGCCGCTGGTGCTCGTCGAGCTGATCAGCGCACCCTACGGCCTGGGCCACGACTTCGTCGCCGCCTTGATCGACGACGGTGGCCAGGAGGCGCTCGACGCCGCGTTCGGGGCCCCACCGCGCACCAGCGAACAGGTCATAGACCCGGCCACCTACGAAGCGGGGGAGGACGGTATCGAGGTGCCGGCCCCGACCGTTGTCGGCCAGGTCGTCGACGAGGGCGTGGCCGGCCAGTTCTTGATCCAGGTCGTGCTGGCGGATGGGCTGGACGCCGACCGGTCCCGCGAGGCCGCCGCCGGCTGGGGTGGCGACTCGGTGGTCGCGTGGAGGGATGGTGAGCGACCGTGCGCGACGCTGGCGGCGCTGGGAGACGACCCCGGCGAGACTGCGGAGCTGCGCGGCGCGTTCGAGGACTGGGCGGCCGAACGAGGCGCCGGCGGCCCCGGCACCGGGCCCGACGTCACGATCGCGCCGGAGGGGGACGGTCCGGTGACCGTCCAGGCCTGCGCGCCCTGACGGGCGGCGGAAGGACGGTCATGTGCCGCGCGCCATGGCCAGCGCCAGGTCAACGGCGTCGGTGGCCGTGCGGGCGGGGATCGTGCCGGCCACGTCCCAGCCCTCCCCGAGGACGATGACCGGCGTACCCGCCAGCAGCGCGAATGCGACCTCGGACAGCGTGCCGTAGGCGCCCGGCAGGGCTATGACGGCGGCGGCGTCCATCACCACCAGGGCGTTGCGGGCCTCGCCCATGCCGGTCGGCACGGCGATCGTGACGTAGGGGTTGGCCTCGGTGCGGGCGGTTCCGGGAAGGATGCCGACGGCGGAGCCCCCGGCCAGGACGGCGCCCCGGCTGGCGGCCTCGGCCACGCCCGCCCGCCCGCCGGTGACGACGACGCAGCCCCGCTGGGCGAGCAGGCGCCCGACCTCCTCGGCGAGGGCGACGACCGAGTCGCTGACCTCGGTGCCGCCGACCACCGATACGTAGCGCGGCCGCGAGGCGAGTCCGGCCATCCCCATCGCCGGATTATCGCGTGCCCCCGGCCAACCGCCAGCCGACCGGCCGGGGGAAGCCTCCGCTTGCGGATGCGGTCGCCCGCCAGTGATGGGTACCGTCCATCCTGTGACAACTGAAGGCGATGGGTATCGCGTGGAGCGAGACAGCATGGGAGAGGTGCGGGTGCCCGCCTCGGCCCGCTGGGGAGCCCAGACGCAGCGGGCGGTCGAGAACTTTCCGATCTCGGGCATGCCCCTGGAGGCGTCGCTGATCGCGACGCTGGCCCGCATCAAGGGAGCCGCCGCCCGGGCCAACGCCCGGCTCGGCGTCATCGAGCCGGACGTCGCCGACGCCATCGGCGCGGCCGCCGCCGAGGTGGCCGACGGCCGCTGGGACGATCAGTTCCCCGTCGACGTGTTCCAGACCGGTTCCGGCACCAGCTCCAACATGAACGCCAACGAGGTGCTGGCCCACCTGGCGTCCGAGCGGCTGGGGCGCCCCGTCCACCCCAACGACCACGTCAACGCGTCGCAGTCGTCGAACGACGTGTTCCCGTCGGCGATCCACGTGGCGGCTGCGCACCAGAGCCAGACGATGCTGCTCCCGGCGCTGGAGTACCTGTGCCTGGCGCTGCGGGCCAAGGCGCATTCGTTCGCCGAGGTCGTCAAGGCGGGGCGCACCCACCTCATGGACGCCACGCCGGTCACCCTGGGCCAGGAGTTCGGCGGTTACGCAGCCCAGGTCTCCCAGGCCGCGGGGCGCGTCAAGTCCACGCTGGCCAACGTCGGCGAGCTGCCGCTCGGCGGCACGGCCGTCGGCACCGGCATCAACTGTCCCCCCGGGTTCGCCGCCGACGTGATCGACCAGTTGGCGCGCGACCTCGAGCTACCGCTCGTCGAGGCGGGCGACCACTTCGCCGTGCACGGCGCCCGCGACGCCCTGGTGGCGATGTCGGGCAGCCTGCGGGCGGTCGCGGTGGCGCTGGTCAAGATCGGCAACGACATCCGCTGGATGGCGTCGGGGCCGCGCACCGGGCTCGCAGAGATCAGCCTGCCCGACCTGCAGCCGGGCTCGTCGATCATGCCCGGCAAGGTGAACCCGGTGATGGTGGAGGCGCTGACCCAGGTATCGGCCCAGGTAATGGGCAACGACGCGGTCGTCGCCTTCGCCGGGTCGCAGGGCAACTTCGAGCTCAACGTCTACCTGCCGGTGATCGCCCGCAACCTGCTGGAGTCGATCCGGCTGCTCGGCAACGTGACCCGGCTCTTCGCCGACCGGTGCGTGACCGGCATCGAGGCCGACGTCGAACGTTGCCGGGCCTACGCCGAGTCCAGCCCGTCGCTGGGGACATCGCTCAACCCGCACATCGGGTACGAGGCGGGGGCCGCCCTCGTCAAGGAGAGCATGGCCACCGGGATCAGCGTGCGGGCGCTGGCGCTCGAGAAGGGGCTGCTCACCGAGGAGCAGCTGGACGTCGCCCTCGACGTCCTCGGCATGACCAGGGGCGGGGTCCGCAAGTAACGGGTGCCGCTGATGCTCTCAGGCGCCGAGGGCGGGGGAGCCGGGGTACGGCTTGGGGTCTGCGGGCCCGGGGATGTTGGGCCGGGTCCAGCTCATCGCCTTGGCCAGCTCGGACACGGCTTCGCGCCACTCCGGCGGGTCCCACCCTTCGGCGAGCGCCGCGACCGACCGGTCCTGGCGCAGGTGCACGAAGGCGGGCAGCTCGTTGACCCCGATGGCCTTGACGAGGTCGCGGTCCGGGTCGGTGAAGGTCAGCATCCTCTGGGCCCACGGGCCGAGGAACTCGCGGGTGTCGTCGGCGTCGGCGGTCACGACGAACGCGATGCGGCAGTCGGCCCCCCGGAAGTCCTCGAGGATGCGTCCGGCGGTCTCCAGCAGCCAGGCGCTCTCGTACGTGTAGGGATCGAGGACCACGGCCGCCAGGTGGAACGTAATCAGCCAGGCGTCGAGGGTCCGTGGCTCACCGTCGAGCGGCGCGAGCTGGAGGTCACCAGGGGGGTCGGTCGCCACGGCCGGAGACGGTAGCAAGCTGCGGTTTCCGTGAGCAGATTCGGGGCTACGGTCGGACTGGTGCACCCGATCGAGCGGCTGCGGGCGGTGGCGCGAGCGCGTGACGTCGAGCAGACGCTGCTGGCAACCGAGGCCGCGTCGGTGCTCGGGTCGCTGGCGTTCGACCCGATGAGCCTGCTCACGTCGTGCCGCCGCCTGGTCGACCGGCACCCGTCGGCCGGCGCCCTGTGGTGGGCCTGTGCCCGGTTGCTCGCAGCCGACGACGCCCGCGCGGAGGCCCGGACGATCGCCCTCGAGCTCGACGACGATCCCGCGCTTGTCGACCTGAGCCTGGAGCTGCCGGAGGGGGCGGTCGTCGCCGTGGTCCCCGACGCCGCGGGCGGCTCGGACCTCGCCCGCGACCTGGCGGGCATGCGCGACGACCTCGAGGTGGTCGACGCCGGCGCCGCCGGCCGCCGCGGCGGGGCCTGCGAAACGATCCTGCTCGTCGAGGCCGGTGCCGCCGGCCCCGACCGGTTCCTGGGCGCATCGGGGACGGGCCAGGCGTTGGCGGAGGCCCGGGAGACAGGGGCGGCCGCGTGGCTGCTGGTGGCCGTGGGTAGGCGTCTGCCGGGACCGCTGTTCGATGCCGTCGCCAGCCGCGTCGGTGCGACGACGGGCGAGGTCGTCCCGATCGAGGGGATCGACAAGGTCATCGAGCCCCGCCAGGTGCCGTGCCCCTGCCCGCCCGAGCTGCTGCGCAAGACTGGGGAGCCATGAAGCGCCGCGACCTGATCCGCATGTCCCACGACGAGGCGGCCGAGTTCCTCCGGGGCCGCCACACCATGAACGTCGCGACCATCAACCACGACGGCACGATCCACATGGTGGCCATGTGGTACGGCTTCGTGGAACGGGCGCCGGCGTTCTGGACGTTCGGCAAGTCGCAGAAGATCCTCAACCTGGAGCGCAACCCGCAGATCACCTGCCTGGTCGAAACCGGCGACAAGTACGAGGAGCTGCAGGGCGTCGAGCTGGTGGGCCGTGCGGAGCTGGTGCCGGACTACGACGGCCGGATGGCCATCGGCCGCAGCGTCTTCGAGCGGTACATCGGCGAGTTGTCCGGCGAGGCGCAACCATTCCTGGAGCGCACGGGCGCCAAACGGGTGGGCGTGATCGTCCATGTCGACCGCGTCGTCTCCTGGGACCACCGCAAGCTCGGCGGCGAGTACTGACCCCGAACCCGCAACCGGTTTAGCCGTGCGGTCGTATGCCGCATAGCTACAACCAGAACGAACGGGTTAGCGTCGGCCGTCATGGGAGAGATCGTCGAGTTCCCGAGCAACGGCAGCACCGCGCAGGGCTACCTGGCCGGTCCCGAGGGCGGGCGGGGCATCCCCGTGGTGGTCATCCAGGAGTGGTGGGGCCTCGTACCCCACATCGAAGACGTGTGCGAGCGGTTCGCGGCCGAGGGGTTCGTGGCGCTGGCGCCCGACCTGTTCCACGGCCAGAAGGCCAGCGAGCCCGACGAGGCCGGCAAGCTCATGATGGCGCTCAACATCGACGAGGCCGCCAAGGACATGTCCGGGGCGGTCGACAAGGTGGCGGAGGTGTCGGGCAGCGACCGGGTGGGCGTCACCGGATTCTGCATGGGCGGCGGGCTGGCGCTGGTGCTCGCATCCCGCCGTCCCGACAAGGTCAAGGCGGCGGTGCCCTGGTACGGGCTGTTCGTGTGGCCGGGCTCCGAGCCCGACTGGTCGACGCTCGACGCCGCCGTGCTCGGCCACTACGCCGAGAAGGACGGGTACTTCACCCCCGAGCTGGCCGGGCAGATGCACCAGAACATGCTGGCCGCCGGGCTCGACGCCACCGTCCATGTCGTGCCCGGCGCCGATCATGCCTTCTTCAACGACACGCGCCCCGAGGTCCACGACCCCGAGGCGTCGGCCGCGTGCTGGCGCGAGACGCTCGACTTCTTCCGGGACAAGCTGGGTTGACGCCGGCTCGGGCCCGGCGTGGCTGACGTCGTCGAGCGCTACATCGAGCTGGGGTTGCGGCTCGGTCGCCACGTCGACGGATTCGTCGACGCCTACTACGGCCCGCCCGCGTTGGCCGCCCGGGCCGAGGCCGAGCCGCCGCGCCCGCCCGCGGAGCTGGCGGCCGCGGCAGGTCGCCTGGTCGCCGACCTCGATGTAGGGAGCCACGGTGCCGACCGGCTCGATGCCGGGCGACGCCGCTGGATCCGGGCCCAGGCGCTGGGCCTCCGCACGAGCGCCCGCAGGCTGGCGGGGACCGCCATCGGCTACCTCGACGAGGTCGAGTCGTGCTACGGCGCCCGCCCCGAGCTCGTACCGGACGACGAGCTCTCGGCCGCTCATCGGCGCCTCGACCAGGTCCTGCCCGCCGATGGCGGCGCACCCCTGCGGAAGCGGTACATCGCCTGGCGGGAGGCGCACGCGGTGCCGCCGGAGCGGCTCGAGCCCGCCATCCGGGCGCTGGCCGACGACCTGCGGGAGCGGACCCAGCGGCTCTTCGGGCTGCCGGACGGCGAGCACGTCGAGTGGATCTTCGAGACCGGCAAGCCGTGGTCGGGCTTCAACTACTACGAGGGTGGGCTGCGCAGCCGGGTGGCCATCAACCTCGACCTGCCCGTGCTGTCGCTGACGCTCGGCCACCTGGTAGCCCACGAGGCGTATCCGGGCCATCACACGGAGCACACCCGCAAGGAGGTCGGCCTGGTCCGCCGGCGCCGGTGGCTCGAGGAGACTGTCTTCCTCGTGGGCACGCCCCAATGCACCATGGCCGAGGGCCTGGCCGACCTCGGGATCGAGGTCGTGGTCGGGCGCCGCCCGGAGTCGGTGGTGGCCGAGCACCTCCGGCCATTGGGCATCCGCTACGACGCCGAGGTGGCTGCGGCCGTGGCCGAATCGGCCGAGGCACTGTCGTGGGTGCGGTCGAACGCCGCCGTCCAGCTGCACGATGGCGGTTGGCCGGTCGAGGACGTGGTCGCCTACCTCGAGCGTTGGGCGCTGCTGCCCCG
>JBOGHG010000227.1:0-6397 GCA_050744525.1 Acidimicrobiales bacterium | reverse complement strand
GGCCAAAGAGATGCACCCCGCGCGAAAGAACCCCGTGGCCAGGGACTTCACGTCTCCACAAGGTCGGCAGCAGCGACCTTGTCGCTCGGGGGGCAGGGCTCGAACCTGCAACAACCGGCTCCAAAGGCCGGCGTTCTACCAGTTGAACTACCCCCGACCGGACCATCACCGTACCCGGTCGCCGTGCGGACCCCGGCTGCCGTTGTCACCCGGGCCCCGGTTTCGACCGGCTGCACGACGCCTACGTGCGCACCACCCACCGGGTGGTCGAGAGCGATGCAGCCGGGTGAGCGCGTGTTGCCTCCCAACCCACCCGCAGGTGGGGACCGGGAGTTCGCCGGGCTTTTCCGGGGCCCGACCACGGCCGACAACGTGTTCGTGATCGCCGGGCTCGCCGGCCTGCAGGACGATGCCTTCGTCTCGTTCCCCGGGCCGGTCCCGGACATCGATGCGCGCATCGCACCGTTCCCGGGCGGTTGGTACCTGGAGGTGGTCATCCCCCGCCCGAGTGACGATTGCTGGGTCACGCTCGAGGCCATCGGCATGACGCAGGGACAGGCGGTCACGTTCGCACAAGGACTCCGGGGGGCGTGAACAGGAATGCCGGGTTTGCCCGGACAGGTTCGGCCACCGCTAGGGTGGCGCCCCTCATGGGTTCGTTGATCAAGAAGCGCCGCAAGCGCATGCGCAAGAAGAAGCACAAGAAGATGCTGAAGCGCACCCGCTGGCAGCGCCGGGCGGCCGGCAAGTAGCCGCCGGAGATCAGCCGTAGGCCGGGACGGTCCGCGCGACCACCCTCCCGACGCCGGGGTACGCCCCCTCCACGTACCAGGTCGATCCCGAGCCTGCGAGCACCGGTGCCTGACCCGTGGCCTCGCCCAACCGGTCGCGCCAGCGGGCCAGCCCGGGCTCGACGCTCAGCGCCGCCGGTTCGAGATCGTTGGGGCCGGCCGCCGTCGGTCCGCCGAGCGCATCCCAGGCCCGGTAGACCGCCACCGTCGAGCAGCCGAACGGAGGCGTCACCAGTGTGAACGTCCGCTCGACGAACGGCAGCGGGTCGAGCCTGTCGCCGATACCCGAGACCCGCGCCCGTCCACCCCGCAGGCAGAACGGCACGTCGGCGCCGAGCGACGCCGCCAGCCCCACATCGTCGTTGCCCGCCCAGCGCAGCACGGCGGCGGCATCCGCAGATCCACCTCCCAGCCCGCCACCCGCAGGGATCCGCTTGACCAGCCGTATGCGTGCGTCCCGGCCCACCGCCCGCAGGGCCCGCCGCACCAGGTTGTCCTCGCCGGCCGGGACGCCCGGCGGTAGCCCCGCCGCCGCGGGCACGCCCGGTCGCAGTCCGCCGGCCCCCGCAGCCGCCGGCGCGCTGGCCGACGACGCGTCGGCACCGGATCGGGCGTCGACGATCTCGAACCCCATGCCCTCGCTGAACGTCAGCTCGTCGGCCAGGTCCAGGCTCACCATCTCGGCGTCGAGCAGGTGATAGCCGTCCGGGCGCACGCCGGTCACCCGCAACGAGAGCGTGAGCTTGGCCGGGGCGACGACGACGCTCAGTCCGCGGTGTCCGGCTTGCCCAGCCACACGCTGACGGCTTGCTGCGGGCCCGGTGGCGCCTGCCCGGAGGGGTCCCGCGGAATGTGGTCGCTCATGGCCGTCACCTTGTCACACCGAGTTCGCGAGGCGGGCCCAGTCCTCCAGGCTCAGCTCCTCCGCCCGGGCATCGGGGCGCACCCCTGCCCGCTCGAACGCGGAGGGATCGACGAGCGACGCCAGCGAGCGCCGAAGCATCTTGCGGCGCTGCCCGAACCCCGCCTCGACCAAGCGGAACAGGCGCTCGGGGTCGGCGTCGACCGGGGGCTCGGCCAGGCGACGCAGCCGCACCAGGGCCGACTCCACCCGGGGCTGCGGGAGGAAGACGGTGGGCGGCACGCGGCCCACCACCTGGGCATCGGCCCGGTAGGCGACCTTGACCGAGGGGATGCCATAGGCCTTGCTCCCCGGCCCGGCCGCCAGCCGCTCCCCCACCTCGCGCTGGACCATCACCAGCATGCGGTCGATCAGCGGCACGCGGGCGAGCAGGTCGAGCACCAGCGGCGTGGCCACGTTGTACGGCAGGTTGGCCACCAGCGCCCAGCGATCCTCGCCCTTGCCGGCCACCCCGCCGCCGAGCACCTCGTCCCAGTCGAGGGCCATGGCGTCGCCCTCCACCACCCGCACCCCGAGGGGCTCGACCACCGACCGCAACACCGGCAGCAGGTTCCGGTCGAGCTCGACGGCCGTCACGTCCGCCCCGATCTCCGCCAGCGCCACCGTGAGCGACCCCAGGCCCGGGCCGACCTCGACCACCCGGTCGCCGGGACCGACACCGGCCAGCCGGGCGATGCGCCGCACGGTGTTGGGATCGGCGACGAAGTTCTGGCCCAGAGCCCTGCTGGGCGACAACCCGTGCTCGGCGAGGAGATCGCGCACCTGGCGGCGGGTCAGGGTCATCCGCAATCCTGCCGCGGAACTGGTTGCCGGGGCCACCGATCCCGCGGCGGGCTTCAGCCGAGGCGGTACACCCGCTCGGCGTTGGCCCACGTCGCCTGCGCCACCTTGTCCACCACCACTCCCCTGGCGTCGGCGACTGCGGCGCCCACCAGCGGCACCAGCGCCGGGCGGTTGGGGCGGCCGCGGTAGGGCACGGGCGCGAGGTAGGGGCTGTCGGTCTCCACGAGCAGCCGCTCGAGCGGGCACACGGCCGCCGCCGCCCGTACGTCGTCGGCCGATCCGAACGTGACGATGCCGGAGAACGACAGGTACCCGCCCCGCTCGAGGCAGGCCCGGGCCTCGTCGGCCCCGCCCGTGAAGCAATGGAACACGGTGCGCACGGGCACGCCCTCGGCGTCGAGCACGCCGAAGGTGTCGTCCCACGCCTCCCGGCTGTGGATCACCAGGGCGAGGTCGCGCTCGTGCGCCAGCGCGATCTGCGCGGCGAACATGTCCCGCTGCACCGGCCGTGGCGAGTGGTCGTAGTGATAGTCGAGCCCGCACTCGCCCACGGCCACCACCGCGGGTTCCCCCAGCAGGTCGACGACCCCGTCGAGGCCCCGGCGGGCCTCATGGGGATGCAGGCCCACGGTGGCCCACACCACACCGGGGTGCCGGCTCGCGGCGGCGACGGCGTCCGCCGAGCGGGCCGCGTCGGTGCCGACGGTGATCAGCCGCTCGACGCCGGCCTCCCGGGCCTCCGTCACCATGGCGTCGACCTCGCCGGCGTCGACCTCCTCGTCGACGTTCCAGCCCAGGTGGCAGTGGTCATCGGTCCAGCGGATCGGCCGCATGCCGCGGGGTCGCCGCTAGTCCGCCACGAGGCGGGGGAACAACGGTGCGCCCTTGGCCACGGGGACACCGCCGGGGTAGCCCCCCCAGTCGGCGGCGTCGGGCAGGCGCTGGTCGAGGACGGACCCGGGAAGGCCGATGCGCCCCCACGCCTCCTGTGCGGTGTTGGGAATCGCGGGGCTCGCCAGCACCGACACGATCCGCAGCGCCTCCAGGGCGTCGCCCAGCACGGCGTCGAGGGCCGGTCCGGGATCCATCTTCCAGGGTTCGTTGGCCTCGAGGTAGCTGTTGGTCTCGCGGATGAGCCGCCAGGTGGCCTCCAGCGCGGACGCCGGCTGCACCTCGGCCCACGCCGCGGCCGCGGCGGCATGGACGCCGGCGGCCACGGGTGCCAGCGGGCTGTCGGTCCGGGGTGCCGGCCCGACGCCGTCGCGCTTGCGACCGACCACCGTCGCCACGCGCGACAGCAGGTTTCCGAAGTTGTTGGCGAGGTCGCTGTTGTACCGCTCGACCATGCGCTCGTAGCTGAAGTCGCCGTCCGGCCCGAACGCGTTGTCGCGCAGGAAGTGGTAGCGGAAGCCGTCGACGCCGAACTCGTCGACCAGGTCGGCCGGAAAGATCTGGTTGAGGGCGGTCTTGCTCATCTTCTCGCCGCCGACCGTCAGGTAGCCATGGACCGAGATGTCGACCGGCAGGTCGACGTCGGCCGCCATGAGCATCGCCGGCCAGTACACGCAGTGGAACCGCAGGATGTCCTTGCCGATCAGGTGGTGCACCGCCGGCCACCACGTGGCGAACCGCTCCTCGTCCTGTCCGAAACCAACGGCGGTGACGTAGTTGATGAGCGCGTCGTACCAAACGTAGGTGACGTGTGCCGGGTCCCAGGGCAGCGGCACGCCCCAGGAGATGGAGGTGCGGCTGATCGAGAAATCGTCGAGCCCACCCCTGATGAACCCCAGCGCCTCGTTGCGCTTGGGTTCGGGACGGACGAAGTCGGGATTCGCGGCGTACCAGTCGAGCAGCGGCTGCTGGAAGCGGGACAGCTTGAAGAAGTAATTCTCCTCCTTCACCTGCTCC
Source organism: Acidimicrobiales bacterium (assembly GCA_050744525.1). GTDB lineage: Bacteria > Actinomycetota > Acidimicrobiia > Acidimicrobiales > VFJN01 > DASQUK01. The sequence goes on along the minus strand of JBOGHG010000227.1, from coordinate 1,993 downwards.
ACGGGCTGGTGGTGGATCGGGCACAGCCCGTCGACCAGCTCGCCGGGCGTGTAGTACGCCTCGCACGACACGCAGTACAGGCCCTCGTAGATGCCCAGCTCGATGTGACCGTTGTCGTAGACCCGCTGCAGGAACGCCTGCACCGCCGTGTGGTGGCGGGGCTCCGTGGTGCGGATGAAGTCGTCGTTGGAGATGTCGAGCAGCCTCCAGGCGTCGCGGAAGCGCTCGGATGTACGGTCGGCCATGTCCTTGGGGCTGATGCCGTTGGCCTCGGCCGCCCGCTGGATCTTGAGCCCGTGCTCGTCGGTGCCGGTGAGAAAGAAGGTGTCGTCGCCCACCAGGCGGTGCCAGCGGGCCAGGGCGTCGGCGATGACGGTGGTGTAGGCGTGACCGATGTGCGGGGCGTCGTTGACGTAGTAGATGGGGGTCGTCACGTAGTACCGGGCCACGAACCGAGGCTACTGGCCGTGGTCGCCCACTCGACCGTGATATCCCCCTCCGGTGGCGGGCCGGGTAGGGTGGCTCGGCCGCCGCAGTAGGTCGTTGCGGCCAGCTTCGACCCAGAGGCGCCCGCTGGGATGTTGTTGGAGGACAGACACTGAGCCCTGCTCGACCGCCGTCGCCGCGACGGAGGACCGACCGAGCCAACCGAGATCGAGACGGCCGCAAGGTTCGCCCTGCCGAAGCGCCCGGGCGGGACCTGCCGCCGCCCCGAGGTCGCGGGCGTGCGCCCCGATCCGGCGACTGGGACCCGCAGCGCTGGTCGGAATGGCCGCCGCCCCAGAGCGCGGACCCGCCGGGCGAGGTGGACGACCCCGGTGCCCCGCGGATCACGACCGTCCACCCCTCGGCGGACACGTCGCCTCGCCCGTGGGAGGAGGCCGCAGCGGCGGCGGCCGCCACCCGCGGGGCGGCGGCCCGGCACCGCCCGCCGAACGACCAGGTGCCGCCCATCGCGCCCCGCGCCTGGCGCGAGGAGGTCGCCCGCCGGACGGCCGGGCGGGCACCGGCGCCGAGGCCGCCAGCCGGGCGCAACACGGGGTCGTCGGCCCGTCGGAGGTCCTGGGACGACCCGCGTCCGGTGCCGCAGGACTGGAATGACCACGCGCCCGGCCCACGCCGCCAACCCGAATGGGGCGATCCGCCGCACGCCCGACGGTCCGACCACCGGGACGAGGTCACGCACCTCCGCCCCCCGGATGCCTCGGCCGGCGACCACACGGTCACGGCGCCCACGGCTCCGCCCACCTGGGACGAGCCCCCGGTCGACCTGGTGGAGGACTGGGCCGACGACGGCGACCCCCTCGAGGTCGCGCCGGCCGAATCGCCCCCACGGCGTGTGTCGGATCGTGGCAAGGGCCGGCGGCCGCGCCGGGCGGCGCCCCGCCGGGGCGAACGCCTCGCGCCGGGCACGGTCGATCGGGGGCCCCGATTGCCGCACGTCCCCGGTTTCGATGGGCTCCGGGCGGTGGCGCTGCTGGCGATCCTCGCCTTCCACCAGGGGTATGACCTGGTCAGGGGCGGCTTCCTCGGCATCTCCAGCTTCTTCACCCTCTCGGGATTCCTGGTCGCCACGCTCCTGTTGGCCGAGTGGTCTCAGGACGGTCGGGTATCGGTGGCCCGGTTCTGGGAGCGGCGGGCCCGGCGCCTGGTACCGGCCCTGGCGATCGTGCTCGCCACGGTCGTCGCGCTGCAGGCGGCCCTGCGGGTCGGCGCCGGTGCCGGGTTCCGGGGCGACGTGCTGGCAGCCGCCGGCCAGGTGCTCAACTGGCGGTTCGCCTTCGGGGGCGACGGCTTCGCCAGCGTGCTCACCGATCCGTCGCCGGTCCAGCACCTCTGGGCGGTGTCGACGGCGGCGCAGGTCTTCCTGCTCCTGCCGTTGGCGTTCGTCGGGCTCATGCGGGTGGTCGGTACCCGCTGGCGGGCGGCCGGGGCGGTGTTCGGCCTGGCGGCCGTCGGGTCGTTCGTGGCTGCGTCCATGACCGCCGACCGG
>JBOGHG010000226.1:0-6467 GCA_050744525.1 Acidimicrobiales bacterium | reverse complement strand
GACGCCGCTCAGCTCGGCCGCCGTCCACCTGGGGATGGCCGACGTGACCTCGTACGTCAGGCCGTCGGACGTGGGGACGTCGCGGTCGACGATCAGGGTGCTGGAGTCCTCGTCCCAGCCGATGTCGGCGTCGCCGGCGTCGAGCGAACGCGGCTCGAAGGCGGCGGGGAGCCAGACGCCGCCCAGGGCCTCGACCGTGACCGTCTGGCGGACGGACTCGGTCTCCGCCGCCGAGTCGACGGCCCGGGGCAGCTCGCCCTCGGCGCCGTCGGTGCCGTACGACGACTTCCACATCCGGCCGTCGAACTCGTCGAGCGCGGTGAGCCGCCAGTAGGACGGCACCTCGCTGCGCACGGTGAAGACCTCGATGTTGGGTTGCTCGACGATGCGGGTGCGCAGGTCGACCATCGGGCTCGGCACCACCCGGGTCGGCTCGTCCTCGCCGATCTGCCGCCAGTCGATGACGGCGTCGGCCTCGGCACCGGGCAGCCGGGGGCCGGTCACCGCTCCGGCGACCACCGCAACCGCCGCGAGCGCCGCGCCCGTACCGAGCAGCGACCAGCGCCCCCGCTCGCGGTGGCTCGCCGCCCAGGTCGAGGACTCCTCCTGGACGAACGTCCGGTGGAGCAGCACGAACAGCAGGGCAGCCGCCGCGAACACGGCGGCCGACGCCACCCGGCCGCCGGGCGCGCCGAGGGCGGCGGCGAACAGGAACAGCGTCGTGGCCGGCAGCAGGGCCTCGAACGCCGCCCGGGCGCGGAACGCGGCCCAGTCGGCCACGAAGGCGAGGAACCAGACGGCGATCGCGGTGGCCACGATGAACCCGTTGACGACCGGGGCCGGTGCCTTCACGTCGTGGAAGACCCGCCAGGCGGCGGCCAGGTCGTCACCGGCTGCGCTGAAGGTCGCGCCGGTCGGGAGCAGGTAACCCGCGGTGTCGCCGAAGCGGGTCCAGGTGATGAACAGCACCGCGGCCACGCCGGTGATCGCGGCCGACGCCAGCAGGCCCACGCGCCGCCGGCGCAGCGTGGCGACCACCACGTGGGCGGCGATGGCCTGGAGGGCGAGCGGGCCCCGGTAGGAGCCGTCGATGAACAGGCGGTGCATGCCGGTCACGGTGGCCAGCGTCACCAGCACCAGGGCCACCTCGGTGGCCAGCAGCATGTGCCCGCGGGCTTCGCGCACGGGCGGGTGTCGTCCCACTCGCTGGCGGGGCTGGCTCATGACACGTCTCCGACGGGGATGTCCGGCACCGGGACCACCGTGGGGGCGCCCGCGGCGCCCACGCTCCGGGGATCGTTCCCCCGGGTGCGGCCGGGTCGGCTGGCGGCGATGGCCCGGTCCCACACGTCGCCGAACGGTGCCCCGGGCCCGACCCGCAGGAACGTCGCCGAGCCTCCCGTCGGCACCGAGGACCCGGATCCGCCGTCGGCGCCGTCGACCTGTACCACCGCCAGCGAGCCGAAACGGCGGCGCAGCCGGGTCACGCCCGACAGCTCGGTCGACGTGGTCTGCGCCACGATCACCACCAACGCGCCGCCACCGCTGCGGTTCAGCAGGTCGAGCATGGTGCGCAGGCTGGCGCCGCCGGCGGCGTCGATCACCGCCAGGTGCTCGAGCAGCGCCTCGCTGTGGGTGGCGCCGACGCCGAAGCCCGAGTCCGTGCCGTCGGTGGTCAGCAGGCGGACCAGGTCGTGGCGCGCGCCGTTGGCCATGACCACGCTGGCCGCCGCCGAGACGGCGAGCTCCAGGGACGTGCTGTCGTGCGCCGCCCGGCGGACGTCGAGCAGCACGGTGGTCCGTCCCTGCCAGGGCTGCTCCTGGTGGCGCACGAGCAGCTCGTCGTGGCGGGCCGTCGACGGCCAGTGGATCCGTCGCAGGTCGTCACCCACCACGTAGGGCCGCAGGGCATAGAAGTCGTCGCCGGTCTTGCCCAGGGCGTGGGGACGGATGGCGCCCGCCAGCGGGTCGTGACCCGACGTCAGCGGGACCGGCCGAATGTCGTCGATCGCCGGGTACACCGTGACCTCGACCTCGGGAGCCCCCACGCTGTTCGCCTGCACCAGGCCGAACGGATCGCTCACCACCACCCGGAGCGGGCCGACGCGCACGATCCCCCGGCGGCTCGTGGGCAGCCGATAGGTGGCGAGCGTGGCGGCGCCCCGGTCGAGCGGCGGCACGAGCAGCTCGGCGCCGGCGGTGCCCGACACCGGGTCGCGCAGCCGCAACACCGGGGTGTCGGTCCTGCGCAGGTTGCGCAGCCGCACGTCGACCCGGCTGACCTGGCCGGCATGGACGCGGGCGGGATGCACCGTGCGGTCGATCTCGACGTCGAGCCGCGTCAACCGCACGTAGAGCAGCGCGAACGCCGCCAGGCCCAGGGCCACGGCGCCGAACACGTACAGCTCGTTGATGCCGAGCAGCCGGGCGAGGGCGACCAGCACCACGCCCCCCCAAACGACAAGCCACCCCTGCCGGGTCAGCATCTCGGAGCCGGTGCCCGCTGGGGCACCAGTGCCCCAGCAGGCAACATTGGCGACCTGTCACGCCGGCCAGATGACGCCGCTCGCGGCGTCCTCGCCCTCGCATTCGCTGGTGGAGTGCTTCGGGCTGCGTCCTTGCGAGCGACGCCCCTGACTCGCCGTGACAGGGCAAACGTTACCTGCTGGGGCACTAGTGCCCCCCGGGCACGGGGACGGCGCGCAGCACCTCGTCCAGCGCGTCCGTCGGGGACATGCCCTGGAGCTGGGCCTCGGGGGTGACCAGCAGCCTGTGGGCCAACACCGGGCTGGCCAGCGCCTTGACGTCGTCCGGGATCACGTAGCCGCGGCCCTGCGACGCGGCGCGGGCCTTGGTGACCCGCAGCAGCGCCAGCGTGGCGCGCGGCGAGATGCCGAGGGCCAGGTGTGCGCTGCGTCGTGTCGCGGCCGCGAGGTCGACCAGGTACGCCTTGAGGCTGGGTGCCACGTGCACGCCCTTGGCGGCGGCCGACAGGCCCAGCACCTCGTCGTTGCCGATCACCGACCCGATGTCCCGGTAGGCGTCGTGGTCGCCGTGGGTCTCGAGGATCTCCAGCTCGGCGTCGGGCGACGGGTAGCCCACCGACACCCGCATGAGGAACCGGTCGAGCTGCGACTCGGGCAGCGGGTATGTCCCCTCGTGCTCGATGGGGTTCTGGGTGGCGATGACCATGAACGGCCGGCTGAGGGGGTACGTCACGCCGTCGACCGTCACCTGGTTCTCGGCCATGGACTCGAGCAACGCCGCCTGGGTCTTGGGTGAGGCGCGGTTGATCTCGTCGGCGAGCACGACGTTGTTGAACACCGGCCCGGGCCGGAAGTCGAACGAGCCGTCGCCTCGGTTCCACACCGTGATGCCCACCACGTCGGAGGGCAGCAGGTCGGGCGTGAACTGCACGCGCCCGAAGCTGCACTCGAGCGATGTGGCGAGCGACTTGGCGAGATTGGTCTTGCCGACCCCCGGCACGTCCTCGAGGAGCAGGTGCCCCTCGGACACGAGGCACAGGAGCACGAGCTCGATCACGTCGCGCTTGCCTTGGATGACGCGCGCGACGTTGTCGACCACGCTGTCGTAGTAGTCGGAGAAGGTCGCCCCCCGGGCAGCCGCGGTTTGGCTGGTGGCCACAGCCTCGTACTCCCTCCGTCGTTGGGTGAGCCAGGTCAGGTTAGGCCGCCGACGACGCATGGCGGGCGCGAGGCGCCATGAAGGCGACGAGTAGGTTGCCCGAAATCTTGAGCGAGCGTCCCGGAGGGCGAGAGAGCGAGCGTGGCCCGAGCGGCCCGGCCGTAGGCCAGGAGCGGGAGATATGTTGCAAGTGGTGCTGGCGGTCGACATCGGGGGTACCAAGTTGGCCGCGGGGCGGGTCGACCGCGGCGGCGCCCTGACCGACCAGCGGGCGGTGCCGACGCCCACCGGGGGGACGGCCGGGGAGCTGTGGGACGTCCTGGCCGGGCTGGTCTCGTCGGTCCGCCGGGGCGAGGAGGTGGTGGTCGGCGTCGGTTGCGGGGGGCCGATGGAGCCCGGAGGCGCGACGGTGTCGCCGCTGAACGTTCCCGCCTGGCGGGGGTTCCCCCTGCGGGAGCGGCTGGGCGCCTTGACCGGGCTGCCGGTCCACATCGACAACGACGCCAAGGCGCTGGCGCTGGGGGAGGGCTGGGTCGGCGCCGCCCGGGGCGCCCGCAACTACATCGCCATGGTGGTGTCCACCGGTGTCGGGGGCGGGATCGTGCTCGACGGCCGACTGCTCGACGGGGCCACAGGCAACGCCGGCCACATCGGGCATGTGATCGTCGAGCCCGGGGGACGGACCTGCGCCTGCGGTGCGCAGGGCTGCCTCGAGGCGGAGGCGTCCGGGCCGTCGATCCGGGCGGCCACCGGGCTCGACCCCCACGAGGCGGGCGAGGACGTGCGTCGGCGGGTCGGCACGCTGGTCGGCCGGGCAGTCGCCACGGTCGCCAACCTGCTCGACCTGCGCCTGGCCGTGGTGGCCGGCTCGGTGGCGCTGGGCTACGGCGAGAGCTTCTTCGCCGCCGCCCAGGCCGAGCTCGACGCCCGGGCGAAGATCGACTTCGCCCGGGGCGCCCGGATCCTGCCCGCCGGGCTCGGCGATGCCGGGCCCCTCGTGGGGGCGGCGGCCGTGGGCCGGCGGGGCCTCGGGCACGACCTCGGCCGCGGCGCGGGGACCTGATGGACGCGGCGCCGCCGCGCTGGGCGTGGCGAGCGGGGGCCGCGGTGGCCCGGCATCCCTCCCTGTGGGCGACCGGGCTACGCCAGGCGCTGGTGTTGGCCGCTCCCGGATGGTGGCACCGCCGCCCGTTCCTGCCGCTGCCCGCACCCGAGTACCTCCGCTTCCGCCTACAGACCGCCTATGGCGGCGAGGGGGACAGGGATCCTGAACCCGACGACCTCGTGACCTACGTGCGCTGGTGCCGCGAACAGCGGTCAGCGCAGAAGTGGCGACGGAAGCGGGCGCGCCACCAGTAGTTTGTCGGCCACATGACCCAGCCTCGGCGAGCGAATCACGGGCACAGCGGCCCATCCGCCGCGAAGCGGCGGCCGGTCGCCGCCGTGCCGGGGGCACGTCGATGACCAGGGCGCTCGTGCTCAACGCCACGTTCGAGCCCCTGTGCGTGGTCAGCGACCGCCGAGCGGTCGTGCTCGTGCTGGGTGAGACGGCCGAGATGCTCCACGCCAGCGACGCCGTCATCCACTCGCCCCGGTTCGCGGTCGCCGTCCCGTCGGTGGTGCGCCTGCGGCGGTTCGTGCGCGTGCCCTACCGCTGGAGCACCCCGCTCAACCGCCGCTCGGTGTTCGCCCGCGACGACCACCGCTGCCAGTACTGCGGCGGGCCCGCCGAGAGCATCGACCACGTGGTTCCCCGTAGCCGTGGCGGGGACCATGCGTGGGAGAACGTGGTCGCCGCCTGTAGGCCCTGCAACGTGCGCAAGCGCGACCGCATGCTGCACGAGACGTCGATGCGGCTGCTCCGCATGCCGAGCGTCCCGCGGGGCTCGAGCTGGTTGACGTTCGCGCTCGGCGTGGTGCCCGACACGTGGACGCCCTACCTGCTCAACGCCGCCGCCTGAGCCGGTGGAGCGCGTAGCGGGCTGGGAGTTGCGGCGGCTCACCGGCGCCGCCGCCGACCTCCACGCCGAGCCGCTCCCCAACTCGCCCGCCCGGGCCGTCTGGGTCATGCAGGCGACGGCACCGGCGCTGGTGCTGGGCTCGACGCAGCCGGAGGGGCTCGTCGACGGCGCGGCGGCGGCCGCCGCCGGCATCGACGTGGCGCGTCGCCGGTCGGGTGGCGGTGCCGTCCTGGTGGTGCCCGGCGAGATGGCCTGGGTGGACGTGATCCTGCCCGCCGGCGACCCGTTGTGGGATGACGACATCGGCCGCGCCGCCCGCTGGCTCGGCCGGGCCTGGCAGTCGGCCCTGGCCGAGCTGGGTGTCACCTCGACCGAGGTCCACGAAGCCCCGCTGGCGTGCGGCCCCCTGGGCCGGCTCGTGTGCTTCGCGACGGTGGGGGCCGGCGAGGTGACGGCCCCCGGCGGCGACGGCGACCGCAAGCTGGTGGGGATCAGCCAGCGCCGCACGCGGGCCGCGGCCCGATTCCAGTGCGCCGCGTACCGCCGGTGGGACCCGGAGCCGCTGGCACGCCTCCTCCGCCTGGACGAGGACGGCCGCAAGGTCGTCGCCCGCGCCGCGGTCGGCACCGGCAGGGATCCCGCCACGGTGGTCGACGCGTTCCTCCGGCACCTGCCGGCGTAACCCCTCCAGAACGCGGGGTGTCTTGTCGTGTGGGAGTTAGTGGGGTAATTTCCCACGAAGTGGAGCAACCTGGTGGACCGGGACCGCGAGTCGAGGCGGCAGTCGTCGCTCCGGCGCGCCCCGAGACCCCGCGGTTCTTCATGGGCTCCTACGAGCATTCGGTCGACGACAAGAACCGG
>JBOGHG010000225.1:0-6468 GCA_050744525.1 Acidimicrobiales bacterium | reverse complement strand
TGTGGGGTCGGCGAGCACCCGTACCGGCGGCTGGCCGTCCACGGCGATCTCGATGCCGGACGCTCGGGCACGTGACCGTGATGCGCCCACGATCTGGTCGGCGAGCTCGACGAGGTCGACGTCCTGGCGGTGCATGGCAAGTTCGCCGGCGTCGGCCAGGGCCAGGTCTCGCAGATCGGTGGTGAGCCGCTCGAGGGTCCCGGCCTCCTCGAGCAGGGAGGCCAAGAGCTCCTGATCGAGGGGGAGGACGGCATCCTGGGCCGCTTCGAGGTGGCTGCGGATGTTGGTGAGCGGGTTACGCAGCTCGTGGGCCACGTCGTTGACCATCGCTCGCCGTGCTTCTTCGTTCCTGGCGATGGCGTCGGCCATGGCGTTGAAGGCCCGTCCGAGAGTTGCGATCTCGTCGTGCCCGGGCACGTCCACCCGGGCGGTGCTGTCGCCCGCCGCCATCCGTCCGGCGGCGTGGGTGATGGCACGGACCGGCCGGAGGAGCCTGCGGCCGGCGACGACCGTTGCTCCGACGGTCACCGCGATCACCGCGAGCAGCAGGGCGATAGTCCTGCCATCGCGGGCGGTGGCCACGGCGCCGAGCCGCTCGCTTCCTGTTCCCAGGTAGAGGAGGGCGGCGTCGGCGGTCGTCTCCTCCATGGACTGCAACCGGGCGGCCTGGTGGCACGTGCTGTAGCGGGCGGATTGGGACGTATCGTCGAGCTGCACGGTCCGGAGCTGGTCGGTGGCGCCGCGGACCGCATGGGCGACCCCGGATGCGGTGAGGCAGGTGCTGAGAGCGTCGACGTAGGCGCGGTTGAGGCGAAGTTCCTGCGGCGTCGGCGCAACGTACTCGCCGGCCGCCTGGGGCGCTCCCCGCTCGGGCGCGGGAGGCGGGACTCCGGCGCTGCCCTCCAGCCCCCGGGCGGGCGTGAGCGGGTCGATCAGCGCCGCGGGCGCGTCCGGCAGGGGCGCGTCCTGGTCACCATGCACGTGGGCTGAGTCGAACAGCAGCGCCCCGTCCGGCGTGGTGAGGGCGATGCGGCGGCCTCTGCGTTCGCTGAGCTCGGCGACCAGGGGCCCCGCTTCGTCCCAGGTCGGGTTCTGCCGTGCGTAGGCCAGCAGGTCCTGGTAGATCGACGCGTCGGTTTCCAGGAAGCGGTCGACCTGGCGTTGAAGCCGGTCACTGGTCGTGCGGCTGATCAGCCATGCCGTGGCCCCGATGGCGCACAACGCCACGGTGACCGATGCGGCGAGGAGTCGGAGATGAAGGCTACGGAGCATCGTTCGCCACCAGGGGCTGACGTGCGGTCGGATCGACGAGCTTGTAGCCGACGCCATACACCGTGAGCAGGTACTGCGGTCGCGCCGGATCCGGTTCCAGCTTCTGGCGCAACTTCATGACGTGGACGTCGACCGTGCGCGCCAGCGCGTAGTGGTCGAAGCCGAAGGCGTCGTCGAGAAGCTGCTGCCGGGTGAAGACCCGGCCCGGCGCCGTGGCCAGGCAGGCGAGGATCCGGAACTCGGCCGCGGTGCAGCTGACTCGCCGGCCGCTCATCGTCACCTCGTGGCGGTCTATGTCGATCTCCATGTCCCCGACGTCCCGGCGTTCTCGGCCGGTGTCCGGGGTGCGGGCACGGCGAAGGAGTGTGCGGACGCGCGCCGTCAGCTCGCGGGGGCTGTAGGGCTTGCCGATGTAGTCGTCAGCGCCGAGATCCAGCCCGAGCAGGAGGTCCTCCTCGGTCGACCGCGCCGTCAACATGATGATCGGGACGTCTGATTCCGCCCGCAGCACGCGACACACGTCGAGGCCGTCGACCCGCGGCATCATCACGTCGACGACGAGCAGGTCGGGACGCCGCCGGCGGGCCTCGTCGATCGCCGCCCGGCCGTCGTGGACGACTATCACCGAATGACCCTCGCGCTCGAGGTAGCGACGCACCACCTCCGCCTGCTTCGGGTCGTCCTCGGCGATGAGGATCCGGGGACTCATCGCCGGGGATTCTCCCACCCGGATGTCAAGATGTGATGAAGAACGGCGATCTGACGGGTGCTTCATCAGTTCTTCATGGGCGACCGTTCAGGCTGGCGGCATGGACCATGGACAGTGGATCGGGCGCGCCGGAGTGGTCGTCGGCCTGGTGGCAGGCCTGGCCCTCGGCGCCTGCTCCGGCGGGCAGTGGACGGGGGAGCAGGAACAGGCAGGGCGGGCGGGAGCCGGCCCATCGGATGAGCCGGCCGGTTCGGGCGGGGTCATGCCTCTCGCCCGGTTCTTGGGCTGGGACCGTGGGGCAACGGTGGACGGCGGTCTCAGCGACCAGGAGCGGCAGCAAGAGCGTCTCGTGCAGGAGCTGGTGGCGCGGTGCATGCGGGTACAGGGATTCGAGTACGTCCCCGAGAACGTCGAGCCCGAGCACACCGCCGGGGGGCCCTTTGCCCTCCCGCCGGACGAGTTCGCCGCCCAGTACGGCTTCGGCGTCACCACCATCGACGCTGAGGACGTCGCACGAGCAGAGGCGGACCCCAACCAGGCCATCGCCGACGCCCTGTCCCCGCAGGCGAGGGAGGTGTACAGGCGGGCGCTGTACGGGGAGGCGGGGGCGCGGCCACTGCCCGGGTGGGTGCAGCCGCTACCGGGGGCGGCCCAGCCCGAGGCCGAGCCGCCCGGGCATGGGGGCTGCTACCAGGAGGCCCAGGACGAGCTGTACGGGCCCCCCGGCACCTCGCCCGACGGGCTGGCCGCGGCCTACGCCGAGCTGGAACCGGAGCTGTCGGCGCTGGAGGATCGGGTCGGGCGGGACCCTCGAGTCCAGGCGGCCCGGGGCGAGTGGTCGGGCTGCATGACCGATGCCGGTCACCCGGGGTTTCGGACCCCCGACGAACCACCTCAGACGATCCGTGACCGGCTGCGGGCCCTGATCGGGTCGGCCGGCCGCATCGACGGCAGAGCCCCGGGCGTGGCCGACCCGGCTCAGCTGCAGGCGCTTCGGGACCTCGAGCTGGCGCTCGCCCGGGCCGATCGGGCCTGCCGCGCCGGCCACGACCAGGTCGTCTACGAGGTGCGGGTCGACCTGCAGGAGCAGTTCATCGAGAACCACCGGGACCTCCTTGAGCGCTACCGCGACCTCGCCAGCCTGGCCGCCCGCGGCGGCTGATGCCCGACCGCCGGCGTACGGTCCTGACGATCGCCGGCACGGCGGTCGGCTCCATCGCGGTGGGGTTCCTCGCAGCGAGAAGCGTCGTCTCGCCCGCCGAGTCCGCGGCACGGGCCGCCCCTCCGGCGGCCGAACCGGTCACGGTGCCCGTGGAGCACCGGACAATCCAGAGCCGTGTGGTCACCCGCGGAGACACGTCGTTCGAGGGTGCGGTCGACGTGGTGGTCGCGACCGCCGACCTCGGTGTTCCGCCGGTCGTGACCGGGCGTGTTCCCGATGTCGGAGCCACGATCGAAGAGGGCGCGGTGCTTGTCGAGGTGGTGGGGCGCCCGGTCATCGTCGTCGCCGGCCCGTTGCCCATGTACCGGACGCTGCGGCCGGGGATGCACGGGCCGGACGTTGCGCAGCTCGAGGAGGTGCTCGGCCGGCTGGGTGTGTTCCCCGGCGACACCGACGACCGGTACGAGGCGGCGACCGGCGAAGCCGTGGCCGAGCTCTTCCGCCGGAGCGGGTACGAGCCGCCCGCCATGCCGTCCACGCTCGTCGAGGAGCTGGAGGCGGCACGGGAGGCGCTCGCCGGCGCGGAGCAGGCCGTCGCCAGTGCCGAGGCCGCGCTCCGAGCAGCGTCGGCGGACCCGCCAGAGTCCGAGCGCCTGGCGGCTTGGGCAGCGGTCCGTGAGGCCGAGCTCGCACTGCACGCGGCCGCGGCCGCGAGGGACCCGGCCGGACTCGCCGCGGCCGAGGATCAGCTCCGCATCGCGGTGGCTCGGAGGGAAGAGCTGTCGGCGGCCAGGGACACCGCCCTGGAGGCCGCAACCGCCCGTGCTGCGCATCGGACGCTGGAGCGCGCCCGGGACCGGGTGGGACAGCTGGAGGCGACGGTGGGGACACCCACGCCCGCGGCCGAGCTGGTCTTCCTGCCCACGCTTCCCCGGCGTGTCGACAAGGTGGACGTCGTCCGCGGTGCGCTGATCGACGGTCCGGTCATGGTTCTGAGCGGCGCCGACCTCCGCGTGACCGCCCGGGTGAGCGACGCTCAGCGGCAGCTCCTGACCGAAGGCATGGCCGCGATACTCGAGCTTGGGTCCTCCCTGCGCGCCGACGGCGCCATCGCGTCGATCACGGAGGCCCCCGAGGACGAAGCCGGCTATGACGTACGCATCACGCCTGGCCAGCTGAGCACTGCCCAGCACGAGCTGCTCCGGGGCGCCAACGTGCGGGTCACGATTCCCGTCGAGACCACCGACGGTGAGGTCCTCGCCGTCCCCCTTGCCGCCCTCTCCGCGGGTGCGGGAGGCGAATCCCGGGTCGAGGTACGGCGCGACGACGGCCGTTTGGAGCTCGTCGTCGTCGAGGTCGGCCTGGCCGCCGAGGGCTATGCCGAGATCCGGCCTCGGGACGGTGCTCTCGGAGCCGGCGACCGCGTCGTCGTGGGCCGGTGAACCCCGTGCCGGCGGCCGAGCCGGTCGTCGAGCTGGCGAGCGTCTCCCGGTCCTTTCCCGGCCCCCCGACCGTCAATGCGCTGCGCGGGGTGGACCTGAGGATCGACGCGGGAGAGTACGTCTCCATCGTCGGTCCTTCCGGATCGGGAAAGTCCACACTCCTCCACCTCCTGGGGCTGCTCGATCGCCCGACCATGGGGATGTACCGCCTCGACGGCGTCGACACCGGCACGCTGACCGAACCTCAACGGGCCGCACTTCGAGGCAGCCGCATCGGATTCGTGTTTCAGGCCTTCCATCTCCTCAGCCACCGCACGGTGGTGGAGAACGTTGCCCTCGCCATGATCTACTGCGGTGTCAGCCGGCGAGAACGAGCCGAGCGGGCCCAGGATGCCCTCGACCGGACGGGTATCGCCCACCGCGCCCGGTTCACGCCCACGACGCTCTCCGGCGGCGAGCGCCAGCGAGTCGCCATCGCCCGTGCCGTCGTGAGCCGCCCGAGGCTCCTACTGGCCGACGAGCCGACCGGCAACCTCGACACCGCGACCGCAGCGTCGATCCTCGACCTCTTCGACGAGCTGCACGCCGACGGGCTCACGTTGGCCGTCATCACCCACGACGACAGGGTCAGCCGGCGAGCGCAGCGTCAGGTCGGGATGGTCGACGGCGTCCTCACCCGGGTTCCGTGACCGCAAGGCCCCGGCTGGCATGGCGTGACCTGCTCGACGAGGCGCTGGCCGGGATCACCGCCCGCCCGGGACGGCTGGCCCTCACCACCCTGGGCACGGTGCTCGGCGTCGCCGCGCTGGTGACGACGATCGGGTTGGCCGAGACCGCCGGAGCCCAGATCGGCGCCCGGTTCGACGAGGTGACCGCCACCCATGTCGTCGTCACCCGCCGGAGCGTGGAGGCGGGTGGCGAGGTGGGCGGTGTCCAGGGCCCCGCCGCGCTTCCGCTGGACGCCGCCGATCGCGTCCAGGACCTGGCCGGTGTCGTCGCCGCCGGCACGTACACCCAGGTCGACGATCACGGTGCACAGGTGAGCGCGGTGCCGGTGCTCGACCCGCTCGGCTCGACCGTCCACGACCTGCCTGTCGTAACCACGTCGTCCGGTCTCCTCGCCGCCGTCAGGGGAGAGGTCGTCGCCGGCCGGTACTTCGACGCCGGCCACGAAGCGCGCGCCGACCGGGTGGCCGTGCTCGGCGCAAGGGCTGCCGAGCGACTCCACGTCAGCCGCATCGCTACCCAACCGGTGGTTTTCGTGGGCGAGACCGGATTCACGGTCATCGGCATCGTCGACGGGGTGGCTCGCCGTACCGAGCTTCTCGATGCCGTCATCGTCCCCGACCGGACCGCGGCCGCCGTCTTCGGGACCGCCGGGCCGGCGGAGCTGCACATCGCCACCCGGCTGGGCGCGGCGTCGCTGGTCGGCCACCAGGCACCCATCGCCCTGGAGCCCAACCGTCCCGAGTCGCTCCAGGCCCAGGTCCCCCCTGTGCCCGGCGCGCTACGCGAGGCGGTCGAGGCAGACGTCAACTCGCTCTTCGTCGTCCTCGGAGGCGTGGCGCTGGTCGTCGGGGCCATCGGCATCGCCAACATCACGTTGCTGTCGGTGCTGGAGCGAATCGGCGAGATCGGGTTGCGTCGAGCGGTGGGCGCCACCCGCGGGCACGTCGCCGCCCAGTTTCTCGTCGAGAGCGCGGCCGTGGGGTTCCTGGGCGGCCTCGTCGGCACCGCGGTCGGTGTCCTGACCACCGTCGGAGCCTCCGCGGTGCGCGAATGGACGCCGGTCCTCGACCTGGCCATGGCCGCGGTGGCGCCATTCGTCGGTGCCGCGGTGGGGCTGGCCGCCGGGGCCTACCCGTCATGGAAGGCAGGGGCGG
>JBOGHG010000224.1:0-6589 GCA_050744525.1 Acidimicrobiales bacterium | reverse complement strand
GGTGACGACGAGTTGCGAGCGCGCCTCGGCCGGGGAGCGCTCGAGCGCGCCGCGCAACTCAGCTGGACCGCCGCCGCGACCGCGCTGATGCGGGTCGTGGCCGACGAGGTGACGACCCGTCGTTCCTTGGAGCATCAGCGGACAGGCACGTCCCCGTGGCGCACGGTGGTCGGTGCTGTCCGGAGGTCCAGCCGTTGAGCTGCGGTTCACCGGCAAATCCTCACGCGGGGGTGCCGTTCGTAGCGCCCGACCCGCTGGACCTCAGACGATGAGAAACCCCTTGCCGCGGCTGGGCCAGGCTTCGGTTCGCCTGCACCTCGGGCTGGCCGTGGTCGCCTACGTGCCCCTGCTCCTGACCCAGCCGGGCTGGGTGAGCGCCGACACCAAGACGTACCTCTACCTCGATCCCGCCCGCCTGTTGGGCCGGGCATGGTCGACGTGGAACCCGTCTGTCGGGGCCGGCACGGTCACCCACCAGACCGTCGGCTACCTGTGGCCAGTGGGACCGTTCTACTGGCTCATGGACGCCGTCGGCATCCCCGACTGGGCGGCGCAACGCCTGTGGTGGGGGACGATCGTCTTCGCCGCGGGCGCCGGCGTCGCCTACCTGGTGCGCACACTGGGCTGGCGGGGCCCGGGGGTGGTCGTCGCCACGTTCGTGTACGCCCTGTCGCCCTACCTGCTCACGCTGGTGGCCCGCCTGTCGGTCATCCTGCTGCCCTTCGCCGGGCTGCCGTGGCTGGTGGCGTTCACGATCCGCAGCGTCCGCACCAAGGGCTGGCGCTACCCCGCGTTGTTCGCGCTGACGGTCGCCACGGTCGGCAGCGTCAACGCCACGGCTCTGCTGCTGGTCGGGCTGGCGCCCGCGCTGTGGCTCGTCCACGCCGTGTGGGTGGCCAAGGAGGTGCCGCTACGGCGGGCCCTGGTCTCGCTGCTGCGCCTCGCCGTGCTGACGATCCCCGTCTCCGCCTGGTGGGTCGCCGGGCTCACGGTCCAGGCCACCAACGGCATCGAGATCCTGCGCTACAGCGAGACCGCCCGGACCGTCGCGCAGGTGTCGATGAGCCACGAGGTGATCCGCGGCCTCGGGTACTGGTTCTTCTACGGGGAGGACCGGCTCGGTCAATGGATCGAACCCAGCGTTCCGTACACCCAATCGCCGGGTCTCCTCGCGCTGACCTACCTGCTTCCCATCGCCGGGCTCGCGGGCGCCGTGGTGGCCCGGTGGCGCCACCGGGCCTACTTCGTGGTGCTGGCTGCCACCGGCGTTGCCGTCGCGACCGGCGCCTACCCCTGGGAGGACGGCCCCCTCTGGCCCTGGCAGCGGGCGGTCAAGTGGTTCCTCCAGACGGACGTCGGCTTGTCGATGCGCAGCCTGCCCCGGGCCGTGCCGCTGGTCGCGCTGGGGCTGGCCGTGCTGCTCGGCGCCGGCGTCATCAGCGTGGTGCGGCGCTGGCCCCGGTGGAACCGTCCGGCCCTCATCGGCGGCGTCGCCGCCGCCGTCCTGGCCCTGCCGCCGCTGTGGCTGGGCGAGTTCGTGCCCGAGAACCTCCGTCGCCAGGACATCCCCGACTACTGGCAGGACGCGGCCGACCAGCTCGAGGCCGAGGGGGACGACACCCGGGTGCTGGTCGTGCCGGGCAGCGACTTCGCCAGCTACCGCTGGGGCAACACCGTCGATCCCATCCTGCCCGGGCTCATGGACCGCCCGTCGGTGCAACGGGAGCTGATCCCCCACGGGTCGGCGGCGTCGGCCAACCTGCTCAACGCGCTCGACCTGCGGCTCCAGGAACGTACCGCCGACCCCGACAGCATCGCGCCCATCGCCCGGCTGCTGCGGGCCGGCGACGTGCTCGTCCAGAGCGACCTGCAGTACGAGCGCTACAACACCCCCCGGCCCCGGAACTTCTGGGACCTGATGACCCTGGCCGGGGGGCTCGGTGATCCCGCCGAGTTCGGGCCCGGCAGACCGAACGTCACGATCCCCGACGTGCAGCTCGACGACGAACTGGCGATCCTCACCGACCCGTCGCTACCCGACCCGCCCGAGGTGGCGACCTTCGCCGTCGAGGATCCCGTGCCGATCGTGTCGGCTCACGGCATGGGCAACGCCCTGCTGGTGGCCGGCGACGGGGCGGGGCTGGTCGACGCTACGGGGAGCGGGCTCGTCGACGGCACCGAGCTGATCCGCTACAGCGCCGGCCTCGACGAGGCCGAGATCGCCGCCGCCCTCGAGGACGGCGCCGCCCTGCTCGTCACGGACTCCAACCGCAAGCGCGGGGAGCGCTGGAGCACGGTCCGCCACACCCGCGGGTACACGGAGCCCGCCGACGAGGTGCCGCTGGTCGAGGACCCGACCGACAACCGCCTGGTCCTGTTCCCCGGCGCCGGCAGCGACACCCAGACGGTCGCGGTCTACGACGGTGGCATCGACGCCCAGGCCACCAGCTACGGCAATCCCGTCACCTACACGGCCGAGGAGCGGGCGGCCAACGCCGTCGACGGCAACCCGGAGACGGCTTGGCGTGCGGCTGCGTTCCGCGACGCCCGGGGTGAGCGCCTGGAGCTGACGCTCACCGAGCCGGTCACGACCGACCGCGTCACGCTGCTGCAACCCACGACCGGTGCGCGCAATCGGTACATCACCTCGCTGCGGCTGCGTTTCGACGGCGGCGACGCCATCGACGTGGACCTCACGACGGAGTCGCGCGACGAGCCCGGCCAGGTCGTGACCTTCCCGCAGCGTGCGTTCGAGGAGCTGTCCATCGAGATCCGCTCGGACACCCTCGGCGAGGGCGACGTGCGCTACGGCGGCGCCACGAGCCTGGGATTCGCCGAGGTGACGATCGGCGACGTCACCGAGCGTCTCGACGAGATCGTTCGCCTTCCCACCGACCTGCTCGATGCCGCCGGGGCCGACTCCATGGACCACCCCCTGGCGATCAGCCTCAACCGCCTGCGCCAGGACCCCAGCGACCCCACCCGCCTCGACGAGGAACGCGCCATCCGGCGGAGGTTCACCCTGCCGTCCTCCCGCAGCTTCACCCTCGGCGGCGACGCCCGCCTCTCGCCCCGGGCCGGTGCGGCCGCGATCGACGGCCTGCTCGGGCGACCGCACGACGGCTCGGTGGCCTGGGCCCGTGCCAGCGGCTCGCTCGCCGGCAGCCTCGAGGTCGCCAGCGCGGCCTTCGACGGGGATCCGGCCACCGCCTGGACCACCCCCCGCAGCAAGCCGAACCGCCAGTGGATCGAGGTCGTCCTCCCCGAGGCCCGGACCATCGACCAACTCCCCCTGACGATCGTGGCGGACCGGCTGCACTCGGTTCCCACCGAGATCGAGCTGACGGTGGACGGGCGATCCCTGGGGCGGCTCCCGCTGCCCGCCATCGAGAGCCAGGACGAGCAGAACGCCACCGCCACCGTCGACGTGCCGCTGCCCGCGCCCGCGACCGGGTCGACGTTCCGCGTGCAGTTCACCGGCATGCGGGCCGTGACCACCAACGATTGGGTGAGCGCCCGTGCCGTGGACCAACCCGCGGCGCTCGCCGAGATCGGCCTGCCCGGGCCGGCCGTCCCCTCACGCCCCGACGCGTTCGACAGCGGGTGCCGCGACGACCTGCTCAGCATCGACGGCGAGCCCGTCGCCGTGCGGGTCACCGGGAGCATGGACACCGCCCTCGCTCGCCAGCCCCTGGCGATCGTTACCTGCGGCGACAGCGCCGGGCCCGTCGATCTCGACGGCGGCGACCACGACGTCCGGGCGATCGCCGGGGACCTCCTGGGGGTCGACCTCGACCAGCTGGTGCTGTGCTCGGCGTCGGGCGGCGCGGCGTCGTCGACGACCGAACCGCTGGTGGACGAGGCCATCGCCGCGCGCGCCGACGACGACGTCGCCGCTACCCCGCGCGTGACCTTGCTGGACGACGGGCAGGACCGGGTCGAGGTGGAGGTCTCCGGGGCGACCCCCGGTGAGCCGTTCTGGCTGGTGCTGGGGCAGAGCTTCAACGACGGCTGGGCAGCCAGCACCGACGGTGAGGAGATTGCCGGCCCCGAGCTGGTCGACGGGTTTGCCAACGGCTGGCGGGTCGTACCCGACACCGGGTCGTTCGTCGTCGACCTGCGGTTCGCCCCCCAACGACGCGTCGACCTCGCCATCGCGGTGTCGGCGCTGGCGGCGGCGCTGTGCCTGCTCCTGACCATCCGTCGGCCCCGGTCCGCGATCATCGCCCCGTCGGCCCTGGCCGAGCCCTACTCGAGGGTGCTCGCGTTCCGCTACGACGGCGCGCTCCCCACGATGCGCACGGCGGTGCTGACCGGGGTGGGCGTCGGCCTGCTGGGTTTCGTGGTCGCCGGCCCGGCCATCGGGCTCGTCGTCGGCGGCGCGGCCGGGCTCGGGGCACGACACGAGACCTTCCGCCGCTGGCTCCTGCTGGCGAGCCCGGTCGCCCTCGGCGTCGCCGCGCTCTACGTGCTCTACATACAGGTGCGTCACGCGCCGCCGCCCGGGTTTGGGTGGCCCATGGAGATCGACCGTGTGCACCCGTTCGGATGGCTGGCGATCCTGCTGCTGGTTGCCGACGTGATCGTCGACCGCGTGTGGCAAGCTCGACGCTCGGACACATGACGGCCTCCGACAGCAGCTTCATCCTCGGCGTCGACCTCGACGGCGTGTGCGGCGACTACACCGGTGCCCTGCGCGACTTCGTGGCCCGGCACCGGCGGGTCGATCCCGAATCCCTCCCACTCGAACGTTCGTGGGACTTCCGCGAGTGGGGACTGTCCCCCGCCGAGTTCGAGCGGATCCACCAGGCGGCGGTGCTGGAACACAGGATCTTCCGGACCATGCCGGCCTTCGAGGGCGCCGCCGAGGTGCTGTGGCGATTGTCGGACGCCGGCATCTGGATTCGCATCATCACCCACCGCCTGTACGTCAACTGGGGCCACGCCACCGCGGTGGCCGACACCGTGGCCTGGCTCGACGCCATGAACATCCCCTACCGCGACCTGTGCTTCCTGGGCGCCAAACCCCAGGTCGAGGCCGACTGCTACGTGGAGGATGCCCCCCACAACGTCGTCGCGCTACGCGAGACGGGTGCCTACGTCATCGTCTTCGACCAGCCCTACAACCGTGGCATCGACGGCCCCCGCGCCACCGACTGGGTCGGTGTCGAGGACCTGGTCGGCGCCCGGGTCGCCGAGCTGGGCCTGAGCCTGCAGGCGCCGCTGCCCGGGTTCGAGGACGCCCGCGGCCGGCTGCAGCGCCGGGTCGCGCGCCCGGGGTAGAGCAGCGCCCCTCGATCACCTCGAACCTGCGGTGGTTACGGCCACCATGGCGCCGCTATCCGCCGCAAGTTCGGACCAGGGCGTCCGGCGGCGGGCCATAGCGGCGGCGCAGGTGGTCCGCGATGGCGCGCAGCCGCGCCCGCGGCGACCAGTAGGGCCCCCGCCGCGCGGGGATGACCAGGCCGGCGCACAGCTGCCACAGGGCGACGGCCAGGCGGACGGTGGCGTGATAGCGGCCGAAATGCTCCCGCACCATGAGCAGCGTGTTGCGGAGCTGCAGGTAGTCGACGACGTCGGCGTTGGACCCGACGTCCCGGTTGCGCACCTCGGCGCCCCGCACCACACCGACCTCCCAGCCCCGCTTTCGGGCCCGTAAGGCCAGCTCGGCCTCCTCGCAGTAGGCGAAGTAGCGCTCGTCGAACAGCCCGACATCCTCGAGGCACTGGCGTCGGGCGACCAGCAGCGTGCCATGGGCGTAGCCGGCGGGCTCCCAGCCGTCGGCGACGGTGGCCTCGGCCGGGATCGCCCCGAAGTAGCGGTCGAGCACCGGGGTGAGGCCGTCGCCCACGTCGGCCGAGGCCAGTCCGGTCCGGGGTCGGGTGCCGACCTCGTCGAGCAGCCGGCTCAGGCAGCCGGGCTGGGGCTCGGCGTCGTGGGGCGCCACGCCCAGCCAGGGGGCCGGATCGCGGCCCAGGAACCAGCGGAACCCGGCGTTGGCACCGGGCCCGAACCCGGAGTTGCCCGCCAGCTCCAAGACCTCGACGCCCGCGGGCAGCGACCTGCGCAGCCGCGCCACGTCGGTCGCCGACGACCCGTTGTCGACCACGAGCACCCGGACGGTCACGCCCTGGTCGAGGAACAGGCCGGCGGTGCGCGCGGCCGCCGTGGGTCGGCGGCGATGGACGATGACGAGGTCGAGGGCCGGCCGGGCACGAACGGCCGTGTGGGGGGCGACCACGGACGGATCTTCGCTGCGTGCGGGTCGACGGGTCGAATCCTGCGGCGTGCCAGACTCTCCAGCCCCGACCCCCACCCTCCAGCCCGACCCCGACCACCGCCCCTAGCGGTGTCGGCCTCCCCGGCCGACTCGCCGCCCCTGATGGCGTCGGTCTACGACCGACTCGTACCTTTCTCCCATGGGCGTGCCCGACCTCGATGCCTCCCGGCGGCTGCTGGCCTACTGCGACGCGTCGCCCTCGCCGTACCACGCATGCGCCACCGCCGCCGCGATGCTCGGCGGGGCCGGGTTCACGCAGCTGGCCGAGGACGCGGTCTGGCCCGGCGAGCCGGGGCGCTGGTTCATCGT
>JBOGHG010000223.1:0-6607 GCA_050744525.1 Acidimicrobiales bacterium | reverse complement strand
ACCGGGCCACCATCCCCGCACGCCACCGCACCCGCATCCCCCTCACCGTCGTATGAGCCGGATAGCGGTCGCCCGGCCATCGCTTGCCGGCACCTCTTGGGGTGGGCGGCGGCCGGTCAGGCCTTGGTGCGCGGCCGGGCGACCGTGATCGGTTGTCGTTCGGTGGCTAGACGTGGAGCGCCACCGGGCGGCCGAGCGCCGACTCGAGGGAGTCGGCCGCGGCCACGACGAGCTGGTGGGACATCTCGGACAATGCCCGGGCGACGGCGAGCTCCTCGCCGACGGCGGGCGTGGTGGGGTCGTTCGGGTTGCGGCGGGCACGTCCCCACGCCGAGAACTCGCGACCGCACATGTGGACGCGGGCGAGCGCCTCGGTGTGATCGGCGTCCTCCGTGACCGACAGGTCGACCCGCATCGACAGGCGCTCGGGCTGGGGTTGGCCGGCACCCTCCACCCGCAGGTCGGGCCCTGGGGCCAGGACTGTCTCGTGATCGTCCTGCTCCCAGCGGACCCGGTAGCGGTCGCCGGTGGCGCCGCGCAGGACCTCGAGCACCTCTCCCCGACGGCGGGCGTGGCCGACCTTCGCTCCCTCGAGCACCACATGGTCGCCGACACGCGCTTCCATGGTTACCTCCACGGCACCTCGTTCGACCTCGACGACGGGTGCCTCGACGGCTGTGCTTCCGTGTAGCGCCGAGGGTAGGCCCGCCGCCGGCCCACCGAAAGGGGCATTTGGGCAGCTGGGGAGCGTGGCCGCCGGCGGCTAGCGTCCCTGCCCGGTGCCTGTCTTCCGCCGCCGGTCTCGGAGGGCGTCCCGCCGGTGAACGGCCCGAGGCCGGGTCCGGTCGCGGTCGTCGGCGCCACCGCGTCGGGCAAGTCGGCGCTGGCACTGGGGGTGGCGCGGGCCGACCCCACGATCGAGCTGGTGTCCGTCGACTCCATGCAGGTGTACCGCCGCATGGACATCGGCACCGCCAAGCCGACGCCGGCCGAGCGGGCCGAGGTGCCCCACCACCTCATCGACATCATCGATCCGTGGGAGGAGTTCACCGTCACGGCCTTCGCCGACCTGGCGCGGGCGGCCATCGCCGACATCGAGGATCGTGGCCGCCGGGCCCTGCTCGTGGGGGGAACCGGCCTATACCTGCGGGCGGTGATCGACGAGCTGGCGGTGCCCGGACGTTTCCCCGGGGTCAGCGCCGAGCTCGAGACCGAGCCCGACAGCCGGGTGCTCCACCGCCGCCTGGCCGAGCTCGACCCGGTGGCGGCCGGGCGCATGGAGCCGACCAACCGGCGCCGGATACTCCGGGCGCTGGAGGTCACGGTCGGTAGCGGGCGCCCGTTCTCCTCGTTCGGACCGGGGCTCGACGTGTACCCGCCGTCGCGCTTCCACATGGTCGGCATCGAGCTGCCATTCGCCACGCTGGCGGCACGGATCGAGGAACGCTATCGCCGGCAGATCGCGGCCGGATTCGTGGCCGAGGCGCGGCGGCTGCTCGTCGATCCCCGGGGCATGTCTCGCACCGCGGGCCAGGCCCTCGGCTACAAGGAGCTGATCGCACACCTCTCGGGCGCCTGCAGCCTCGACGAGGCGGTGGCGCTGGCCGTGCGCCGGACCCGCCGGTTCGCCCGACGCCAGCGTTCCTGGTTCGGCCGCGATCCCCGGATCCGCTGGCTGCGGGCCGACGATCCGGCAGACCTCGTTGAGCCATTGGCCGTGGAGCTCGGGAACCGTGGCCCCTGAGGCCATGCGACAGCAATGCAGTCGGGGACGCCCGCGCCGTCCTGGCAGACTGAATGACGCCATGCGCCTCACCAAGCACCACGTGTTCGGCAACGACTTCCTGGTGCTCCTCGACGACGACACGTCCCACCCCCTCGATGCCGACGTGGCACGTGCCCTGTGCGACCGTCGCACCGGCGTCGGTGCCGACGGGCTGATCCGGGCCGCGCGACTCGACGCCGTCGCCGACGACGCCGTCGCCGCCATGGACCTGCGCAACGCCGACGGATCTCCCGCCGAGACGAGCGGGAACGGCATCCGCTGCCTCGCCCATGCCCTGGTCCTCGCGGGCTGGGCCGACGGTCCCACCATCCCCATCCGCACGGGTGCCGGGCGGCGAGTCGTCACCCTGCACGATCGATCCGACCACCTGACGTACAGCCTCTCCGTGGATGTGGGCTTGGTGCGCATCGCCGGCGAGGCACCGGAATGGGCCGAGGGGCCGATCCGCCGCACCCTGCGCGTCGATGTCGGCAATCCCCACCTCGTCTTCGAGGTTGGCAGCGACAACGACGAGGTCGACCTCGTCGAGCTGGGTGAGCGCGTCAACGCCAAGGAGCCGGGCGGGGCCAACGTCCACCTTCTGTGCGGAGGAGGCGGTGACCACATCGCCATCCGCACCTACGAGCGTGGGGTCGGCCCGACTCCGGCGTGCGGCACCGGCGCATGCGCAGCCGCGGTGGCCGCCCGCGCGTGGGGCCTCGTCGGCGACATGGTCGCGGTCGAGCAGGCCGGTGGGACCGCCGACGTGACCGTGGGTGGCGACGGTGCCGTCGCTTTGCGGGGCCCGGCCACGTTGATCGCGACCGTGGAGCTGCCGGAGGGCTGGCCGTGGCGCTGATCGAGCGGGCATTCCGCGAGAGGATCGTGCTCGTCGGCGTCAGCATCCCGCCGGAGACGGTGGAGGTGACGGAGGCGTCGGTCGACGAGCTGGCCCTGTTGGTCGACACCGCCGGCGCCGACGAGGTGGCGCGCGTCTTCCAGCGGCGACAGGCGCCCGACCCGCCCACCTACGTGGGCAAGGGCAAGGCGGAGGAACTGCGCGAGGTCGCGGTGACCACCGACTGCGACACCGTGGTGTTCGACAACGAGCTGACCCCCGCCCAGCAGTTCAACCTCGAGAAGCTGCTGGGCCGCACCGCCATCGACCGGACGGCGGTGATCCTCGACATCTTCGCCCAGAACGCCCACAGCCAGGAGGGCAAGACGCAGGTCGAGCTGGCGCAGCTCCGCTACCTCCTGCCACGGCTGCGGGGACGGGGGCGAGCACTCTCGCAGCAGGCGGGTGGCATGTCGGCCGGTGCGGGCGGCGCCCGAATCGGCACCAGGGGCCCCGGCGAGACGCAGCTCGAGGTCGATCGCCGCCGCATCGTGCGCCGTCTCCACAAGCTCGAGGCCGAACTGCGCCAGATCGCCAAGCACCGGCAGACGCAGCGCAAGGCGCAACGACGCGGCCAGCTCCCGCGGCTGGCCATCGTCGGCTACACGAACGCCGGCAAGTCGACGTTGCTCAACCGGCTCACCGACGCCGAGGTCCTCGTCGAGGACCGCCTGTTCGCCACCCTCGACGCCACCACCCGTCGGCTGGCCCTGCCGGGGGGCGAGGCGGTGCTCGTCACCGACACCGTCGGCTTCATCCGCAAACTGCCCCACCAGCTCGTCGAGGCCTTCCGCTCGACGCTCGACGTCGCGGTCGACGCCGACCTGTTGATCCATGTGGTCGACGCCAGTTCCCCCGATCCCGCAGGCAACATCCGAGCCGTGCGCGACGTGCTGGCGGAGATCGGGGCCGACGGGGTGCCCGAGCTCCTGGCGTTCAACAAGTCCGACCTGGCGCCGGGATCCGCCAAGCGCCTGGCCGACGTGTGGGAAGGTTCGGTGGCTCTGAGCGCCGTGACCGGCGAAGGGGTCGACGACCTGCTGCGGACCGTCGGCAGCCGACTTCGGGCGCTGATGACCGTGGTGGACATGGTGATTCCCTTCGACCGCGGCGATGTCCTGGCGGCGGCGCACCGCGCCGGCGAGGTGCTGCGCGAATCGGCGGGCGAGTCGGGGATGCACATCCGCGGCCGGTTCGACGACGCCACCCTCAGTCGCTTCCGTGAGTTCGTCGTCACATGAGCGATCACCACCCCGACGGTCGTCCGCCGGAGCCCGTCGGCTTCGAGCCGCCCCCGTACCCCTACGACCGGCTCGCCGACCTCCACAAGGTGGCCGACACCTGCGATGGGGGCGCCGTCGACCTGTCGATCGGCACACCCGGTGATCCACCCCCGGGCGCCGTCGTCGAGGCCCTGGCGACGTCGGGCGCCGAGCGGGGCTATCCACCATCGGTGGGCACGCCCGCCTTCCGGGAGGCGGCCGCCGCGTGGCTCGGCCGCCGCTTCGGCGCGGACATCGGGCCCGCGCAGGTGGCTGCGTGCGTCGGGAGCAAGGAGCTGGTGGCCGGCGTCCCTCAGTGGCTGCACCTGCGCTCGCCCGGCCGCGACACCGTGCTCTACCCGCACGTCAGCTACCCGACGTACGCCATGGGTGCGACCCTGGCCGGCTGCCGGGCAGTGCCCTACCGGGCGTTCGATGACATCGCCCCCGACGATGCGGCTCGGGCGCTGTGCCTGTGGGTCAACTCACCGGGCAACCCGACCGGCGAGTTGGTCGACCTGGCGGCGGCCGCCGCCTGGGGTCGCCGCCACGGCGTGCCGGTCCTGTCTGACGAGTGCTACATCGAGTTCACCTGGGACGGCCCCGGCCGGACGATCCTCGCCGAGGGCACCGAGGGCGTCGTCGCCCTGCACTCGCTGTCAAAACGGTCGAACTTCGCCGGAGCCAGGGTCGGCTTCTACGCCGGCGATCGCAACCTGGTGCACTACCTGTCCGAGGTGCGCAAGCACGCCGGGTTCATGGTTCCGGGCCCGGTGCAGGCGGCGGCGGTGGTGGCGCTCGGCGACGACGACCACGTCGACGTGCAGCGTGAGCGCTACCTTCGGCGGCTCGACCTGCTGGCCCTGTCCCTGTGCGAGTTCGGGGTCCACTGTGTCCGCCCGCCGGCGACGTTCTACCTCTGGGTGGGTGCGCCCGACGGGGACGCCTGGGCGCTGGCCCACCGATTGGCCGCCACGGGCGGGGCGATCGTGTCTCCGGGTGAGTTCTACGGACCGGACGGGGTCGGCCACGTGCGCATCGCGGTGGTACAGCCCGACGATCGGCTCGAGCTGGTCGCCCGCCGGTTGGGAGCGGCGCTCGAGGCCTGATGGCGCGATCGGCGGCGGTGGTCAGTGGTTGCTGTGGAGGGCGATGTTGAGCTCGACGGACCCGCCGGCGCGGGGCAGCACCTCCACCGCGCCCGACGTGCTGTTGCGGCGGAACAGCAGGTTGTCCGCGCCGCTGAGCTCACCTGCCTTGACCACCGATCCATCGGGTCGCGTCACCCGCGTGCCGGCAGTGACGTAGAGCCCCGCCTCGACGACGCAGTCGTCTCCCAGCGAGATGCCGATGCCGCCGTTGGCACCGATCAGGCAGCGCTCGCCCACCCGGATCACTTCCTTGCCGCCGCCCGACAGGGTGCCCTGGATCGACGCCCCGCCGCCGACGTCGGAGCCATCGCCGACCACGACGCCCTGGCTGATCCGCCCCTCGACCATTGCGCTGCCCAGCGTGCCGGCGTTGAAGTTGACGAAGCCCTCGTGCATGACGACGGTACCGCCGCCGAGGTGAGCCCCGAGCCGCACGCGGTCGGCGTCGGCGATGCGCACGCCGCCGGGGACGACGTAGTCGGTCATCCGCGGGAACTTGTCGAGCCCGAAGACCTGCACGGCCCGCCCCGCGGCGCGCAACGCCAGCCGTACCCGCTCGAAGTCGTCGACCGCACAGGGCCCGAGGTCGGTCCAGACGACGTTGTTGAGCAGCCCGAACACGTCCTCGAGGTTGGCGCCGTTGGGGGCGACGAGGCGGTGGGAAAGCAGGTGCAGGCGCAGGTAGACGTCGTGCACGTCGACGGGCGGGTCATCGAGCGACTCGATGAACGTCGCCACCGCCCGGCGCTCGACGCGACGGAGCGGGTCGGTCCCGCAGGCGGCCGCCACGTCCACGCCCAACAGCTCGCTCGCCGTCTCCCCGTCGAGCCGCGCCGATCCCGGGATCTCGGTGTCGAGCCGGGCGGCCTGCGCGGTCGTCTCTGCGGGGGTTGACAGCGCGGGGGAGGGGTACCAGGTGTCGAGCACACGGTCGTCGCCCGCGAACGTGGCCAGCCCAACACCCCAGGCACCGGCAGCGGAGGCATGTACGTCGGTCACGGCGGGCCACGGTAGGCGCGGCTCGCGCCGACCGCAGCGGGATCCTCGCGGCGGCCGCCGGGACCGTAGCCTGCGGGCGTCATGGACTTGTTGGCGCGGACCGCCGATCTGGTTGCCATCCCCTCCGAGAGCCACCACGAGGCGGCGCTGGCGGATCACGTCGAAGCGCGGCTTCGTGCACTGGGGCACCTGCGGGTCGACCGGCTCGGTGACAACGTGGTGGCGAGGACGACGGCCGGTCGAGGTATGCGGCTACTGCTCGCGGGCCACCTCGACACGGTTCCGGCCAACGGCAACGACACGCCCGAGATCCGGGACGACGTGCTGTGGGGACTGGGCGCCGCCGACATGAAGGGCGGGCTGGCCGTCATGCTCGAGCTGGCGGCCGCAGTGCCCGACCCGGCCATCGACGTGACCTGGATCTTCTACGCGGGCGAGGAGCTGGCGGCCGACCACAACGGCCTGGGCCACCTGTTCGCTCAACGACCCGATCTGGTGGCGGGCGAGGCCGCGGTCCTGGGCGAGCCCACCG
>JBOGHG010000222.1:0-6716 GCA_050744525.1 Acidimicrobiales bacterium | reverse complement strand
CCGGGCGGCGAGCTGCTCCTCGGCCGGCTCCCACAGGGCCCGGGCGAAGTCGGTCTTGACCAGCCCGGGAGCGATGGCGTTCACCCGGACGCCGGGCGCGAGGTCCTGGGCCAGTGTGCGGGTCAGGTGGATCAGGGCCGCCTTGGTCACGTTGTAGTGGCCGATGGCGGGCTCGACGGACAGCCCACCCACCGACGCCATGTTGAGGACGACGCCTCCCCGGTCGGCCAGCGATGCCTTCCAGGCCTCCTGCACCCACACCACCGGGCCGCGGAAGTTGACCTGCCACGTCTTGTCGAAGCGGGGCAGGTCTATGTCGATGGGCCGGCCCATGTAGGGGTTGGTGGCGGCGTTGTTGACCAGGATGTCGATGGCGCCGAACCGGTCCACGGTGGCTGCGACGCAGGCGGCGATCTGGTCGGGCTCGCCGGCGTTGGCCGCGAACACGGCCACCTCGCCCCCCGAGTTGGGGATCTCGGCCGCCGTCGCCTCCAGGGCCTCCCGCTTCCGCGACGACAGCATCACCGCTGCGCCCGCCTCGGCGTAGCTGGTCGCGATCGCCCGGCCGATCCCCCGGCTGGCGCCGGTGACCAGCGCCACCTTCCCCTTCAGGCTGATCTCCATGGGCCCGAACGCTAGTTGGCTCGGTCCGCCCGTCAGCGCTCGGGGTGCAGGACCAACTGGGTCTGCGTCACCTTGGCCACGGGCCGGTCACGGCCGTCCGTGACGACGGTCTCCACCACGATCGTCGTCCTGCCGACGTGCAACGGACGGGCGCTCGCCACCGCCACGCCCTCGCGCACGGCGCCGAGGAAGTTGGTCTTCGACTCGACGGTCGTGGTGCCCGCGCCCTCGGGCAGGTTGAAGTAAGTGCAGGCGGCCCCGGCGGAGTCGGCCAGCGCCATGATCACGCCGCCGTGGAGCACGCCGTTGCTCGTGCACAGGCCCGGCGCCCAGTCGATCTCGACCCTGGCCTCGTCGGGACCGGCGGCCGTGGCCCGCATGTCGAGCGTGTCGCACAGCGGTATGGCCGAGCGGAGGAAGGCGGTGGCCTCGTCGGGAGTCATGCCTCCA
This sequence comes from Acidimicrobiales bacterium, assembly GCA_050744525.1. Taxonomy (GTDB): domain Bacteria; phylum Actinomycetota; class Acidimicrobiia; order Acidimicrobiales; family VFJN01; genus DASQUK01. Next base: position 5,642 of record JBOGHG010000222.1, on the reverse strand, counting down.
TCGTTCCCGTCCGGGGTGTGGGCACCCAACTACCCGTGACGTAGGCATGCAGGCGCGCCCGCCTCCCCTACCGTGGATGCCGTGAACCGCCTGGCCGACGAGACCAGCCCGTACCTCCGCCAGCACGCCGACAACCCGGTCGACTGGTACCCGTGGGGCGACGAGGCCTTCGCCGCGGCCCGGCGCGACGACAAGCCGGTGCTGCTGTCCGTGGGTTATTCGGCCTGCCATTGGTGCCACGTGATGGCGCACGAGTCGTTCGAGGACCCCGAGATCGCGGCCCTGATGAACGAGCTCTTCGTCAACATCAAGGTCGACCGCGAGGAGCGCCCCGACGTCGACGAGATCTACATGGAGGCGGTCCAGGCCCTGACCGGGCAGGGCGGCTGGCCGATGACCGTGTTCCTCACGCCCGACGGCCGGCCGTTCTTCGGTGGCACCTACTTCCCGAGCAGCCGGCGCGGCGGCATGATCGCCTTTCCCGAGCTGTGCCGGCGGATCGACGAGCTGTGGCGCACCCGCCGGCCGGACGTCGACACCCAGGCGGGCCAGCTCACCGCCGCGCTGGGCCGCTCGGCCCTGGTCGAGCCGGACGACGGGTCACCCGGCGGCGACGCCCTCGAGGGCGCGGTCAAGGCCCTCCGCCAGCAACACGACGACGCCCGAGGCGGTTTCGGCGGCGCCCCCAAGTTCCCGCAGGCGATGAGCCTCGACCTGCTGGTGCGCGCCCTGGCCCGCCGGCCGACCCCGGATGCCGACATCCGGGGGGTGGTGGAGACCTCGCTGGACGCGATGGCTTCGGGTGGGATCTACGACCACTTGGGCGGCGGCTTCGCCCGCTACTCGGTCGACGCCACCTGGCTGGTGCCGCACTTCGAGAAGATGCTCTACGACCAGGCGCTGCTGGTCCGTGCCTACCTCCACGCCTGGCAGGTCATGGGCCACGAGCGCTACCGCCAGGTGCTCGACGAGACGGTGGCGTACGTGTTGCGGGACCTGCGGCACCCCGAGGGCGGGTTCCTCTCCGCCGAGGACGCGGACAGCGAGGGCGAGGAGGGCCGCTTCTACGTGTGGACCGCCGACCAGGTCGTGGCGGCGCTCGGCGGCGACTGCGACCTGGCCGACGAGGTCATGGCGTTCTACGGCGTGACGCCGGGCGGCAACTTCGAGGGCCGCTCCATCCTCAATCGCATCCATGCCCGCGGCGGGGGACATGTCGATCTCGCCCGTCCGCCCCGCATCGAAGACGCCCGTCGCCGGCTCTTCGCCGCCCGCGAGCGGCGGGTGCGTCCCGGGCTCGACGACAAGGTACTGGCCGAGTGGAACGGGCTCATGCTGGCCGCGCTGGCGGAGGCGGCCGCCGCCACCGGACGGCGCGACTGGATGGACGCCGCCGTGGGCAGCGGCGAGTTCCTGCTGCGCTCGCTGCGCCGCGACGACGGTCGCTGGCTCCGCTCGTGGCAGGCCCAAGGGGGGGCCCGCCACCTGGCGTACGCCGCCGACCATGCCGCCCTCGTCGACGCATTCGTACGGCTGTCGGAGGCCACCGGCGAGGCGCGCTGGATCGACGCCGCCCGCAGCACCGCGGACGCGCTCCTCGACCTCTTCTGGGACGAGGAGCGGGGCGGGCTGTTCACGACCGGGCGCGACGCCGAGCGGCTGGTTGCCCGCAACAAGGACCTGATGGACAACGCCACCCCCAGCGCCAACAGCCTGGCGGCCGTCGCCCTGCTGCGCCTGGCCGCACTCACGGGCGAGGAGCGCTACCGCGACCGTGCCCGGCAGATCCTGCGACTGACCGGGTCCCTCGCCACCCAGCACCCGACGGCCTTCGGCCACATGCTGGCCGCCGTCGACCTCGCCGTCCATGGGATCGACGAGGTCGTGGTCGCCGGCGACCGCCGCGACCTGGTCGAGGTCGTGCAGGGCCGGTTCCTCCCCGGCGCGGTGCTGGCGTGGGGCGAGCGCTACCCGTCGCCCCTGTGGGAGGGCCGAGACGACGGCCGCGCCTACGTGTGCCGCAACTTCGCCTGCCAGCTTCCGGCGGAGGACGCCGAGGTACTCGCGGCCCAGCTCCAGACCGGTCTCTGAACCGTCCTTCGGGCTTTACACCGCTCTTTCTTCGGAGACACGGATGATTGTCTTGCCGATGTTGTCGCCGGTGAACAACGCGTTGAGGGCGCCGACCGCCGACGCCAGTCCCTCATAGACCTGGGTGCGGTACTTCAGCTTCCCCTCGGCGGCCCATGAGCCCAAGGTGGCCGCCACCTCCGGGAAGCGGTCCCAGTGGTCGAGCGACAGGAAGCCCTGCATGCGGGCGCGGCGGTTGATGAGCTGGAAGTAGTTCGAGGGCCCCGGTGGGCGCCCACGCTTGTTGTAGATGGCGATGGCGCCGCACAGGACGACCCGGGCGTGCATGGCCAGGCGATAGAGGACCGCATCGAGGATGGGACCGCCCACGTTGTCGAAGTAGACGTCGATGCGGTCGGGGCACAGCTCCCTGAGCCGGCCGTGCACGTCGTCGGTGCGGTGGTTGATGGCGCCGTCGAGGCCGAGGTCGTCGAGCAGCCAGCGGGCCTTGTCGTCCCGGCCGCATATCCCGATCACCCGGCAGCCTTCGAGCTTGGCGATCTGCGCCGCCAGCGAGCCTGTGGCGCCGGCGGCGGCCGACACGACGACGGTCTCGCCCTGCTGGACCTGACCGATGTCGATCATCCCCACGTACGCGGTCAGGCCGGTGGCCCCGTAGAGGGCGAGGAGCGCCGGCGCGTCGACGTCCTCACCCAGCGGCGTGGCCAGCGGGTCGTCACGCACGATGCCGTAGCGCTGCCAACCGGGTAGCCCGTAGACCGCGTGCCCGAGCGGGAAGCGCTCGGCGCGGCTGGCCACCACCCGCCCGATGCCGCTGGCCCGCACCGGCTCGCCGATCTCGACCGCCGGCAGGTATCCCTCGGCCCTGGACAGCCACGTGCGCACGGTGGCGTCGATGCCGATCCAGTCCACCTCGAGCAGCGCCTCGCCCTCGGCCGGGACCGGCACGGCGACGCCGTGCTGCAGCTCGACGTCGTCCGCGGCGAGCAGGCCCTCGGGCCGCCGGCGCAGCACCACCCGGGTGTTGGTGGCGGCGTCGAGGTCGATGGCGGTCTGTAGCTCCACAGCCCGGCGACCGTAGCGAACTTGCGGCGTTTGAAGCTGCTATGAATGCCCTTTCAGCCGCAGGTTCGGCGGGGCTACCAGCCGCCGCGGTGGACCACGTCGTCGAGCGACGGGCGGCTCCGCCCCGAGGACAGGCCGGGCTCGTCGGGCGCCGGCCAACCCACGGCGACCGCACCCAGTGCCCGCCACCCGGGCGGCACGCCGAGATGGTCGAGCACGAGCCGTTCGTGGTCGAACAGGCCGTAGAACAGCGCCCCGAGGCCGGCATCGACGGCGGCGAGCAACAGCGTCTGCACGGCCATCCCCCCGTCGACCCACCAATAGGGAACGGGCCATGCCGATGCGCCGGTCCCGAGGCCGGTGGCCCGCTTGTCCGGCTCGCGATAGCGCTCGACGTAGGCGTCCGGCGACACCAGCGGCACCACCAGCACCGGGGCGCGGAGCAGCCCCGGCCACCGGAACGCAGCGCGGCGATCGGCCGGAAGGGTGACGTCCCACAGCGCCGCCGTCTGTGCGCCCTCCAGCACCACGAACGTCCAGGGCTGGGTGTTGCCCGCCGAGGGCGTCCGCCGGGCCAGGTCGAGCAACCGGTCGACCAGCTCCGGTGGCACCGGCCGTCCGTCGAACGCCCGCACCATGCGGCGCCGACGGACCGCGTCGCCGAGCTCCATCTGCCCGTCGGTCAGGCGAGCTTGCGGAGGTCTTCCTCCATGGCCCAGCCGAAGCCGATGAGGCTGTCGCCCTTGCCGGCGTGCAGCCCCTCGAACCGCTCGACCACCGCTTGGTCGCTCTGCTCGGGGTGCAGCGTCTCGTGGTCGAAGACCGGGGCGGGACCGCTGCCGTCCCCCCGGGCCACGAACGCCCGCTGGTCGTAGGCCCTCGTCTCGATGCCGTAGCGCTTGGCCAGGCGCCCACCCCAGGCGCGTTCCTCGCCGGTGGCCTTGTGGCCGGACCGGGGCACGATGTCGTTGAGGTTGCGGAAGGCGTCGAAGCCGCCCACGTCGCCGAACCGGGCCGAAACCAGCACGTCCTCGTCGGGGAACGCCAGCACGGCCCGGCGCAGCAGGTCCTGCATGAGCGCACGCAGCACCGTGTCGCGCTTGGAGGTGCGGCGTACCGACGCCATCCCCACCAGCACACACGGCGTGCCACCGATGCGCTCGAGCGTGGAGAAGGCGAAGCCCTTGAGCCTGGCCTCGTCCCGGACCTGCGTGATCAGCACCCACGCCTCGGCCTGCTTCGACAGCGTGCCGATCTCGTGGCTGTACTGGGCTTCCGCACAGAGATCGGCCATCTCGACCAGCTCAGCGTCGCTGAGGGCGGTGCAGTCCTTCGTGTCTACAGCGATCGACATCTCCGGCGTAGCCCCCGTTCTGCGTGCGGCAACAAGCCACTAGTCCAGTCAAACGACACGGGACGCGCAACTCCGATGACCGAACACGCGTGCGCGGTGCCCGGCTAGCTGAGGATGGCGGCGGGGCCGAGCGCCTCCCTGAGCTGGCCCACGAGGCCGTTGCCGGCGTCGACGTTCCACCGGTCGGGCAGCCGAACGACCCGCCGCTCTCCGAGTTGGAGGAAGACGGGCGACTCGCCGGGGTGGTCGGCGAGCAGCCGCTTGAGGTGCGCCACCTTGGCCTCTGACAGCAACTGGGTCGGGACGTGGAGCCGCAGCGGCTCGAGCTGGCCCGGGGCCACCTCGACCAGGTCGATCGACTGGGCGATGAGCTTGGGGGCGTCGTCCCGGGTGTCGATCCGGCCCCGCACGATGACGACGGCATCGTCGGCCAGCTTGTGCCCGTGCTCCGTCATGGTGCGGGGGAACACCATCACCTCGGCCGCGGCCCGCAGGTCCTCGAGGGTGAACACCGCCATGAGGTCGCCCCGTCGGGTCCACTTGCGCTGCAGCGCGGTCACCACGCCGCCCACGGCCTTGTGGTCGCCGTCCTCCAGGTCGGCCAGTTCGTCGAGCGTGCAGTCGGCCCGGCGCGCAAGCGCCGCCTCGGCACCCAGCAGGGGGTGATCGCTCACGTAGAGGCCCAGCATCTCCTTCTCGAACGCCAACCGGTCGCGTTTGTCGAACTCGAGGTCGGGGATGGCCGTGCGCTCGAAGTCGCCGAAGCCGCCGGCACCCGCATCGTCGGCGTCGCCGAACAGGGTCATGATCCCCATGTCGCGCTCGCGACGCCGGGAGAGGGTGTGGTCGACGATCTGCTCGAACACGGTGAGGAGGCCCTTGCGCTTGTGGCCGACGCCGTCGAAGGCCCCCGCCTTGATGAGCGACTCGATCGTGCGCTTGTTGAGGACGGAGGAGTCGACCCGCCGGCAGAAGTCGTAGAAGTCGGCGTATGGACCGTTGGCCTCGCGCTCGGCGACGATGTGGCCCACCAGCCCCTCGCCGACGTTGCGCACCGCGGACAGCCCGAACATGATCACGCGATTCCCGCTCCCGCGGCCCCCGGCGCCGGCCTCCGAGGCGTCGTCCCGCT
>JBOGHG010000221.1:0-6752 GCA_050744525.1 Acidimicrobiales bacterium | reverse complement strand
GATTCCCGACCTCGCCGCGCTGCTCACCCGGGCGACCGACAAGGGCCTGTTCGGAACCAAGATGCGCTCGGTCGTCAAGCTCGCCAACGACGCCGGCGTGAAGTCGGTGGTCGACCAGCAGTTCGACATCGCCCGCCAGATCCTGGCGGCGGGCCTGGTGCCGATCATCGAACCCGAGGTCGACATCCACAGCCCGCAGAAGGCCGAGGCGGAGGCGTTGCTCAAGGGCGCCATCCTCGAGCAGCTCGGTCAGCTCGCGCCCGACCAGTCCGTCATGCTCAAGCTGACGCTGCCCGAGCTCGACGACTTCTACGCAGACCTGGTGAGCCACGCCAACGTCCTGCGGGTGGTCGCCCTCTCCGGCGGCTACAGCCGCGCGGACGCCAATGCCCGGCTTGCTCGCAACCACGGCGTGATCGCGAGCTTCTCCCGGGCACTCACCCAGGGTCTCTCGGCCCAGCAGAGCGACGAGGAGTTCGACGCCGCGCTGGACGACTCGATCGCCGCCATCTTCGAGGCATCGATCACCTGACGACGGTCTCTCGGATCCATCGTTGGAAGGCCGCCACACCGCCCTCGTGCCGAGGGCTGAGCCAGCCGGTGCCGTAGGTGCCGCTCTCGAGGTTGCGCTGAACCGACTCACAGATGGCGATGTCCTCGGCGGTGACCTGGGACGACACGCGGACGACGGCATCGTTGGCCTCGCGGTCGCCGGGCTCGCGGAAGGAGTACGAGTAGCGGAGCCGTGTCCGGTTGGGCGCCAGCGGGTCGTAGCGCTCGACGTTCATGGCATCGGGGTAGAGGTTCAACGCCAAGTTGGGCCAGCGCCACAGCCAGCGGCCGGTGTTCACGGCGCCGTTGCGGGCCGGAGCCGAGTGCCGAACCCACCGGTGGCGCTCGTCGACGTCGACGACGTAGCGCTTGACATCTATCTCCTTGTTGAGACCGGGGTGCACGAGGGGGATGTGGTAGCCCTCGAGGTAGTTGTCGGCATACGTCTTCCAGTTGCACGCCAGATCGTGCTGGGACTCGTGCGTCAGCACGAGCTCCTCGATCGGGTACGGCTCGCACTCGGCGGCGAATGTCCCGAGCGCCTCGAGCAGCGGCGGGGCTGCGCGATCGAGATCGAGGTTGACGAACACGAGGCCACGCCACTCGTCGACCGAGGCGCTCGTGAGCGATACCTCCGCGGGGTCGAAGCCGTCGGTCGCACCGAAATCACGTGCCGAACGGAGCCGGCCGTCGAGCCCGTAGGCCCAGCCGTGGTACCGGCACACCAGGCTCGGCACCCGGCCACAACCGTCATGGACGAGGGGCCCGGCACGGTGCCGGCACACGTTGTGGTGCGCCCGAAGTTCGCCGTGGTCGCCGACCACGACCAGCAGTGGCCAGCCCGCGATGTCACACGCCAGGTAGTCGCCCGGCTCCGACAACCGTTGGCGGTGGCCGATGAACAACCACTCACGGCCGAACACGGCTCGGCGCTCCTGCTCCCAGACCGACGGATCGATGTACCACCACGCCGGCAATGTGAGCTCGGCCACGCCGCAACGGTAGCGGGCCGCCACAGCCGACCGGCTTGGAAACGGCCAGTCGACCACGCTGCCGTTCCCCGCTGCCGGCGCCCCAGGCGGAGGTCTGCGGTGTATCGGCCCGAAGCCGGGGTAGCGGCTCAGCGACATTCCGGTCTTCCGTGAGCGATCGAAGGAGGGCGATGCCACCACCCGCCGATCACCTGGGGGTGCTCCTCCGCCTCCCGGCGATCGCGGGTCGGTGGCGCGTCCCGGGAGGCGCCTGATGACGGGCACCGAGTCACCCTCGTTGGCCCGGTCGTTGTTCCTCGGCCGCATCGACGACGACCTGGCCTTTCCGTTCCCCCGGCTGGGCGACGGCGAGCGCAAGAAGGTCGATGGGCTGATCGCCGACCTGCGCTCGTACTGCGACGACCACTACGACCCCCGGCGGGTCGAGGCCGACCGCTGGATCCCCGACGAGGTGCTCCGTGACCTGGCCGACATCGGGCTGCTGGGGCTCTACGTTCCCGAGCACCACGGCGGTCAGGCCCTCTCGCAGACCGGCTACTGCGCCGTGTTCGACGCGATCGGCCAGATCGACGCCACCCTCGCGGTCGTGCTCGGCGTCCACCAGTCCATCGGCTACAAGGGCATCCACCTCTACGGCACCGACGAGCAGAGGGCTCGTTTCCTGCCCGATCTCGCCGCCGGCCGCACCCTGGCTGCCTACGCGCTCACCGAGCCCAACGCCGGCTCCGACGCCTACCACCTCGACAGCCGCGCCCGCCCGCAGCCCGATGGCAGCTATCGGCTCGACGGCGTGAAGCGTTACATCGGCAACGGCAGCCGCGCCGGCCTGCTCACCGTGTTCGCCCGCACCGACACCGGCGCCCATGTGGCCCTGCTCGTCGAGTCCCGGATGGAGGGCTTCGAGGTGGGCGAACGCCACGCAACGATGGGACTGGCCGGCAACGATCTGCGGACCCTGCGCTTCCGCGACGTGCACGTGCCCGCCGCGAACGTGCTCGGCGAGGAGGGCGACGGCTTTCGCATCGCCACCGGCATCCTCAACAACGGGCGCATGTCGCTCGGAGCCGGGACCAACGGCAGCGTTCGCCGCCTGATCGACCTGACCGTCGACCACGTCCAAGACCGCCACCAGTTCGGCCAGCCGCTCGCCGAGTTCGAGCTCGTCCAGCACAAGATCGGCTGGATGGCCTCGTACCTCTACGGCATGGAGGCCATGGGGTACCTGGCCACCGGGCTGGTCGATCGGGGCGTCGACGACTACCGGATCGAGTCCGCGATGTTGAAGGTCGCCGGCTCCGAGTTCATCTGGTACGCCGCCAACCGCGCGTTCCAGCTCGCCGGCGGCAAGGCCTACATGTGCGACGAGCCCTACGAGAAGATGCTGCGTGACATCCGCGTGTTCCCCATCTTCGAGGGCGCGAACGACGTCATGCGCCTGTTCATCGCCCTCGAAGGCCTCGAGACGCTGGGCGACGAGTTGGAGGGGCTCCAGCACCTCGACCCCCGCCATCCGGTCGAATCACTGGGAGCCGTGGCCGGCTACGCGGGCGACCGCCTACAACGCAAGCTGTCCCCGGACCGCGTGTCACACGCTCACCCGGCGCTCGCCGCCCGGGCCGACACCGTGACCGGGCAGGTCCAGGCGCTGCGCAACGCCGCCGAGAAGCTGCTGCGCCGCCACGGCACCGACGTGCAGGACCAGCAGGCACAGCTCAAGCGTCTGGCTCATGCCGCCATCGAGGCCTACGCCCAGATCGCCACCATATGCCGGGTGTCCGACGTCCTCGACGAGACGACATCCACCCACGGGCTCGGCGACGAGACGACCATCGCCGACACCTTCTGCCGCCGGGCCGAGCGGCGCGCCGCCCAATGGATCGGCCAGATCCAAGACAACGACGACGGCGCCATGAACACCGTCGCCCGCGCCGTCATCGACCGCGGCGGCTACGCCCACGCGCTGTGACGTCGGGGCTGGTCCCGGGGGGGCTCCGGCGGCCTACTGGGGGGTGAGGACGAAACCGATGCGGCCCCGCTCGTCCACAGTGGCGTCGAGGACCTTGTCGTCGAGGATGGCGGCGGCGGCGGGCTCGAGGAACACGCGTGCCCCCTGGTCCTCGACGACCTGGTCGCCTTCCTCGGGCAACCCGGCGGTCGAGACGCTGAACTGGCCCGACTCCCCCTCACCGCTGGCGATGCGCACGCCGGCGACATCGGGCAGCTCGGGGCGTTCAACCAGGTTGCGGATGGCGGTGGAGGCATTTTCGGAAAGAACGAGCATGACATCCTCTATGGGGTCGACAACACGGATCCTTGGCTCCTACCCCACTTCGGGCGCCCTAAACGATCACCTCCCGAGATCGGCCACCGACCATCGCCAGGCACCATCGCTAGGGTGATCGCATGAAGCCCGTCGATGTCCTGGGCCTCAACCTGGAGACCGGCAGCGGCGCGCCGCTCGTCGTGCTCCGCGAGCAGGACGCACCCCATCGCGTGCTCCCGATCTTCATCGGCGGCCGGGAAGCGGTCGCGATCGCGCTGGCCCTGAGCGGCCAGTCACCGCCCCGTCCCCTGACCCACGACCTGCTGGCGGCACTCATCGACGGGCTCGACGCCCGCGTCGACCACGTCGAGGTGACCGAGGTACGAGACGGCACCTTCCTGGCCGAGCTGGCCGTGGCAGGTCCCCGCGGCGGCGTCAACCTCGACAGCCGGCCCTCCGACGCCATCGCCCTGGCACTACGCGTCGACGCGCCCGTGTACGCCAGCGAGGCCGTGTTGGACGAAGCCGGCGCGCTCGTACCGATCGAGACCGACGACGAGACCATCAACGAGGACGTCGACCGCTTCCGCGCCTTCCTCGACGACGTCGAGCCATCGGACTTCGACCAGCGGCAAGGGCCCGACCAACCACCAGACCAGGCCGACACCTGAGAGCGGCGTCGTCGACCGAAGCAACATATTCAGTCCGTGACCGCTCCGGCTGACGAGTTGAGGACGGTGCCGGTCATCATGCGCGCCCGGTCCGAGGCGAGGAACGCGGCCGCCCTCGCGGTGTCGGCTGTCTGCGGCAAGACCTTCAGCATCGTGCCCTCGGCGAGACGGGCCATGGCCTGCTCGGGCGTGACGTTCATCATCTTGGCACGCACTTCGGTGGTGTCCTGAATCGTCCGCGTGTCCGGGTTCGCCGTGGTCCGCAGGCAGACGACCCTGACCCCGGCAGGGCCGAGTTCGATCGCCATCGTCCGCATGACGGTCTCGATGGCGCCGTAGGCGGCGCTGATGCCTGACGCGCCTGGGATGGGGGCCCGGGCCGGGATAGCGGTGAGGAAGATGATCACGCCGGACCCCTGCTCGAGCATCTGGCGAGCCGCAGCGCGCGCGGTGACGAACTGGGACCGCAAGACCGTGGCGACGGGCGTCATGAACTCCTCGACAGCCAACTCGAGGACCGGTTTGCCGTGGCCGTACTCGCTGACGCGGGGTCCCGTGGCGTTGAATTCGATGTCGATGCTGCCTGCCTGCTCAACGACGGCCTCGAGGTAGCCGTCGACCGCTGCCGCATCCAGGGCGTCGACCACATCTGAGTGGGCTCGCCCACCTGCGGCCGTGATCTGCTTCGCCGCTAGATCGACCGTCGTCGGTGAGCGGCCGGCGAGAAACACTTCTGCGCCTTCGGAAGCGAGCTCCTTGGCGACTGCTGCGCCGATGGAACCTCCGCCACCGAACACGACCGCGTGCCTGTCCTGCAACATTCCTGCCTTGCTCATTGACTCCTCCTTCTGGGAGTGGTCGGGGAGCCGCCGGCCTCGCGCGTCCGCATGCGTACGTGCAGGGAAGCTCGGCATCTCATCGTTCCTTCCGGCCGGCTACGGCGGTCGCCGCGCCTGGTAGAGGAAGACACCGGACAGCCGCGAAACTGGGCGTCCGTGCCGCGCCCATTTTCCATTGCCACCGGTGTCTCACCAAAGGATGGACCGCGACAAGGAGGTGGGCACCGGTGAGCGCAGAGCTCCTCGATCGAGCCCGGGCGGGCGACGGCGAGGCCTTCCGCCAAGTCGCCGAGCCCCATCGCCGCGAGCTGCAACTGCACTGCTACCGGATGCTCGGGTCGCTCCAAGACGCCGAGGACGCGCTACAGGACACGCTGCTCGCCGCATGGCGTGGCCTCGCCGCCTTTGAAGGGCGCTCGTCGTTGCGGACGTGGCTGTACCAGGTGGCAACCAGCCGGTGTCTGAACATCCTGCGCGCCAATCGGAGACGGCCGGTCGTGGACCCGCTGCCTCGAGGCGTCGAGACTCCCGAGCCGAGCCGCACCGGCGAGGTGATCTGGCTCGAGCCCTATCCCGACGCGCTGCTGAGTGGGGCCGACGGGCCGCCAGGACCCGAGGACCGCCACGAGGCGAGCGAAGCCATCTCGATCGCCTTCCTGACCGCGCTCCAGGCGCTGTCGGCGCGCCAGCGGGCCGTCCTCATCCTGCGTGACGTCCTCGGCTACCGCGCCCGCGAGGTCGCCACCATGCTCGACACGAGCGAGGAGTCCGTCACCAGTGCCCTCAAACGGGCGCGGGCCGCTGTCCGGCAACGGCTCGCCCCGACCGCAGAACACGAGCTGCCGCCGCGTCGGGGCTCGCCCGAGGAACGCGCGCTCGTCCACCGCCTCACTCGCGCATACGAGACCGGCGACATCGACGCGCTCGTGGCCCTCGTCACCGACGACGTCGCGCTGACCATGCCGCCCATGCCGCTCGAGTACTACGGCATCGAGCAAGCGACGCGATTCCTCGCCGCCATCACCTTCCGCGACGGTCGCACCTTCCGCCTCATCGAGACCCGGGCCAACGGCCAGCCGGCATTCGGCACGTACGTCCGTGATCCCCGCGGCGGACCGCTCCACGCCACCGGCCTACTGGTCGTCACGCTGGCCGGCCACCGGGTGAGCGCATTCACCCGCTTCGACGCCAGCGTGCTCACACGCTTCGACCTTCCGCTGAGCTTGGTCGACTGAGGCGCGCACCGGCACGGTGGCGTAGACGGCGCGGAGCCCGATCAGCGCACGATCAGGACTGGCCTCGGGGACTTGCGAGCCAGTTCCTGGGACACCGAGCCACCGAGCAGGCGCTGGAGAAACCCTCTGTCGTTGGACCCGACCACGACGAGGTCGGCGTCCTCGTCCTCGGCGGCGTGCGAGATCGCCTCCACGGCCTG
>JBOGHG010000220.1:0-6778 GCA_050744525.1 Acidimicrobiales bacterium | reverse complement strand
CTAGCGCCGCCCGCGGGAGTCGTGGCGTCTAGCTCGTCAGGCCGCGAACGGCAGGCTGGCGCCCGGGCGGGGCCAGTCGAAGGCCACGAGCTGGCCGGTGCCCGAGAGGGTCGCGAAGGCGGTGCGATCATCGGGGGCGAAGCAGACGTTGGTGGTCAGCGGGTCGGGCAGCGGCGTGTACTCCGCCTCGTCGCCGCCGGGCGAGAAGGCCGTGATGCCGGGGCTGCCCCCGAGCGTCGCCACGCAGATCCAGCCGTCGCCGTCGACCGCCAGCGAGTCGAAGAACGTGCCACCACCGGGGTCGGCGACCAGCTCGGCACCGCGCGGGCCCACCGGGCCGGAGCCGCTCACCGCGCCGGGACCGGTGACGTCCCAGCCCCAGAGACGCCCGGTGTACGTCTCGGCGACGTACAAGCGGTCGCCGGCCGGCGACAGGCCGATGCCGTTGGGGGCGTCGATGGGGAACACGGCCACGCGCGCGTGGCTGCCGTCGGGCCGGCAGTAGTGGATGCCGGTGCGGTCGCTGGTGCGCTCCTCCCGGACGCCGTGATCGGTGAACCAGATGCCCCCGTCGGCGTCGAACACCAGGTCGTTGGGGGCGCGCACGGGGTACCCACCACACTCCGTCAGGACCGTGGTGATCTCGCCGGTGGCGAGGTCGACCCGCTCGAGCGATCCGTGGCCGGGCCACGTCGCCGGGGGTGGCGACCCGGGGAACCTGAGGCCGAGGCGCTCCTGCCAGTCGAAGCAGCCGCCGTTGTTGCAGACGTAGACGGCGCCGTCCGGACCGACGGCGGCGCCGTTGGGGCCGCCCCCGCAGTCCGCCACCACCTCGAGGGCGCCGTCGGGCCGGACGCGGGTCAGCGTTCCCCGAGCGATCTCGACGACGAGCACCGATCCGTCGGCCATGGCGATCGGGCCCTCCGGGAAGCGGAGCCCCGTGGCGACGACACGCAGGTTGGACGGCTCGACGGTCCGGGTCTTGTGCATGGCGGCGCAGTCTGCCAGCGTTCGGGCGGCGGTGCCCGGCTCCCAGCACTGGGGACAGACCTCCGCCGGAGGACGACCATCGCCAGGCGCGGCGACGGGCGACCGGACACCCGGGCACGCCGCCGGAGGGACCGTGCGAGCGACCGTTCGACACCAGGTGGTTGCCAGCGCCCTGGGAATGGCGCTCCTGTTCTCGGCGTGCGGCGGCGACGATGACGACACCGACGCCGGCGGGGATGCGGCTGGCGGCAGCACGACCACAGCGGTGGCCGGCGCCACGACCACGACGGCGGCCGGCGCCACGACGACCGCGGCTCCGGTCGACGACGATGCGGTTCCCGACCCGTGCACCCTGATCGCCGCGCCGGAGCTGGCGGTGATGCTCGGTGGCGATCCCGGGGCCGGCACCTCGTCGGCCTACGACCCCGAGCAGCGCAGGATCTGCAGCTACGCGTCGGGAGTGATCCTCGCCGTCGAGCTGGCAGACCACTACGACACGGCGATCGACATCATCCGCGACGAGACGGGCGAGGATTCGGTCCACGAGGTGTCCGGCGTCGGGAACGCAGCGGTGTGGCAGGACATCGGGGACGGCGTGGGTCAGTTCATCGCCCAGGGCGACGACTACTTCGTCGGCGTCACGCTTCCGGCCGGGGGCCAGGACGTTGCTCAGGTCGTGGCGGAGGCGATGCTCGCGGCGCTGTAGCCGGCGCCCAGCGGGTAGGAAGGGGGACGCCAGTGAGGTTGCCGTACGCACCGCCCGCTGCCATGGACCGCTTCATCCGCGGCACCTACCCATTCGAGCGGGCTGGCTGACGCCGTGCACGTCGTCCTCGTCGGGTCGATGGCCGTCGGCAAGTCGACCGTGGGGCGGGGGCTGGCCGCCCGGGTGGGTCGGCCGTTCCACGACAGCGACGACGACCTGGCGGCGACGCGGGGTGTGACCGGCCGTGCCCTGGCCGAGCGGGAGGGCGTCGACGCCCTCCACACCTGGGAGGCCGAGCACCTGCTGGCCACACTGGCCGCGACGCAGCCCGTCGTGGTGGCGGCCGCCGCCAGCGTGGTGGACGACGCCGCGTGCCTGGCGGCCCTGCGGGAACCGTTCGTCATCTGGCTCCGGGCCCCCGCCGCGGTCCTCGCCCGGCGCCTCGCGCGCGGCGCGAGGGCCGACGATCACCGGCGTCCGGTGGGCGACGCCACCGCCATCGCCGAGCTCGAGGTGCGGCGGGCCGGCCGGTTCGGAAGGGTGGCCGACCTGACGATCGACACGGTGGTCGACGGCGTCACGACCCGACCAGAAGCGATCGTGGCCGCGATACTGCCGGCCCTGGGGCCCGCGCCACCGGGGCACCGGTGAGCGCACGACCGGCCTCCGATCGCCTGGTGATGGCGGTCGATGCCCTCGATCCCCAACCGTCCGATCGCGTGCTGGAGGTCGGGTGCGGTGCCGGGGTCGCCGTCTCGCTGGTCTGCGCACGGCTCGTCGACGGGTAGGACATTGGTCCCTTCACGCCGGCCGTGCGGTCGACCATCCTGGGGGTCGTGGGACACATCGTCGTGGGTGTCGACGGATCCGAGCACGCCCGACGCGCGCTCCGCTGGGCGCAGCGGGCGGCCGAGCTCCACGGCCACGAGCTGCGTGCGGTCCTGGCCTGGGGCCTGTTCGACCAGCTGCACGTCGGTCGGGGCGGATCGTTCGATCCCGACTACGGGCCCGCCGATGCCGCTGCCGCCCTCACCGCCACGATCGCCGAGACCCTCGGCGACGATGCGGTCGCCGCGGTCCGGTCGGTGGTGGTCTGCGACCTGCCCGCCCGGGCGCTGCTGGACGCCGCCCGGGGCGCCGACCTGCTGGTGGTGGGACCTCGCGGGCGGGGTGGGTTGCGGGAGCTGATGCTCGGTTCCGTGAGCCAGGCCTGCCTCCACCACGCGTCGTGCCCGGTCGCCATCGTGCGAGCGAGCGACGAAGCTGCGGCGCCGGAGGCGGCGGGCGCCGACGAGCGGATCGTCGTCGGCGTCGATGGGTCGGAGAACTCGGCCCGTGCGCTCCGCTGGGGCCTCGACGACGCCCGGGTGAGGGGCGCGACCGTCGCGGCCGTGCACGCGTGGCATGCCCCCTATTCGATGTCGTTCGCGGCGGCCGCGGTGGACTTCCCGAGCTTCGAGGACGCCGCCCGCCGCCTCCTCGACCGGGTGGTCGATGCCGCCGAGGCCGAGCGCCCGGGTGTGCCGGTCGAGCGGGTGCTCGTGGCCGGCTCCGCCGCCGACGTTCTCCTCGGCGCCGCCCGGGGCGCCGCCCTCGCCGTCGTGGCAGGGCGCGGGGTCGGCGGCTTCCGCGGCCTGCTGCTCGGGTCGGTCAGCCAGCAGCTGGCGCACCACGCCCCGTGCCCGGTCGTGGTCGTGCGACACGTTGGCTCGGGGTGAGCCGCCGAGCCGGGCGCTCGGTCACGCCGGTCGTCGCCGCCGACGCGCGAGCTTGCGGAGCTCGTCGGCCCACAGGACGGCGCCGGCCAGGGCCGCACAGGTGGCCCATTGACCAAGGGAGAGGGGCGAGGTGTCGAACGCGTCGTTGAGCAGCGGAACGTGCACCACGGTGACCTGCAGGGCGGCCGACACGGCGATGGCGCCCCACAACAGCGGGTTGGCGAACATCTGGTGGAACGCGCTGACCCGATCGCTACGAGCGTTGAAGCAGTTGTAGAGCTGCGACAGCACCAGCGTGGTGAACGCCATGGTCCGGGCCTCGGTGATGTCGCCCGAGCCCCCGATCAGCCCCCCCGGGAGGTGCAGATCGAGGGCGACAAGGGAGACGACGGCCATGACGAGGCCCACGAAGCCGATGCCGAGCTGCATCTCGGCGTCGATCACGCGGTCGGACAGCTTCCTGGGAGATCGGGCCATGACGTCGTCGGGTGGCGGGTCGACGCCCAGCGCCAGCGCCGGGGCGGCGTCGGTGAGCAGGTTGATCCACAGGATCTGGGTGGCGAGCAGCGGCACGGCCACGCCGGACTCCACTGTGTCGGTGAGGCCCAACAGCCCGGCCCCGACCACACCCAGGAACATCGTGAGGACCTCGCCGATGTTCGACGACAGCAGGTAGCGCAGGAAGGTGCGGATGTTGGCGAAGATCGACCGGGGGATGGTCCCCGGTGATCATCATGATCCGCACCCCGGCGCGCTGCGCCTCGCTGATGGCCACCCGCGCCTCGGACCGGGGTGGGTCGATGATGCCGACCATGCCCAGGTACACCAGCTCGCGCTCGAGCGCCTCCCACGATGCGACCTCCCCGTCGTCCGACACCGACGGCGGCGGGGGCTCCACGTCGGGGAGCCGCCGATACGCGACCGCGAGCGTGCGGAGTTCCAGGTCGGCCAGCCGCTCGACGTCGGCGGCGATCTGCGACCGACGGGCGGGGGTCAGCCGCAGGACTTCGCCGGCGACCCGCTCGTGGGTGCATCGGGCCAGCAGCACGTCGGGGGCGCCCTTGGTCACGACGTCGATACGGCCCTCCCTCTCGACGTCGGCCTCGAGCGTGGTCATGAGCTTGCGCTCCGACGTGAACGGCACCTCGCCCACCCGCTCGAAGCGCGCCCGGCGAGCCTCGGTGACGCCCAGCTTGGCCTCGGCCACGAGGAAGGCGGCCTCGGTGGGGTCGCCCTGCACGGTCCAGACCCCAGCGTCCTGGCGCAGCACGGCGTCGTTGGCCAGGCTCCCGCCTGCCAGCACGAACCGGACCTCGTCGGCCACCGCGGCGTCGCCGGCGCCATCACCCAGGCGGCGTCCGTCCATCAACACGTCGCCCTCCGGTCGGTAGCCGGTGCCGGCCAGCTCGACCTGGCCCGGCCCCGTGACCACCGTGGTCACCGTCATCTCGTTGCGGGTGAGGGTGCCGGTCTTGTCCGAGCGAATGACCGACGCCGATCCCAGGGTCTCGACCGACGAGAGCTTCTTGACGACGGCGCGCTGACGGGCCATGCGCTGGACCCCCAACGCCAGGACGACCGACAGGATGGCAGGCAGGCCCTCGGGGCAACCGCAGGGCGCGGCCGTCACGCACCACCCCCGCCGTGACCGCGGCCATGCGCTGCAGCGCAGCGACGGCCTGCTCGGCTCTGGCCTCCTGCAAGTAGCCCAGCAACGCGTTGGCCACCAGGATCAGCGAGATCACCACGACCTCGAACGGCACGTCCTCGGCGCCCTCGAGCAGCCACGCCACCAACGACACCGCGACCGCCACCAGGAGCAGGTAGACGAGCGGATCACGGAACTGCTCGGCCAGCTTGCGCCACACCGGCACCGGCTCTGCCGCCTCCAGTTGGTTGGGCCCGACGCGATCGAGACGGCCGGCGGCCTGGGCCGCCGTCACCCCACTGGGACGGCTCCGACCGCACGGTGGCCGTCAGCGGTAGCGAGCAGCGTCGATCACGGCGCAAGGGTCCTCACGCCCCGTAGGAGTGGCGGCAGTCAGACCCCGATGAACTGGTAGTCGGTACGGGCGGCCCTGCCTACCGATGCTTGGGTGCGCGATCCGACATGAGAACCTCGGCGCCGACCGGCTTGAACCCGGCCGCAAGCGCAGCTCGCAGCGACATGGCGTTTCCCGGTGCGATCGCCAGCCACAGGTGCGCACCGGGCACGAGGTGCCGGCCGGCCGCAACGAGACGCCGGCCGAGTCCGGCACCCCGGGCGTCGGGCTCGACCTCGAGGGCCGCCTCCCACCGGCCACCCAGCCCTCGGCCGATGATCACCAGGCCGGCACCGTCGGCCGTCTGCCACACGCGCAGCTCGTGGCGGTAGCGGCGGGCCCGCTCGACACGCGGATGGTCCGGCGGTTCCACCTCGACGACCTCGACGGGCGCATCGCCGTCGCTCCTGGGTGCGACGAGGACGACGTCGAGGCTCCCGGGCCGGCGTCCGATGCGTGATGCGAGGGCGCCGAGGAAGGTCGCACCCAGCGGTGCCCCGAGGTCTTCGGGCGGCAGCACGCGGTGCACCCACGCCGGGTCGACGTCGGCTGCGATCACGTGATGGCCGGTGAAGCCGAGCACCGCGGCCACTGGCCCCGGCGGCTGCGGTACGACCTCGACCTCGCCGTCCTCCGGCGGTGGACGCCCGTTCGCGACCCGAGACAGCAGGTCAGCAACCACGGTTGCTGCACCGGATGTCTCCCGGCGACCAACCGTTGGCACGACTGATCGTCATCTCGGCTCCGCCACCCACGTCGCGTCAGACCGTACGCCGACCGCGCTCACGGTGCGCCGTCCTCGAGCACCCCGAGGAGCCGGCTGAGATCTCCGACGAGTCGGTCCACTGCGGTTCGAGGCAGTGCCGCGAGCGCGTCGTTCTCGATCGCGAGGAGGCGCTCGACGAGCTGTGGGACCCGCCGGCGCCCGGCCTCGGTGAGCGTCAGCACGCGTCCCCGCAGGTCATCGGGGTCCCGACGGCGCCGTAGCCAGCCCGCCGCCTCGAGCCGGTCCAGGCGAGGTGTGAGGGTGCCGGACCCGATCATCATCGTCCGCCGCAGGTCACGCGGTCGTCGGCCGGCCGGATGGCGCCAGAGACTGGCCAGGACGTCCACGTCCGCCGTGGTCAGCCCTTCAGGGCGTAACGCCTCCAGGCGACGGACCTCGAGCAGGCGCTCGATCCTCGACACCCGCCCGAGCAGCGCCATGCCGGAGTAATCCCAGTCGGGGTGCGCGTTCCTCCACGTGGCGACGACACCTTCGACGTGATCCTCCATCGGCGGGCGACGCTACCTCGTGGGCACTTGACTGTCGATATCGACAG
>JBOGHG010000219.1:0-6779 GCA_050744525.1 Acidimicrobiales bacterium | reverse complement strand
TCTCCCCCTACTGACCGATGCGTCAGCAGGGGACGGTATCAGTCCCCAGGCGGCGGAGCTTCGGTACCGATCCGGCGGGCCCCTGACAACAGGTCCGCGCTCAGCCGGCGCATGCCGGCCAGCCAGCGGTCCCGGTCAGCCGCCCGGCGCCGCTCGAAGGTCGCCACGTCGGGATGGGGGAGGATCAGGAAGCGCTCGTCACGGATGCCGGCGACCACGCTGTCGGCCACCCGCTCCGGCGAGAGGATGCCCGCCACGGCTGCGGCCTGGGCTTCGCCACGGGGCACGTCCGGTCCCTCGGTGCCCTCGACCGCGGAGCCTGTGCCGCCCCGCAGCATGGCGGTGTCGACCGCCATCGGGCACACGCACGACACCTTGATGCCGAGGTCGCCGTAGCTGATGGCCAGCCACTCGGCGAACGCCACCGCCGCATGCTTGGTGACGGAGTAGGGGGCGTCACCCGGTTGGCTCAGCAACCCGGCCGCGGATGCCGTCGACACCAGGTAGCCGCCGCCCCGTTCGAGCATGAGGGGGACCATCGCTCGGGCGGCGTACAGGTGGGCGAGGACGTTCACCGACCAGACCGACTCCCACACGGTGTCGGGCGCCTCGATGCCGCCGAAGCCGAGGATGCCCGCGTTGGAGGCGAACAGGTCGACGGGGCCGATCTCGGCCTCGGCGCGTTCCACGACCGCCTCGATGTCGGCCTCGACGGTGACGTCGGCCGTTAGGGCCGTTCCCCGGCTTCCCAGCGCCTCTGCGGTGGCCAGCGCACGGTCGGCGTCCTTGTCGACGACCACCACCGTCCTGGCGCCCTCGGCGGCGAAGCGCTGGCACAGGGCCTGACCGATCCCGCTGGCACCGCCGGTCACGACACAGATGCGGTCGCGCAGCTCCATGTGTCAACCCTTCCCGATGGCCGCTCGAATGGTGGCATCGGCGGAGGCTCGGCGGTCGCGGCCCCAGGGTAGGGGCATGAGGACCGGCACCTCGACGCCGGCATCGACGTAGGACTGCATCGTGGCGTGCACGGCGTCGGCGTCGCCCATGGCGTCGATGGCGTCGACCATGCGATCGCTCACCGCTCCCAGGGCACCCTCCCGGTCGCCGGCGGCGAAGCGTTCCCGGATCTCCGCCACCTCCTCGACGAACCCGGCGCGCTCGAAGTTGCGGGCGTAGCTGTCCACCACCGCGTACGAGCACAGGTCCCGGCGGGCCAAGTCGATGCCGTCGTCGCGCGCGCACACGCCTGCGTGCACGTAGGCGTAGATGGCGCACGTGCCCTCCACGCCCGCGGCCGCTCGGGCCGTTGCTCCCGCTCCCGCGGCCGCTCGGGACGTTTCTCCCGCTCCCGCGGCCGCTCGGGCCGCGCCGCCGTTGCGCACCTGCTCGACCGACCAGGGGACGTGTGACGCCGGCAGGTAGTTGAGCAGGACCCCGTCGGCCAGCTCGCCCGCGAGGCGCAACATGGCGGGGTTCAGCGCGCCGACCACGATCTTGGGGACACGCTTCCCGCTCCCACGGCCGCTCGGGCCGGGCCCGCGCGGCCGGACGCCGAGCCGGAAGCCCTTGACCTGGTAGAAGTCGCCGGCGAAGTCGACCTTCTCGCCGGACAGGCAGGCGCGGAGCAGGGTCACGTACTCGCGGACCTGTTCCAGGGGCCGGTCGCCGTAGGGGACGCCGTGCCAGCGCTCCGTCACCACCGGCGACGAGATGCCGACGCCGAGCAGGACGTCCCGCTCGGGCGCCAGGGCCTGCAGCGTGGCCCCTGCCATCGCCACCACCATGGGCGTGCGCAGCTGTAGGGCCAGGACGCCGGTCCCGAGATCGAGGCCGGGAGCGGCGGTGCCGACGGCGCCGAGCAGGGAGAACGCCTCGGGCCCGGTGGTCTCGGCGGTCCAGAAGCTCCGGTAACCGAGCTCGGCGGCCGTCCGCGCCGTCGAGACCGCCAGGTCCGGCCCCAAGGTCATGAGCGATGCGAACGTGAGGCCGGCCCGGTCCATTCCCATGGCCGGGCCAACCTAGTAGCCGCCGCGCGCCTGCGGTGTTGGCACATACCATCGATCTCCTATGGATCTGACGGAGGCCGAGGGGCGCGTGCTCGCGTGCCTCATCGAGCGGGAGGCGGTTGCCCCAGAGGCGTACCCGGTCACGCTCAACGACCTGCGCCTTTCCTGCAACCAGGCCAGCGGGCGGAGTCCGGTGGTCGCCTACGACGACCGCACGGTGGAGGACACACTGCTGGCGCTCAAGTCGAAGGGCCTGGCGCGGTCCGATCTGGGGCGCGCCCCGGGGGAGCGCACCACCCGCTACCGCCACCGCGCCGGCGAGCGCTGGCGGATGGGACCGGGCGACCTGGCGGTGCTGGCGGTCCTGTTGCTGCACGGCGTCCAGACCGTTTCCGAGGTGCGGGAGCGGGCGCGGCGGCTGGCACCATTTGCCGACCCTGCCGACGTCGACGCGGTACTCGACATGCTGGCAGCCCGCACCCCGACGCCGTTCGCAGCCCGCCAGGAGGGCGACGGCGAGGGCGGCGAGACCCGGTGGGTCCAGGTGCTCACCGGGCCCTTCCCGAGGCTCCCCAGCGGCGAGCCGGCGGGCGGCGCCGCACCGCCCGAGGCCCTGCCCCCGTCCTACGCCGAGCTGTCCAAACGGGTCGCCGACCTGGAGCAGCGCTTGGCGGACACGCTGGAGCGAGGGGGCCCGCCGACCGCCCGGGTCGCCGAGCCACTCCCGGACCCCGACTCCCGTCCCGCCTATCGTTCGAGCGACTGGCGGGCCGATCCGCCGCTGCCCCCGCCGCCCCCACCACCGGACGTGGGCGGCAACCACCTCGCCACTCTTCCCCAGCTCACTGTGGCCGAGGACATGTCCGACCTGGCCGAGCGCATACGCGACATCGAGCGCCGCTTGACGCGCATCGAGGCCGAGCTGGCCGCCCTCCGCTAGTGGATCCGCGACCGCCGTGGTCGAGGCAACCCGTCCCGGTGTGACCGATTCGCCGCTCGGTGTCGTCGCCGACCGTCGAGCGACCGGTATGGTGGGCGGCAATGACCGAGACCCATACGCTTGACGAGACGATCAGCGAGGCCTTGGCCGTAATAGACAAGGGCCTGGGTGATCTGCTCCACCGTGAGCTGGTGTCCTCGAACGAGGTGGCCGACCTGCTGCTCGACGTGCGGACGTTGCTCGCCAACCCGGGCCCGGACGGCAGCGACGACCGGGACGACTTCGACGTGCCGGTGCCGGGCTGAGGAGTCCCGGCCCTCGGCCGCCACCTGCTGGTGACGGCCGGACGACGGGAATTCAGCGCTTCAGGGAATTCAGCGCTTCAGCGAGGTGTGCTTGAACTCGTTGAGCTCGGGGAACTCGGTCAACAGCGCCACGACGCGTTCGATGGTTCGCGTCGCCAGCTCGGCGTCGCCCCGGGGGCGCTCCATGAGCCGCACGAAGACGGCCCCCTCACCCTGGACGAAGGTCGGGACGCCCCACACCTCGTGATCCTCGGCCGCGGCGGTGTGCTCGACCCGGACTCGCTCCAGTGCCTGCCCGCCGTCGATCTCGGCGAACACCCTGTCGGCGTCCACGCCGGAGTCGGTGAGCACCCGGCGTACCTCGTCGGGAGCCTCGAGGTGCTTGCCCTCGTCGTGACGGAGGGCGAACAACGCCTCGTGGACGTCGAGGAACCGGTCGGGGAACTGGTCTCGTACCACCACGGCCGCCTGCATGGGGAGCAGCCCCGAGTCGTCCTGCGGACGGCTCCATATGTCGGGCTCGCCCTCGGCGACGTGGACCTGCGCCAATGAGAACGGCACGAATCGGACGGTCCACGGGGCGCCGGCGCGGAGCGCCTCGATGATGTGCTCGTGCGCGTTGCGGGCGAACGGGCACCGGTAGTCCCAAGTCACGGCGAAGTCGGTCATCGGGTGGGTCAACGGGCTGGCGCGCCGAGTCATTCCGGGTTCTCGGGAGGAAGGGGCCATGCCCGACGCGCGAGGCGCGCCAGCACCACGCCGAGAACGGCTCCCGCCACCACGTCCGAGGGGTGATGGATCTTCACGTACACCCGGCTGCTCGCCACCGCTGCGCCGATCGCGTAGTAGAGCGGCCACAGAGGGTCGCCCTGGCTCAGCACGCCGGCGGCGGTCATGGCCGCGGACGCGTGGCCCGAGGGGAAGCTCGACGTGCGCGGGCGGCGCAGCCGCAGCGGCCGCGCCTGCTCCCAGGCGGGCCGGTGGCGGCGGAACAGGCCCTTCACCGGGCCGTTCACCAGCGCCGACTCCACGCCGAGGATGGCTGCGACCCTCACGGCGTGGATCAGGCGGCGATCCGGTGCCAGGGCTCGCCCGGTGTTGACCAGGTGCCACACCAGGCTGAAGTCGCCGAGCTCGGAGGCGGCGTACATGAGCCGGTCGACGTGCGGGTGCCCCCGGAAGCGGTCGACGCGTTCGTCGACGGCGCCGTCGAGGCGGCCGATCGCTCGGGTGATGTCGTCGAGGGGGCCCGACATCGTGACGGTGCGCCCGCGTCAGGCGAGCTCGAGCGCCAGCTGTGGTTCCGCCCCGGCGTCGGTGCGCTCGGCCAGCGCCCGGGCCGCGGCCGGGTCGCCGCCGAAGGCCGGGCAGTAGGCCCGGAACGAGCACCACTCGCACAGCCGGGAGGGCTGAGGCCGGAAGTCCTCGCGCAGGCAGGCACGCTCGACCGCCTGCCACACCGCCCCGAGCGTTCGCCGGGTTCCGCGAGTCGAGCGATCGCTCGGCTCGGTGATGATGGCCAGGGGGTCGCGCAGGAAGAGCAGCTGCACCCGGGTCGGTCGCCGGCCCAGCAACTGCTCGCACAGCAGCGAGTAGATGTGGACGCCGGAGAGGCGCTTGCGCTCGTACTGCGTCGACGGCGCGGCACCGGTCTTGTAGTCGGTGACCACGAGGCCGCCGTCGCCGTCGAGCTCGAGGCGGTCGATGATCCCCCGCAGGGGCAGCCCGTCGACCTCGGCCGTGAGCATCAGCTCGAGGCCGATCGCCCGCACCGTGCGGGGGTCCTCCAGCCGAAAATAGTTGTGCACCAGCTGCGCGGCCTCGGCGTGGAACGCGACCTCGTCGTCGGAGTCGAGCTCGAGCCCCACGTATTCGGGATCGTCGCGCAGGTCGTCGGCGGCATCCGCCAGGCAGGCCAGCGCGGCGTCGACCGTGCGCTCGGCGGGCGGCAACAG
The DNA here is from genome assembly GCA_050744525.1 of Acidimicrobiales bacterium. Taxonomy (GTDB): domain Bacteria; phylum Actinomycetota; class Acidimicrobiia; order Acidimicrobiales; family VFJN01; genus DASQUK01. The sequence goes on along the minus strand of JBOGHG010000219.1, from coordinate 1,570 downwards.
GTGGAGGCGCTCGAGGGCGGCATGCACCAGCGTGCCCCTGGTAGCCGCGGGCGACGGCGGTTCGGGCAGCCGGTCGATCACCGAGAACCGGAAGGCGAGCGCGCAGTCGGTGAACGACGACACCTTCGACGGGCTCAGCGATCGTGGTACCGGTAACGCCATGCCGCCGACAGTAGGCGCGGGGTGTGACACCAATGGCGGACCCTCGTGGTGCGGGGGAGGTCGTGTCAGCCGAGGTCGAGGCCTGCCCGGATCGCGTCGGCGATGCCGGCAGGATCCTCCAGCGGCCCGAAGTGGGTGAGATGCGGAAACCGTGCGAGGCGCCCCTGCGGCAGCGCGTCGGCGATGAGCGGCGCCACCTGCGCGGGACCGCCGCCCCCGTCGCCGCCGGCCGCGACCGTGACCGCTACCCGCACGTCGCCCAGGCGATCGAACGCGCCCGCGGATGCCCCGTTCTCGAACACCCGGGCCTCGACCTCCGGCGAGCACTTGAGCTCGACGGCATCGTCGCCGTCGTCGGGGTGGCGGGGCCGCAGCCCGTGGTCCACGTAGGCCCGCAGGGCAGCGGGGTCGAGGGCGTCGAGCGGTGGTTTGGCGGCGAAGTTGGTGTAGGCCGCCTCGCGGTCGGGGAACCAGGGGCGGCGGCGCCGGGCCGTGGCGGCAATCGGGTTGGAGGCCGACCTGCCCTCGGACCTGGGCAAGGCGATCGGCTCGTACAGCCAGAGCCCGGCGAAGGTGCCGGGGCGGCGCAGCTCGGCCAGCAACAGGGCGGCACCGCCCATGGAATGGCCGACGGCCTTGACGTCGCTGGCCCCCAGGTGGTGGATGACGGCGAGGACGTCGTCGACCATGCGCGCCCACGCGAAGTCCATCGAGGCGGGCGTTGTGCTGTCCCCGTGGCCGCGGAAGTCGAGCGCCCAGCCGTGGGCCACCTCGGCCAGGTGCGCGGCCACCGGTGCCCAGATCATCCCGTGGAACCCGGTGGGGTGGCAGAACAGGAGTGGCGGACCGTCGCCACCGAGGTCGATGAGCGCGAGCGTGACACCGTCGGTCGAGGGCACCTGCTGGATGGGGGGCACGCCGCCATGCTGGCAGTGGCCCCGGCCGACGGCCCAACCGGCGCTCCCGGCTCGCGGCGATAGGGTCGGCCCTGATGGCGGAGACGGTCGACGTCGAGGCGGTCCTGGCCGCCAACCGGGACTTCTACGAGGCGTTCGAGGCGCGCGATCTCGACGCCATGTCCGACGTGTGGGTGCACGACGACGGGGTGGTGTGCACGCATCCGGGATGGAAGACCCTGCACGGCTGGGGCGCCGTGGCCGGGTCGTGGTTCGCCCTCTTCGGCGGGCCACAGCACCTGCAGTTCATCCTCACCGACGAGCGCGTGCATCTGGCCGGCGAGCTCGCCTGGGTGACCGTCGACGAGAACCTGATCGGGGACCAGGTCGGTGGGACGGTGGCCGCCGTCAACATGTTCCGCCGCATCGACGGCCGCTGGCGCATGGTGCTGCACCACGGCTCCCCCGTGGCACCCACCGCTCACGGGTAACCTGCAGGGCGAGTGCAAGAA
>JBOGHG010000218.1:0-6788 GCA_050744525.1 Acidimicrobiales bacterium | reverse complement strand
GCGTTGGCCAGCGCACGGGCCTGCAGGTTCCGCAGCATCCGCTCGCGGCGCAGGTCGACGTAGCGGTGGCGCAGCCGGAGGATCTCGTCGGCCTCGACGCGCTCGTCCACCGGGAATGGCGGCGGCTCGGCCGTGCTCAGGATCTCGACCTCGCACTCGCCGAGCTCGACATCCCCGGTGGCCAGGGCGGGGTTGGCCGTGCCCTCGGGCCGGAAGCGCACGACGCCGGTGATGCGCGCGACCCACTCGTTGCGCACGTCGACCGACCCGTCGACGACGCACTGCACGAGCCCCTCGCGGTCGCGCAGGTCGACGAACGCCAGGTGCTCGCCGTGCTCGCGGCGGTGCGCCACCCAGCCGCATACCGAGACCCGCTGGCCGACGTGGGCGGGGCGCAGCTCGCCGCACCAGTGCGTGCGCAGTCCCCGAGCCGGCCCGGCCTCGCTCACACGCTGGCTCACGTGCCCGTGCCCTCGCCCGGCGCCGCCAGCACCTTGCGCACCACGTCGACGACCCGGTCACGGCCGACGACCTCCTGCTCGCCCTGCGCCAGGTCGCGCACCGTCGCCGTCCCGTCGGCCGCCTCCCGTTCGCCGACGATCACCGCCACGTGGGCACCCGAGCGACCGGCCGCCCTCATCTGTGCCTTCATCGACCGATCGTCGAACGCCCGGTCGGTACGAACGCCGGCGGCCCGCAGCTCGGCGGTGATGTCGCGGGCGGCCCGGCCATCCGTCGTGTCGACGACGAAGACGTCGAGGCTGGACGCCGGCGCCGCGAAGACCCCCTCGGCGTCGCATGCCAGCAGCATCCGCTCGATCCCGGTCCCGAACCCGATGCCGGGAGTGGGGGGGCCGCCCAGCTGCTCGACCAGGCCGTCGTAGCGCCCGCCCCCGATGATCGTCGACTGTGCGGTGTCCAGGGCCTCGCTCCGGAACTCGAACAGGGTGTGCGTGTAGTAGTCGAGGCCGCGGACCAGGCCGGGCTCGACCTCGAACGCGATGCCGAGCGACCGCAGGCCGTCCTGGACCCGCTCGAAATGCCGGCGCGAGGCGTCGTCGAGGACCTCGGCGATGCGGGGCGCATCGGCCACCACCGCGTGCGTGGCCGGTCGCTTGGAATCAAGCACCCGCAGCGGGTGGCCGTCGATCTTCTCCCGATCCTCGGGGGCGAGGTCGTCGGCCCGACTGCGTAGCCAGGCGGTGAGCGCCTCGCCGTACGCGACCCGGTCGGCGGGGGTGCCCAGCGTGTTCACGATCAGGCGCCAGCGCCGCAGGCCGAGGGCGTCGAGGTAGGCGGCCCCGAGGGCGACGACCTCCACGTCCAGATCGGGGTCGGCCACGCCGATGGCCTCGACGTCGAGCTGGTGGTGCTGGCGCAGGCGGCCCGCCTGCGGGCGCTCGTAGCGGAACACCGGCGTGACGCACCACACCTTCCACGGCGTCGGCGGGCGGTGCTGCACGTAGGCCCGGACGACCGAGGCGGTGGCCTCGGGCCGGAGCGCCACGTGGCGGTCGCCCTTGTCGCGGAAGTCGTACATCTCCTTCCGGACGACATCGGTGCCGACGCCCAGGCGCTGGAACACGCCGAGATCCTCGAACAACGGTCCGTGGACCAAGCCGTAGCCGAACCGCTCGGCGACGCCGGCGAACGCGGCGACCATCCGCTCCCAGCGCGTCGACGCCGGCGGCAGCACGTCCTGCGTGCCGATGGGGGCGCGGAAGGTCTCGCTCGGTGCTCCGGGACGCTCGCTCATGACGCGCCGAGGCTAGCGGTGCCCGATTCCGCCTCCGAACCTGGTTGCCGGCGTCGGATTCACGATGACGCGGTCATGTCGACCACGAGCTTGATGTCGTCCGGGTGCTTCTCCAGCGCGGCCGGCCATTCCTCGGGCGGCAGCCGCCGAGTGATCAGCCGCCCGAGCCAGTCCGGCTCGGCGAGGGCCAGTGCTTCGGCCGCCTGGTCGTAGTGGCGACGAGCGGCGTTGACCGTGCCGAACGCCACCTTGTTCCCGAGCACCAGCTCCTTGTTCATCCTGTCGGGCTGCGTCTCCACGAAGCGCTCGCTGTGGGAGATGCCGGTGAGGGCGATGACGGCCCCCGGCGCCGCCCGATGCGCCGCAGCATTGGCGACCAGGCCGACACCCGTGCACTCGATCACGATGTCCGGCTCCTCCGGCAGCTCGCCCACCGGCCCGGTGTGGTAGTGGGCGCCGAGGTCGGCAACCAGCCGCGGCTTGGCGCCCTCGGTGACCAGGTCCACCACATAGGTCTCAAGCCCGCGCTGGCGGGCGAGCAGCGCCGCCAGGAGCCCGATCGGTCCCGCCCCCGTGATGAGCGCCACCTTCGGTTCGAACCAGCCCCTGGCGCCGATCCGCTCGGCCCGTTCCCACGCCTTGGCCACGACCGACGTGGGCTCGACCAGGACGCCGAGATCGCCCAACGCAGGATCGAGACGGACGGCGAACTGTGGGTCCAGGCGGTAGTGCTCGCTGCCGTAGCCGTGGCGCTGCTTGATCCCGCGCTCCACGAAGCGGCCGTTCCGGCACATGTCCCATTCGTCGGCCGCGCAGGCCGGGCACGGCACGGGATCGGGACGACGCACCACCCCGACCACGAGATCGCCCGGCGAGACGCCGCTGCCCTCAGGGGCGCCCAGCACCTCCCCCAGCGACTCGTGCCCCAAGACCAGGCGCTCCTCACCCGGCGGCGGCGCGCCGTAGCCGTCGATCGCGATCTCGGCATCGGTGCCGCAGATGCCGACCAGACGTGTCCGCACCAGCACTGACCCGTCAGAGGCCGGCGGCTCGGGCAGATCGATCACACCGGCGGTCTCCGGCTGGCCTGGGACGACTGCGATCGCTCTCATCGAAGACTCGATACTCCTTGCCCTGGCGGTCTACGTCGAGCCCGCAGGTCAAGCGCTATTCGGATCAGCCCCGTCAGTGGGACTTCACCAGGTCCGGACCGTCCTGACACCACGCGAATATCGCGTCATGCCGGATGCGTTGAACCGCGCCGGAGCCGACCACCAGCGCGTGTCGGTTGCGCCATGGCGATGCCGCCTGTCACGCGTCGCGGAGCTGGAAGAGCGTCAGGCCCGAGAGCAGAGCGAATCCGGAGTAGGTGGCGAGCACGCCCAGGCCCGGCCACGGGCCGATCGACAGCTCGTCCAGCCGCATCGTGTGCTGGACGGAGAGACCGGCCTCCATCGGCCCGTAGCGCTCGAGGCGCTGCTGCCAGCGCGGGTCGGACACGAGCCCGGCGACGATCGGGAAGGCGTAGAGCAAGGCCAGCATGCCGGTGATCGCTCCCGCGGTGTCCCGAACGATGGTGGCGACGCCGAGGCTGAGCAGCGCCACGAGCGCGAGGTACAGCACGGTGCCGGCCGCGGCCCGCAGCGTCGGTCCGTCGGCGAGCGACAGGGGCTCGTACCCGTTGGCGCTCGTGAACCCGTTGCCGGGCAGGATCGCCCGGCCGGCGACCAGCGACCCGAGAACCCCGAGAGCGCCTGCCACCAGCGCCACCGTGGTCACGGCCGCCGCCTTGGCCAGCAGGACCAGGCGCCGGGACGGGTTCGCGGCGAGGGTCGAGCCGATCGTCCCGGTGCTGTACTCGTTGCTCATCGCCAGCACGCCGAGCGCGACTACTGCCGCCTGCCCCAATCGGATGCCGGTGAGGCTGAGCCTGGTGGTGTCCTCGAAGCACTCAGTTGGCGTCGGGCACTGTGACGTGTCGACGGAGGCGACGGCGCCTGCGCTGCCCGCCACCGTCAGGCCGACCGCGACCGCCAGCAACCACGGCAGGCTCGGGACCGTGCGCAGCTTGGTCCATTCGGCCTGGACGGCACGGCGTAGGCGCCGCGCTCGCCGAGGCGTCACGCGTCCCGCCGCCGGAGCAGCATCGTCGCGACGCCGAGGGCGACCGCGGTGTACGCGGCCAGGACGCCGAGGCCCACCAGCGGGGCGATGGCGGTGTCGTAGCGCGTGATGGTCTGCTGCACGGCGAACCCGGCTGCCGGGGTGAGCCGGGTGATCCAGTTCGCGACGGACAGCGGGAGACCGGTCGAGACGATCGACGGCGCGAGGAGCGGCAGGATCACCAGGGGGATGGCCAGGGCGGTGTGGCGGACGATGGTTGCGACGGCGAGGCTCAACACCGCCACGAGGGCGATGAGGACTGCCGTACCGACCACCGCTCGAAGGACGGTCGGGTTGGCCAGCGACAGCTCGGGGAGGCCGGGGGTCCGGGACGTGTTGCGGAGACTCGCCTCGGACACCAGGAACGCGATGACGCTGGCGACCAGCCCGGCCGAGAACGTGGCCCCGCCGAGCACGATCGCCTTGGCCGCCAGCACCCGGCCCCGGCCCGGGCTGGCGGCGAGCGTGGTCCGGATCATGCCCCGCTTGAACTCCGCCGTCATGAACAACGCCCCCAGCGCCGCCGCGGCCAGCATGCCGACCGCGGCCCCGCCCAGGCTCAGCTCCACCAGGTCGTCGCCGAAGGGCCGCACCACCTCGGCGATGTCGCCGGAGCCCATCACCGTGAAGACGCCATCCGACTCGGTGGAGCCCCCGAATTCCGGCTCCTCCGAGGTGTCGTAGTCGCGCCACTTGCCGTCCCCCGGCGGGGCCGAGCCGTCGGCGGCGTCGACGCTGACGTTGTCGAACACCGCCTCCCCGCGCGTGGGCTCCTCGAAGACCGCCGAGCTGCCGTACTGCCGCTCGATTTCGACCGAGAGTGGTGACGCGACGAAGAGCCCGACCTCGACGGTCGACGGCGGGCCGACGAGCTTCACCTCGCCGACCCGCTGCCAGTTCGTCGCGTCGGCCGACTCATAGCCGGTCACTACGTCGCCCGCGCGGGTCAGCCGCAGCCACCGCGGCGCGGCGCCGCCCTCGCTCCCGGCGACGTCGTGCTCGAAGCCCCACTGCATCCGCACGCCATGGTCGGGCGTCACCAGCACCGCGGCGTACGGGGCGCCCAGCTCGAGGCGCTCCTTCACCATCACGCCGGCCTTGGCCCACTCGTGGCTGTCCCGCTGGGACACCACACGGGCGACGATGCTGCCGTCGCCGGTCAGGGGCTGGTGCACGAAGTGGAACTCGTCCGAGAAGTCGGGCTCCTCCAGCGGCTCCCCGTCCTCGACGACGTCGTCGCCGCTGCGGTCGCTGGCGTCGATCAGCGCGACGAGAACGGTGAGCCCGACGACCGCGGCCAACGCCATCATCCAGCGCCGAACGGTCCGCAGCTTGGTCCACTCGGCCAGGACGAGCCGGCCGAAGCGGTCGCGCCCGGCGGTCTCCGGACCTCGGTCGGACTCGGGACTGGTCGTGGTGGGCATCACGACTCCTCCACGGCGACGGCCTCGTAGTCGAGCGCGTCGCGGGTCAGCTCCATGTACGCCTCTTCCAGCGACGCCCGGTGCTGGGTGACCTCCATGACCGGTAGGCCGCGCTCGCCGAGCAGGGCGACGACGCGCTCCGCGGGCAGGCCGGAGACCGTCAGCGTCTCGCGGTCTCCGGCGGTCACGGTCGCACCGGCGTTGGCCAGCAAGGACATGGCCTCCGAGCGTCCGGGCGTTCGCACCTGGATCTGATCCTTGGACGCCGCGGCCACGAGGTCGCGCACGCTGGTGTCGGCGATGAGCCGGCCGCGACCGATGACGACGAGGTGGTCGGCGGTGTCCTCGAGCTCGCTCATCAGGTGGCTGGAGACGAGCACGGCGCGGCCCTCGGCGGCCAGCGACCGGAGGAGGCCGCGGATCCAGCGGATGCCGTCGGGGTCCAGCCCGTTGACAGGCTCGTCGAACAGGAGCATCGGCGCATCGCCCAGCACGGCACCGGCGATGCCCAAACGCTGCAGCATGCCCAGGGAGAGCCCGCCGGCGCGATGCCGCGCGGCCGACGCCAGCCCCACCACCTCGAGCACCTCGTCGACCCGTCCACCGGGGAGGCCGTTGGACCGGGCCATCCAGACCAGGTGGTCCCGCGCCCGCCGGCCCGGGTGGACCGCGGTGGCATCCAGCAGCGCGCCGACGTGGAGGAGGGGTGTCCGGAGGGTCCGGTAGGGCCGGCCACCGACGAGCGCCGTTCCCGCGTCGGGTGCGTCGAGGCCCAGGATGATGCGCAGCGTCGTCGACTTGCCTGCCCCGTTGGGGCCGACGAACCCCGTCACCTGACCCGCACGCGCCATGAAGGACAGGTCGTCGACGGCCGTCGTCCGGCCGTACCGCTTGTGCACCCCTCGCACCTCGATGGTGGCGTCCATGACGGCGACGATACGAAGGCGCCTCCGCGCTGTCGTCCCGCCCGGGAGTCGTTCCCGTCCGCTCCCCAAGGTGAGCCCACCGGCGTCGGGTCCCTCCCGCGAGGGATGCCCTCGCCGGCCACCCAGCGGCGAGAATGCACGTGTGCAGGTCGCAAGGGTTGGCACCAGCCTTCTCCGCCGCGCCGTCCCGACGGGCCGGTGGCTGGTGGCGACGCCGGAGGGGCTGCTGGTGGCCGGCCTCGTGCTGGCCCTGCTGGCCACGACTGAGATCGTCCTCGTGTCCGATCTCACCGCTGACCGCTCGAGCCGCGGCCTGTCCGCGGCCATCGTCCTGGGTCTCGGTGTCACCCTGCCGGTCGCGGCGGTCGGGACCCACCTCATGGCCGCGACGGGTGCGATCGCGTTCGCGACCTTCCTCGCGCTGCTGACCGACGCGCGCCCCACGGTGGCCGGGAGCGTGGCACTCGCCGTCAGCCTCTACCTGCTGGGAGCGCGACGGCGGTGGCCCGCCGCGGCACT
>JBOGHG010000217.1:0-6790 GCA_050744525.1 Acidimicrobiales bacterium | reverse complement strand
CTCAGTCCGCTTGGACCATGAGGAGCTCGTTGCCGTCGGGGTCTCGGAACCAGAACATCGCGGGTACGGGCTCGGTGACCTCCACGGCGCCGATGCGGACCCGCACCGGCGATCCGGCTCGGGCAACGATCTCGTCGACGTCGACGCCCATGGCCTCCATGGCGTCGTGGGCGGCATCGATATCAGTCGTGTTGAGGATCACGCCGGTGCGAACCCCGACCGGGTCCGGGCCGTGGGGCACGATCGCCAATCCTGATTCGCCTCCGGCTGGGTAGAGCTCGACCCAGCGAGCGCCGTCGCCCCATGGCTGGTCGACTCGCCTCTCGAAGCCGAGCGACTCGTAGAAGCCGAGCGAGCGTTCCTGGTCCCCGGACGGGATCGTCACGAGCTGGACCTTGGTGATGTCAGGTGCTGACGCCATGATGCGCTCCTATGTTGTGAAAAACAACCTAGTGCTTGTGTTATACCACTACAATGGGCGACGTGGGGACGACTCGGACGTATAACGACGCCTGCGCGATCGCTCGTGGCCTCGACGTGGTGGGTGAGCGCTGGGCGCTGCTCATCGTGCGAGAGCTCGTCTTCGGGCCGCGACGCTTCAGCGACCTGCGCAAGGCGCTGCCCAACGCGAGCACGAACCTGCTGACGGATCGGCTTCGAGAGCTCGAGAGCAACGGCATCGTTGGCCGGCGACGGCTGTCGCCTCCCGCCGGCTCCACCGTCTACGAGCTCACGGCATGGGGCGCAGAGCTGGCCCCGGTTCTCGATGCCCTCGGGCAGTGGGCGCTGCGCGGCGTGAGGCAGCCGTCGCCGACGGCCTCACTGAGTGCAACCTCGGTCCTGCTCTTCGTGTGCGGTGCCGTGCGACCCGACCGTCGGCGTCGGTGGCCGACGATTCACTTCGAGCTCGATGACAGTTTGTGGACTGCCCGGGTCGACGACGGCACACTCCGGGTTCGCTCCGGCGAGCATGGAGCTGCGGAGCTGGTGGTCCGTACCGACCCGTGGACCCTGAACAGGCTTCTCGACGGCCCCCATGCGATGGACGCAGCGATGTCAGATGGCCGGCTCGTGGTCGACGGTGACGGCACCATCCTGCGCCGGCTCCTCGGCACCGCTCGACCTCCTGCTGACTGACGAGCGCGACTCCCTCAGGCACATCCCCTGTCGACTCATGTGGCGCGAAGTCCGGCGTCGAGGCTGTCCAGGGCCGCTCCCGCAGTGATCGTGATCTTGTCGCAACGTCCGTCGCTGCGGGGAACGCCAATACAGCGTCACGTAGCGCGGCCTCCGGTGCCTGGCCGCTCGGACCAGTTGATGCGTTGACGGAGCAGGGCCTGTGATAGCTGTCGAGTTCGCCGGCCAGGGTGTCGAGCTCGGTGAGCGCGGCTTGGGCGCCAGCCGTGTAGCGAAGGGCGAGGGCGCGCTGGAGGCGGGTGACGGGCGAGGGCGCCAGGTGCAGGAGCATGTCGTAGAGCAGCAGGATCTGCTCCCACAACGCGCGGCGAGAGCAGCTCGTGCGGGTCGTACCGATCCTGCGTACAACGCCGGTTTGCCGTCACTCGGTTCCGTTCGTCCAAGACCGGATGTCGGGTGACTTCTAGCGTGCAGGCATGGCTCATCCCAGGATGTACCAGGACGACGACCCGTACCTGGCTGATGTGCGCAAGGTGTTCCTCGACTTCCCCGAAGCGGTCGAGGTGGAGGCATGGGGGCGACCGACGTTCCGCGCCGGTACGAAGATCTTCGGCGTGTTCTCCGGTACTGAGGAGCGGCCGTGGGGCCTCATCTTCAAGCCGGACAGCGATGAACGGGCGCCACTGCTCGAGGACGGGCGTTTCTACTCGCCGCCGTACTTCGGACCGAGCGGCTGGCTCGCCCTCGACCTCGAGGCCGGCCCGGTCGACTGGCGTGAGGTCCGCGAGCTCGCCGATGCCTCGTACCGCCAGGTTGCCCTGAAACGCATGCTCAAGGCCCTTGACGCGTGAACCGGCAGCCGGCGCTCCGCAAGGCCCAAGCCGCCCGCTCGTCGACCGTCTCCGGCTACGGCTGCCGCCACTACGTCCCGGATCGCCGGGAGGTGGCGGGTGCCGGCGGCGCGTCGCCGCTCACGCTGAGCGTTCGCTGCTCGTCGCCAGCGGCCATGGCCCTACGGCGCTTTCGCTGCGCGGCGTCCGGGCCACGCGCTGAGCGACAGGGGCGCCGTGGCGCCCGCGCTATCGCCCGCCGTTGGGGGTGCGCCGCTGAGTTCGGACGCCGGGTGGCCGACATGCGATGTGCTCCGGCCGCGGTGGGTCGGTGTCTACCGAAGAAGCTCCGCCGCGAGCAACGGACGCGAGCTCAGGCCCGCGGTCGACGGTCGTCCGAGACCGCCTGCTCGTCGAGCTCGGCCAGTCGACGTTCGAGGAGGCGGCGTTCGGCGTCGTCGTGGACCAGCGCCAGCGCCCGCCGGTGGGCCTCGCGAGCCTCGTCGGTGCGTCCGAGGCGGCGCAGCAGCTCGCCCCGCGTGGCGTGGAGGTAGTGGTAGTCGTCGAGGGGCAGGCGGTCGACGATGCGGAGCCCGGCCTCGGGGCCCTGCGATTCGGCGACGGCAACCGCGCGGCTCAGTTCGACGACCGGTGAGTCGGTGAGCCGGGAGAGCTCGCCGTAGAGCGCGGCGATCTGAGGCCAGTCGCGCGGCTCGTCGGCGTGGAGGGATGCGATGGCCGCCTGGACGACGTAGGGGCCGCGTCCCAAGAGCGCCAACGCTCGGTCTAGCACGGCCCGACCCTCGGCGATCCCGTTGGCGTCCAAGCGTGCATGGTCCTGATCGGCAAGCAGCACCAGCTCGCCGTTGTCGAAGCGTGCCTCGCGGCGGGCGTCTAGCAGGACCATGAGCGCCAGCAGCCCCTGCACCTCCGGCTCGTCCGGCATGAGCTCGGCCAGCGCCCCTCCCAGCCGGATGGCCTCGGCCGCCAGGTCGCCCCGCCCCCCGTAGCCCTCGTTGAAGATCAGGTACACGACCGCCAACACGGCGACGAGCCGATCGGGAAACAGGTGGTCGGCCGGCACCCGGAACGGGATGCCCGCCGCCTTGATCTTGCGCTTCGCCCGCACCAGGCGTTGCGCCATCGTGGGCTCGGGGACCAGGAAGGCGCGGGCGATCTCGTCGGTGGTGAGCCCGCCGAGCGTCCGCAGCGTGAGCGCCACCTGCGCCTCGACCGACAATGCCGGGTGGCAGCACATGAAGATCAGCTCGAGCCGCTCGTCGGGAAACGTGGTGGCATCCATCGCGGCTTCCGTGTCCTCGACCGCCTCCTGCACGCCGATCAGGTGCGTCTTCCCCGCCAGCGTGCGATCGCGACGGATGCGGTTGATGGCACGGTTGCGGGCCGTCGTCATCAGCCACGCACCCGGGTTGGTGGGGATCCCGTCGCGGGGCCAACGCTCGGCTGCGATCGCGAACGCCTCCTGAGCGGCGTCCTCGGCGAGGTCGAACTCGCCGAGGAAGCCGATCATCGCGGCGACAACCCGCCCCCACTGGTCCCGGAAGACCTGGTCGAGTGTCGCTACCACTCCTTGGTGGGGCGCACCTCGACGGCGCCGCCCATGCGGGCCGCCGGGATCCGTGCCGCGAGCGTGATCGCCGCATCCAGGTCGTCGGCCTCGAAGAACAGGTAGCCGGCGATCGCTTCCTTGATGTCGACGAACGGACCGTCGGTGGTGAGCGTCCTGCCGTCCTCCACCCGCACGGTGGTGGCCGTCGCCGGCTCGTCCATGCCCACGCCCGGCGTCACGCCCGGCGTCTGGTTGACTGCCTGGTAGTCGGCGTAGACCGCGTTCTGCTCGTCCTCTGACAGCGTCGCCCACGCCCCTGTCTGGGGGGTGGCCGCATCGCCGTGGTGGATCAGCAGCATGTACTTCATGGCTCCTCCTTGTTGTCTCGATCGTCACCCATGAGACAAACCAGGAGCAACGAGATCGACAGAGTCGGCCCAAAGTTGACGAATTTTCTTGGTCCGGGATGCGCAGGGGGCTTCGCTCGCCGGACGGCGGCCCTGCGCGCACCTGCGGCGGCCGGCGTTCGGCCGGGGAGGTGCGGCTCGGGCTTCGGCGAGGTCGAAGATGAAGGCGCGGTCGTCGAGGAGCGCTGCGCGGTGTCCCTGTGAGGGTCCCGAACGCCGGGAGGTGACGGGTCCCCGCAGGACCGCCGCCCACGCCGAGCGTTCGCTGCTCCTGGCCCCGTGACAGTGGCCGTACGGAACCTCGGGCGATGCCCTATGACGTCCGCGTCGATTGCGCTTCAGAGCGACCACGGCGAGAGCAGGCCGAGTTGGGGGGTACCCGGGCCCTGGTGCCACTTCGACGTCGGTGGCGAGGAGGCTGTCGGCGGCCGCATTCGGAGCAACACACTTCGGGGTGTGTGAGCTTGCCGCAGCTGCTGTCGCCCGGCGTGTGGGCCATGCCCCGCCCGAGCTCGCAGGGACGTCGCTGGTCGGGTCTCAGCCTTGCTGGGGTTCCCCGGCGGTGTCGACCATCCAGGGGATGCCGAAGCGGTCGGTGCACATGCCGAAGCCGCGCGACCAGAACGTGGTCCCGAACGGCATCGTGGTCTCGCCCCCGTCGGCGAGGGCATCGAACACCCGCTTGGCCTCGCCCTCGTCGACCGCCACGTAGGCGACCGAGATGCCGACCTTCGGACCGCCGGTGCCCGTGGGGTCGTCGGAGCCCATGAGCAGACGCGACTCGCCGAGGGTCAGCGACGAGTGCATGACGTGCTGCGGCTCGGCGCCGGGCATCCGCTCGACGTCATCGGGCAGGTCGGCGTTGGTCATGACTTGGAGGTTCCCGCCGAAGATCTCGTGGTACCGCTGGAACGCGGCGGCGCAGTCGCCGGAGAAGAACAGGTACGGGTGGAAGCTCATTGTTCACTCCTCGGAGTCGGGCTGACGTGTCATCCGTATCCGACGGGATGGGCGGTTGAAAGTCATCGCCGCGTCACGTGCCGGTCGGGGCGGGTTCGGGCATGAGCGCGAGCTCGTGGCCAGCTGTGCACCACCGCGGCCGCGGCGGCCGCGCCCGAGGCCATCGTGCTGGCCACCGACGGCATCGGTCCGGTGAGGTCGCCGGCGGGGAACGGCCCGGGCACGCTCGTCTGCCCGGTGGGATCGGCCTCGATGGCGTCGGCAACGACCGGCCCCTGCAGGGCGGCGGCCGCGCCCAGCTGCTCGGCGAGCGGGGACCACTGGCGCAGACGACGCCACTCAGCAGCTGATCCGCTTCCCCGTACGGTGACGTGTCTCGCGGACCTGCTCATCGCCGCGCTGGCCGTCGCCGCTGACGGCCCCGCGACGACCGGCGAACGTCACACGTCATCCAGAGCGCTCCAGCCTCAGGAGCTGAGCTGCTCGATAGACGTGGTCCAGTCGATGTGGTAGTCGAAGGCCTGCTTGATCTGCTTGCTGTTGGCGGGCAACCCGCCGGTGGCGTCAGGCGGTGGCGTCAACCCGATGGCGTCAGGCGGTGGCGAGGTGCGGGCTCTCGCGCAGCGTGTCGGGCGGTGACCGGCGAGAGGCGCCGGGGGAGATGCCGATCGTGCGCTTGAAGGCGCGGCTGAATGCCGCTTCGGACTCGTAGCCCAGGCGGGTGGCGAGCTCCGCGACGGGGACGTCGTCGTGTTGCAGCCAGTCGAGCGCTACCTGCATCCGCCACCGGGTGACGTAGTGCATCACCGGCTCGCCGACGAGTTCGGTGAACCGGGCGGCGAACGCGGACCGCGACATGGCGGTCTCCCGCGCCAACGACGCCACCGACCAGGGCTGGGCCGGGTCGCGGTGCACGAGCGACATGGCCCGCCCGATCCGGGGATCCTGCAGTGCTCCCAGCCAGCCGGTCTGGCCTACCGGGTCGCCGGCGATCCACGCGCGGATGGCCTGGATGACCAGGATGTCCGACAGCCGCGTGATCACCGCCTCGCCACCCGGCCGCAGCTCCCGCCCCTCGGCGGCGATGAGCCGGAGCGTGCTGTGCATCCAGTCGGCCTCGGGCGACGGCGACCCCGGCGCCCCCTCGATGACGATCGTGTGGGGCAGCAGCGCCACCAGGTTGCGGGCCGCCGGGTGCCCGAAGCGGACGGTGCCGCACACAATGCTCGTGGGCGCCCCGCCGCCGCCGTACCGCAGGATCGCGTAGCGGTCGCTGGCGTAGTCGTAGTCCAGCTCGTCGACCCGGGGGGCCGGACTCCCGGGGTCGCTGAGCAGCAGGTGGCCTTGGCCGTGGGGCACCAGTGCGAAGTCGCCGGCCTGCAGCTGCCGGGGCTGGTCCCCGTCCACTTCGAGCCAGCAACGCCCGGCGTTCACCACGTGGAACCACATCGACTCGGGCTCGGGCGGCAGGTACAGCCCCCACGGAGCCGTCAGCTCGGACCGGCAGTAGAAGCTGCCCGACATGCGCAGGACGTGCAGCGCCTCGCCCAGCGGATCGGGTGTGGTCCAGGGCTCCTCTCCTCGCATGGGCCCCAGTCTGGCGCCCCTGGACGCGAGCGTCCATAAGCTCTGGACGAACGGGCATGAATAAGCGACAGACGGGCATTGTTCCACCGGATCTGCTCCCTCATGCTGGACGGCAGGTACATCGCCCAATCAAGAGAGGATCCACCATGACCGAGGTTTCACACAACGAGCGGCCGACGCTGGTGCTCGGCGGCACGGGCAAGACGGGTCGGCGGGTCGTCGATCGGCTCACCGCACGCGGTCTCCCCGTGCGGGTGGGCTCCCGTTCGGGGCAGCCGCCGTTCGACTGGGGCGACCAG
>JBOGHG010000216.1:0-6802 GCA_050744525.1 Acidimicrobiales bacterium | reverse complement strand
CGCGATGCGGACGCGATACGGGGCTTCGCCGAGCGGTTGAGCACGAAGTACGAGACCGTCTACGGCGCCGACTTCTTCGACCCCGACGTCAACGCCACCTACCGGATGTCGCCGACCTGGGCGTTCGGGCTGCTGGAGAGCGACTTCGAGGGCTCTCCGACCCGGTGGCGATTCCGCTGAACCTACGGACGCTACACGACGACCAGACAGCCGGCGTAGAGGGCCACCGCGATGGTCCCGCACGCCACCACCGGCAGCACCGGCGGCGTGTTGCGGCCCAGGCGCGGGCCCCACTCCCACAGGATCCAGCCGCCCACCGCCCCGGCGATCAGCCCGCCGATGTGGCCGCCGATGGAGATCCCCGGTATTGCGAAGGTGAAGATCAGGTTGATCACCAGCAGTGGCCCGATGCCGGTGCTGAACGGGTCGACGCCGCGGGATCGCAGGGCGATGAAGGTGGCGCCCATGAGCCCGAACACGGCTCCGGAGGCGCCGAGCGTCAGGGCATTGGGGTCGAGGATCAGGGTGAGGAACGACCCGCCCAGCAGTGACATGAAGTAGAGCACCGCGAAGGCCCAGCGCTTGATTGCGGGCTCCAGCAGGGCGCCGAGCTGCCACAGCAGGAACATGTTGAACCCGACGTGCAACAGGTTGGCGTGCAGGAACCCGGCCGTGATCGGTCGCCACCAGTCGCCGGCCGCCACCGCCGGGCCGTTGAGAGCGCCATCGGCCGTCCAGTTGCTTTCGCCGAACTGGTTCGACCCCGACACCATGTCGCCGACGAAGATGGCCAGGTTGGCCGCGACGAGCGTCATCGTAACGACGGGCCGGGTGGCCAGCGACCGCAGGGGCATCGTGCGCTGCCGGCCCGAACGGGCGCATTCGGGACAGTGGAACCCCACCGAGGCCTGGTTCATGCACGACGGGCAGATGGGCCGGTTGCAGCGTTGGCAGCGCACGCCGGCGCGGCGGTCGCCGTGTCGATAACAGGTCTGCACGCTCGTGGCCACTGGAGGAGGCTACCGGCGGGGACTCGAAATCGCCGGTCAGGCCGCGGACGGGTCAGCCGAACCGGCGCCCCCGACGGCGACGTCGGGGACGCTGGCGAGGCGGCGGCCGCCGATGCGGTCGCGCAGCAGCCACTGGGCGCAGAGCCCCGCACCCGCTATCGCGGCCGCGACCGCGAACCCGCCGCGATAGCTGGTCAACGACACCGCGACGCCGATGAGCGTCGCGCCCAACCCGCTCGACAGGTCGAAGAACACCGAGAACGTGCCGACGGCGTGACTGCGCTCGCTCTCGGGCGCCGCCGCCATGACGGCCGTGAACAGCGACGGGTACAGGAGCGACATGCCGATGCCCAGCGGGACCGCCGCCAGCCAGATCGCGGGCACCGACGCCCACACCGCCACCAGCCCGACGCCGACGCCCACCCCGTAGAGCGCGAAGGTCGACCCCCGGCGCCACCCGAGACGATCGGGCAGGCGGGCCCCGACGATCCGGACGACCAGGACCAGCCCGGCGTACAGGCCGAACACGCCCCCCACGCTCTCCTGGCCCAGGTCCTCGGCGAACAGCGGGACGAACGACGAGAACGCGATGAACGGTACGAGCCCAAGGAACAGGATCAGGCCCGGCCATAGCGCGTCCCGCTGCAGGAAGCGGCGGTGGGGCGCCACGGCCACCGTGTGTCCCTTGGGGATCCACAGGCTCGTGATCGCGGCGCACGCGCAGCACGCCGCCAGGGTGATCCACAGCGTGGTGAAGCCGTGGGTGACCAGCGACTCGCCGATCGGTGGACCGACGGCCAGGCCGCCGTAGAGCGCGACCGAGAAATACGACGCCGCCTCGCCGCGGCGGTGGTCGGGCGCCAGGTCCTGGGCGGCGGTGGCCACGCCCACGAACATCGCCGCCTCGCCGGCGCCGGTGAGCAGCCGGGCGAGCACGAGCATCCACAGCTCGGTGGCGACGCCATAGAGCAGGATCGACGCCCCGACCACGGAGGCGCCGGCCACCGCCAGCACGCGCCGGCCCCGCGTGTCCCCGATCCGTCCCGTCCAGGGCCGCAGCAGGGCCGCCGTCACCGCCAGCGAGCCGACGCCGACGCCTACCTGCACGCCGCCGCCGCCCAGCTCGCCCTCGACGAACCGGGGCACCGTGGGGATCAGCGCTCCGAGGGCGATGAAGTACGCGAACGCCGCCAGCATCACCACCGCGAACTGCGGCGTGAGCAGGCTCTTCTCGTCGTCGTCTAGTGGGGCCGGAGGGAGGTCGGCGGGCACAGGAACGTCCAGCTTCCCACCCCGGCCCCGGCGGCCTCCACCCTGTTGGTTACTTCCCGGGCACCAGCCAGCGGACCGCCAGCGGCGGCAGCGTCAGCACCGCCGAGTCGGGCTGTCCCTGCCATGGCGTGCCATCGGTGTGCACCTCCGGCTGGACCACGCCGCTGCCGCCCCAACGCTCCTCGTCGGTGTTGAGCACCTCGACCCAACGGCCCGGCAGGGGCAGGCCGACCCGATAGCCGTGGCGTGGCACCGGGGTGAGGTTGGCGACACAGGCCACCTCCCCGGCGGCGCCCGCCGACCCCAACCGCAGGAACGCGTACACCGAGGTGTCACGGTCGTTGGCGTCGAGCCAGGCGAAGCCCGCGGGCGTCGTGTCGCCGGACCACAACGCCGGGTGCGCCGCCTCGACCCTGTTGAGCTCGCGGAGCAGGTCGCGCACGCCCCGGTGCAGCGGATCGGCCAGCAGGTACCAGTCGATCTCGCGGTCCTGGCTCCACTCCCGTTCCTGCGCCAGCTCGGCGCCCATGAACAGCAGCTGCTTGCCGGGATGCGACCACATCCAGGCGTACAGCGCGCGGACATTGGCGAAGCGTTGCCACGGGTCGCCGCGCATCTTGTTCAGCAGGGAACCCTTCAGGTGCACGACCTCGTCGTGGCTCAGCGGCAGCACGTAGTTCTCGGTCCAGGCGTAGGTGAGCCCGAAGGTGAGCAGGTCGTGGTGCCAGCGGCGGTGCACGGGTTCGTGGCCGAAGTACTCGAGCGTGTCGTGCATCCAGCCCATGTTCCACTTCTGGCTGAATCCCAGGCCGCCGGCGTCCACCGGCCGGGACACCCCGCCCCAGGCCGTCGACTCCTCGGCCACCGTGAGCACGCCCGGGAAGTCGCGGTGGACCACCACGTTCATCTCCTGCAGGAACGATATGGCCTCGAGGTTCTCGCGCCCGCCGTGGCGGTTGGGCACCCACTCGCCGTCGCGGCGGGAGTAGTCGAGGTAGAGCATCGAGGCCACCGCGTCGACCCGCAGGCCGTCGACGTGCATCTCCTCCAGCCAGTAGCGGGCGCTGGCGATGAGGAAGTTGCGCACCTCGTTGCGGCCGAAGTTGAACACCAGGGTGCCCCAGTCGGGGTGCTCGCCCTGCCGCGGGTCGGCGTGTTCGTAGAGCGCGGTGCCGTCGAAGCGCGCCAACGCCCAGTCGTCCCGGGGGAAGTGGGCGGGCACCCAGTCGATGAGGACGCCGATCCCCCGGCGGTGCAGGTGGTCGACCAGGAACCGGAAGCCGTCGGGATCGCCGAAGCGGGCGGTCGGGGCGAAGTAGCTCGACACCTGGTAGCCCCAGGACGGGTCGTAGGGATGCTCGGTGGGTGGCAGCAGCTCGACGTGCGTGAAACCGAGGTTCGCGACATGGTCGGCGAGGCCCTCGGCGAGCTCGCGGTAGCCGTGGTAGTGGCCGTCGGGGTGCCGGCGCCACGAGCCGAGGTGCACCTCGTAGACGGCCATCCGCTCGTCCCAGGGGCGGGCGGCGGCGCGACGGGTCATCCACTCGCCGTCGCCCCACGCGAAGCTCGACCGGAAGATCACGCTGGCGGTGTCGGGTGGCGCCTCGCCGGCCGTGGCGACGGGATCGGCCTTCAGCCGCAACGACCCGTCCGCGCCCAGGACCTCGTACTTGTACCTGTGCCCGGCGCGCGCCTCGGGAACGAAGATCTCCCAGACGCCCGAGGCCCCGAGGGTCCGCAGCGGGTGGACCCGGCCGTCCCAGCCATTCCAGTCGCCCACCACCCGCACCGCCCGGGCCGAGGGCGCCCACAGGGCGAAGCCCGTGCCCTCCACGCCCTGGTGCACCCCCGGATGGGCTCCCAGCACCGACCAGAGGCGCTCGTGGCGGCCCTCGCCCACGAGGTGGATGTCGAACTCGCCGAGGGTGGGCCACAGGCCCCAGGGCTCGACCACCGTGTGTGCGCCGTCGTCGTCCCCGCCCCAGCGATAGGTCACCTGGTAGCCGGGGGCCGGTGCCGAGTCGAGGACCGCCTCGAACACGCCGCCGTCGTGGACCCGGCGCATCGGCCGGCCCTCGAGCGTGGCCGCCGTCGCCTCCGGCCGCCAGGCCCGGACCACCACCTTCCCGTCGTCATCGTGGACGCCCAGGAATCGATGCGGGTCGCGGCACGTTCCCGTCACCAGCGACTCGATCTCGGCGGTTCGGGGGACCGAGGCCATCGGCGTCCTAACGATCGGCGGTCCTTGCTAGGCGACGAGTGCGAGCGTGCGCCGCACGGCGGATGCCGGTATGTCTACCCAGTCGGGCCGGTGCGATAGCTCGTAGATGATCTCGTAGATCGCCTTGTCGAGCTCGAAGGCCCGCAGCAACGACTCGCGGTCGGCGGTCGAGGCCGGCAACAGCCGGTCGATGCCGGTGACGGACTGGTACCCCCGCCAGAACTCGTCCGCGGCCCGTGACTCCCACTGGTTCGCCAGGTCCACCAGCTCGGGGTCGACGTCGCGGCCCCGCTCGGCGAGGCCGGTGCGGGCGGCGTAGTGGAACGACCGAACCATGCCGGCCACGTCCCGCAGCGGCGACGAGGTCCGCACCCGCTCGGCCACCGGCCGGACCGGTTCCCCCTCGAAGTCGAGCACGAACCAGCCGGCGTCGGCCAGCAGGATCTGCGCCAGGTGGAGATCGCCGTGGATGCGGGCGGCCCGCCCCGGGTCGGCGACGTCGACCAGCGCGGCCAGCGCCGCATGCACGGCCGCGGCGTCGACGATCTCGACCACCGGCGTCGCCGCCGCGGCCGCGACGTCCGGCAGTCGTTCGAGCTGGGCCCTGAAGCCGTCGAGCCAGTCCTCGGGCGACCCGGGTTCGGTGCCGAACACCTCGGCCATGGCCAGGTGCAGGCGCGCCGTCACGTCGCCGAGCGTCAGCGCCTCGGGACCGAAGTCGCCGCCCGCCTCGTCGGGCGGGACCCGGGTGTTGAGCAGGTCGCGCAGCGAGGTGTGCGCCAGCTCCCAGGCGTCGGTGGATCCCAGCAGGTACTGCCGCACGACCGCCAGGTCGAAACCCTCGTATCGCAGCTCGGCCAGCTGCGGCACGACGTGGGAAAAGCCCCGCTCGCCGAGCAGCTTGGTGATCTCCACGTCGGGGTTGGGATCCGGGTGGACCCGGCGGAACAGCTTGAGGATGAGCCGCTCGTCGTAGACCACCGACGTGTTGGACTGCTCGACCACGAGCGGTCGGGCGACGTCCGCCGACTCGTCAGGTGCCACCTTCTCGAGCACCAGCAGCGCCAGATCGGGGTCGACGAGCGCGTCGTAGTAGATCCAGCCGTCGACCTCGCCGAGCGTCAACCGCGCCTTGCCCTGGAGGAACTCGCAGTCGCAGGGCGCCGGCCGCCCGCCCAGCACGATCTGGTACGTGGCACGGCCGCCGTCGGGATCGACGGCGTCGACCAGCAGCCACACGAGCGATGGATCGCCCGCGCGGGAGTCGAGGGTGGTGACCGCCACGTCGGCCGGCGGCTCGCTGCCGGCGTACCACCGTTGCCGGGGCAAGAAGCGGCCCAGCAGCGGTGCCAGCGCCTCGCCTGACTCGTCGAGACTGGGCACACCACCTGCCTAGCACGCCCGCTCTTCAGAGGGGGGAGGGAGACCCTCCCCCCTCGAAGCGGCTATGTGCGGCTGATCCTGATCGGGACCGTCAGCGCCGTGGGCGCCGACGGCGGGCCGAGCAGCAACTCGCCGAAGTAGTCCTGGCCGGCGGTCATCTGGCGGGCGAAGTCCACCGTGAGGGTGACCGGGGTCCCGGCCGGGACGGGACCGGCGGGCAGGCCGCCGACGGTGAGGTCGTTGCCCTGGATGGGGTCGATCGTGAGCGGGAAGGTCGGCGACCCGGCCACGCCGAAGCCGTGGACCCACACCTGGTAGTTGCCGTCGGGTGGCGCGACGAGCTCGACGGACTCGTCGCCCTCGGGCGTCGTCGACGACCCGACGACCTCGTCCTCGGTGAAGGCGCCGTCACCGTTGGCGTCGCGCAGCACGAACAGGTCGATGTCGTTGCCCGGGAGCGCCGTGGTCACGGTGAGCCGCGAGGCGTGCTGCACGGTGACGTCCCGCTTGATGGAGGCCGTGGTGAAGTCGTTCGGGTCGTCCTGCTGCGCCGTCTCGGTGGTCACGGTCGGCTGGCTGAGGCCGAACGCCTCGGCCGTCAGCCCGTCGAGATCGACGCCCGACTCGAACGTCACATCGAAGCTCCCGGTGTCGGCGGTCGTCGAGACCTCCACCGACGACGGCGTCACCGAGGCGCTGCCGACCGTGGTCGTGAACGGCGTGTGGAACTCGTCGCCCTGCCACCCGACCTGGTGCAGTCCCAGGGCGTGCAGGCCCTCCTGTACGGGCGCGGCCACGACGTCGCTGGCCCCGCCGGTGGCGGTGTCGAACCGCCAGACCCCGGCCCCGATGTTGGTGTTCGGGCTCTTCCCGACGGTGTCGATGATGTACGGCCCCCCGAACACCTGATCGCCGA
>JBOGHG010000215.1:0-6818 GCA_050744525.1 Acidimicrobiales bacterium | reverse complement strand
ATACACGGCCCGCACCTCGCCGTGCGCGCACACGGCGGCGGCGTTGTAGAGGTCGCGGTCGGCGTCCACGAACCCGACCACCACCGCACAGCTGCCGCTGGCAGCCGCCACCCGGTCGAGCGCCGCCCGGTTGTCGGTGATGAAGCCGGGCTTGAGGAGCAGGTCTTCGGGCGGGTAGCCGGTGAGCGCCAGCTCCGGGAACACCGCCAGGTCGCAGCCCTGGGCCTCGGCGTCCGCGAGGGCGGCGACGACCCGCTCGACGTTGCCCTCGAGATCGCCGACCGTCGTGTTGATCTGGCACAGCGCCACACGCAGCCGCATCACGGGGTCAAGGGTATGGGGCCGGGTGCAGACTCGGGGTGTGGATCGCGTGGACATCGGCAAGCTGTCCGACCTGATCGAGCGGAGCGCGGACCCCTTGGCCGTGCACGCGGCGCTCGACCGCGTGGATGGCTCGGTGGGCGAGCGCCTGGCGGCCGATTCCATGCTCGCCCGGGTGTTCGTGACCACGGTGGCAGCCAGCCGCACCGCGACCCGGCTGATCCACACGGACCCCGCCGCCCTGGCCGTCCTGGCCGATCTCGACACCGCGGTCCCCGACGGCAGCGCTGCCGACATCGACGAGCTGGTCCGCTGGAAACGCCTCGAGCAGCTTCGCATCATGGCCCGGGACCTGCTGGGCCTCGACGACCTGGAGACCACGACCGCCGCCCTCGCCGATCTGGCGACGGCCGTGCTCCGGGCCGTGGTTCGCATCGCCGGCGCTGACGGCGCTGACGGCGCTGACGGCGGTGACGGCGGTGACCTGGCGGTGATCGGCATGGGCAAGCTCGGGGGCCGCGAGCTCAACTACGCCAGTGACGTCGACGTGCTGTTCGTCGACGGCGACGCCCGCCAGGCCCGGAAGGTGCTCGACCTCGCCCGGCGCTGTTTCCGCGTGGACGCCAACCTCCGCCCCGAGGGGCGCGACGGCGCGCTGACCCGGTCCGTCGACAGCTACGCCGCCTACTGGGACCGCTGGGCGCAGCCCTGGGAGTTCCAGGCGTTGCTCAAGGCCGTGCCGGTCGCCGGCAACCCGGGCGTCGGACGGGATTGGGCGTCCGCGGCGGCGCTCGCCCTCTGGGGCCGACGCTTCAGCGCTGACGACCTGCGCTCGCTCCGAGTGCTCAAGGAGAGGGCGGAGGCCGAGGTCGTCCGCCGCGGCATGGCCGAGCGCGAGGTCAAGCGGGCGCCGGGCGGCATCCGCGACATCGAGTTCGCCGTGCAAGTGCTGCAGCTCGTGCACGGCCGGGCGGACCCGGAGCTGCGCTCGCCCACGACCCTGACGGCGCTGGCCGAGATGCGGGCCGCCGGCTACGTCGCCCCGGATGACGCCGACGGCCTGGCCGGTGCCTACCGCGCCCTGCGCCGGGTCGAACACGCCCTGCAGATCGAGGACGAGCAACAGACGCACACGCTCCCGGCGGATCGTGACCATCGCCGCCGCATCGCCCGCGTGCTCGGCTATCGGGGCACGCCCGAATCGGGCCCCACGGAGGCGTTCGACCGCGATCTCGCCCGCCAACGCAACGTCGTGCGCCGGATCCACGAACGTCTCTACTTCCGGCCGCTGCTCGATGCCCTGGCCGGCGCCGGTCGCATGTCTCCCGATGCGGCAGCCAGCGCGTTGGCGAGCTTCGGGTTCGCCGACGCCGACCGCACGCGGGACGCGGTGCGCGAGCTGACCCGTGGCCTCACCCGCTCGTCGCGCATGATGCAACAGCTCCTTCCGCTGGTGCTCGACTGGCTGTCCACGTCGCCCGACCCCGACGTGGGACTGCTGGGCCTGCGAAAGTTGGCCTCGGGCGAGCAGCGAACCATGGAGCTGGCCAACGCCTTCCGCGACAGCCCCGAGGTCGCCCACCGCCTGTGCCAGCTCCTGGGGACGAGCGGGCTGCTCGGCGACATCCTGGCGGCCAACCCCGACCTGATCGTGCGGCTGGCCGACGTCGACCGCCTGCAGACCCTGGATCACGCCGCCCTGGCGGACTCGGCCGACAGGGCGCTGGACTGGCGCACCGACGTCGACGACCGCCAACAGGCCCTGCGCCGCTGGCGGGGCCGTCACCTGCTGGGTGTGGCGGCACGGGACGTGTTCGGCGCGGACGTGGTGACGGTCGGGGCCGACCTCGCGGCCCTGGCCGAGGCGTCTGCGGGCGCCGCGCTGGCGGCGCTCGAGCCGCAGGTGCCGTTCGCGGTGGTCGCCCTGGGCCGGTTCGCAGGCGGCGAGCTGTCCTACGCCAGCGACCTCGACGTGCTCTTCGTCCACGAGGGTTCCACCCCCGCCGATCACGAGGAGGGCCTCCGGGTGGCGGCCGGCATGCGGCGGTTCCTGGCCGGCGCCACGCCGGCGCAGCGGATCTACGACATCGACTCCGACCTCCGGCCCGAGGGTCGCCAGGGCGCGCTGTCCCGCACCATCGACGGCTACGCCGCGTACTACGACCGCTGGGCGCTCACCTGGGAACGGCAGGCCATGGCCAGGGCCCGGCCGGTGGCCGGCGACCCGGCGCTCGGGGCGCGCTTCCTCGCACTGTTGGACCAGGCGGTATGGGGCCGTCCGTTCAGCGCCGACGACGGGCGCGAGGTGCGGCGCATGAAGGCCCGCATCGAGCGGGAGCGCATCCCCCCGGGGGAGGACCCCGAGTTCCATCTGAAGCTGGGCAGGGGATCGCTGACGGACGTCGAGTTCACCGTCCAGCTGCTGCAGATGCGGACCGGCACTCGGGCCCCGTCGACGATGGGCGCGCTGGAGCGATTGACGTCCGCCGGAGTGGTGAGCGGCGACGACGCCAACGTCCTGCAGGCCGCCTACCGCTTCTGCGAACGCGCCCGCAACCGCTGGTGGCTCGTCGGCTCGGCGCCCTCGGCGGTGGACGCGCTGCCGCAGCGACCGGATGACCTCTCACACCTGGCCCGCTCGCTGGACACCACCGCTGCCCGACTGCGGGACGAGTACCGGCGGGTGACGCGCCGGGCGCGACGGGTGGTCGAGCGCCTGTTCTACGGGAAGGCGTGACAAGATCTGGATGCCGTCGTGGCCGTCGGGCCGGAGGCTGGAGGGAAGAGGGGAAGAGGGGGAAGAGGGGAAGATGGCTGTCACGCCGCAGGTGAGGTCGCTCCTCGATGCGATGGCTGCGTTGGGTAGCCCACCGATCGAGGAGCAGACGCCCGAGCAGGTGCGGGTGGCCTACAACCAGTTCAGCGCCCTGGCCAGCAAGGCGGAGATGGCCTCCGTGACCGACCGGACGTTCCCCGGGCCCGGCGGTGACATACCGGTGCGGGTGTACGTGCCCACGGCCGCTCCCGGGCCGCGCCCGGTCCTCGTATTCTTCCACGGCGGCGGCTGGGTCATCGGCGACCTCGAGAGCCACGACGCCACCGTCCGCGCCCTGGCGGCGGCGAGTGGCGTGACGATCGTGGCCGTCGACTACCGGCTGGCGCCCGAGCACCCGTTCCCGGCGGCCGTCGACGACTGCCTGGCCGCGGTGCGGTGGGTGGCGGAGCCGTCGGCGGCCGCCGACCTGGCGATCGATCCCGCCCGCATGGCCGTCGGCGGCGACTCGGCCGGCGGCAACCTGGCCGCCGTGGCGGCCCAGCAGCTGCGGGACACCGGACCGGCGTTGCGCTTCCAGCTGCTCGTGTACCCGGCGGCCGACATGCACTTGTCGCATGGGTCGATCGACGAGAACGCGGACGGCTACTTCCTCACCAGGGCCGACATGACGTGGTTCCGGGGGCACTACTGCGGCGCCGAGGACTGGAACGATCCCCGCATGTCACCGTTGCGCGCCGCCGACGAGGCCGTGCGGGGCGTGGCGCCGGCGCTGGTGATCACGGCCGAGTACGACCCGCTGCGCGACGAGGGCGAGGCCTACGCCGCCAAGCTGCAGGCGGCCGGCGTCGCCGCCAAGGCCAGCCGCTACGACTCCGTGATCCACGGGTTCTTCTCGATGGGTGACCTCGTCCCCGAGGGCAAGGCCGCCATCGACGAGGCCGCCGCGGCGCTGCGGGCGGCGCTCACCTGACGGGAGGTCGGCAACGGCCACGGGATACGTGCCGCGGCGTCGCTCGAGGTCCTCCAACCGGAGCTCCCACCGGCGGCGCCGGACGAGCCAGGCGAACCCGTCGTCAGCGGCACGGCCGGGAGCTACTCTTGGGCCTGTGGGATTCCAGCCCGTAGATGACATACTCATGAGTATCCATCGTGGCCTCGGGTACTGCAAGGCGGGCCCGACGTGACGTTCGAGCCGCTGACGCCCGAGCGGCGGCGGGCCATGACCCGCCAGCACCTGCTCGATGCCGCGGCCATCGTCTTCTCCCGTTCCGGGTTCCACGCCGCGACCCTGGACGAGATCGCCGCCACCGCCGGCTTCACCAAGGGTGCCGTCTACTCGAACTTCAAGAGCAAGGACGACCTGTTCCTGGCGCTGGTGGCGGACCGCATCGAGCGCCAGTTCGTGTTGGTCGACGAGGTGCTCGACACGAGCCCCCACGACGCTGCCGCGCTGCTGCCCCAGATGGCGGACCTGATCCGGACGCCCATGTTCATCTGGGACGACACGCTCAGCCCGCTCTACCTCGAGTTCTTGTTGTACGCGAGCCGGAACCCGGAGGCCCGGGCGAAGCTCGCGGCGAGCATCGAGCGATGGCGTGGGCTGGTGCAGCAGCTCATAGAGCAGGAGCACGCTGTCCATGGCGTGACCCCCAGGTACCCGACACGCCAGCTCGCCGAGATCTCGCTGGCGGTGTTCGAGGGATTGTCGGTCCACCGGCTGCTCGATCCCCACGCTGTCACCGACGAGACGCTCGCTGCCACGCTCTCGGTGCTCTACGACCTGATGGGCGTCCGCGACGGGGGCGAGGGCTCCGGCCGACCCGCACAGGATGCTGGGTCACCCCAACGACCTTGACCCACACCGAGAACAATCCGGGCTCACCCAAAATCACGGAAAACGTTGAAAACGTGCCGATGGGCTGGTAGCATCGTACGTGTGTTCGTGGGCCTGAAACTTCGGCACGTGCAGGACATGGAGAAGGTGCTGCGGTCCCAGGTGGGGCGCCTGGTGCCCGGCGAGGTGCCGTCGCCCGACACAGCGGCGATGTGGCAGGCGTTCGACGGCATCGAACGCTTGGCCGCGGCGGCCAAGACGTTGCTGGCCCAACGGGTCGAGGAGTCGCGGGCGTGGGCCCGGGACGGTGACCGCACGGCGGCCGAGCACCTGGCCCGTAGTTCGGGCGGCTCGGTGGGCGCGGCCCGCAGTGGCCTGGAAACCTCCAAGCGGGTCCGGGGGCTGGCGGCGACCCAGGCGGCGCTGCGCCGCGGCGAGTTGTCGCGGGCCCAGGCCGACACCATCGCCGACGCCGCCAGCGTCAACCCCGACGCCGAGCAGTCGCTGCTGGCAGCCGCCCAGCGGTCCAGCCTGGGGGAGCTGCGCCAGCGCGCCAACCGGGCCAAAGCGGCCGCCGACCCCGATCCCGAGGCCAACCCACAGACGTATCCACGCCGGGCGTTGCCTGCGCCGCTGGAGTGACGGCGAAGGAGCCTGGAACCTCCAGGGGCGGGGCACACCCGACGCCGGTGCCGCCTTCAACGCCGCGTTGGACCCGATCATCGACGAGCTCTTCCGCGCCGCCCGCCGCCAGGGTCGCCGAGAAGCTCGAGACGCCTACGCGTTCGACGCCCTCATCGAGCTCGCCCGACGGGCCCGCGGCGGCGCCCGCCCCCCGAATGGCGGGGATCGTCCGCCCCCGCCGCCTGCGAACGTCGAGGATCGTCCGCCCCCGCCGGGCGCCGCCACGACCAGCCCACAGATCCCCACCGCGGCGGCCACCGCCACGACCAGCCCACAGGTTCCCACCGCCGCGGCCACCGCCACGGCCCCGGCGCGTCCCAAGACCGCGAACCCGGCGTTCCTGTCCCTGCTGCGAGTCGATCTCGAGGCCCTGCTACGGGGCCGCACCGAGCGTGACGAGACCTGCGACATCGCCGGCGTCGGCCCAGTCCCCGCCCGGGTCGCCCGCACCCTGCTCGGCGACGCCATCCTCAAGCTCGTGATCACCAAAGGCGTCGACGTCGTCAACGTCACCCACCTGGGCCGAGGCCCCACCGCCGCCCAACGCGTCGCCATGCTCTGGACCTCGCCGGCATGCACCAACTCGCTCTGCTCCCACACCCTCCAGATCCAACACGACCACCGCCAACCCTGGATCGCGGTCCACGAGACGCGCCTCGACAACCTCGACCGGCTCTGCGACCCCTGCCACAAACGCAAGACCCACCACGGCTGGGCCCTCGTCGCCGGTAAAGGCCGACGACCCCTCGTACCCCCCGACCACCCCCACCACCCCAGCAATCACTCGGCGGCACCCGACGACAAGGGCCCGCCATCCCGGACACGCGACCACAAGGCCCGAGCCCCCACGCTGTTCGGCAGCGACGCCGCGTGATCACACCGTGTGATCACGCGCCACGACGGGCATGCGGCCGCGGCACGCGCCGGCAGGCGACGGAATGGTCACTCGGCCGGCGCAGCGGCGGGGCGTCGGCGCTGCCACCGGCGCACGGCCAGTGCCACCAGCGCGACCGGCACTGCGAGCGGGAGCACGAACCCGGCTACGGCCAAGGCGATCCGGCCGCCGTCCACCACGACCACCCAGCCGCGCCGGAGGCCGTCGGCGAAGCCAGGGGTGTCATCGCTGGGCGAGGGCGCTTCCTCCTCGGACAAGTGAACCGTCAGCGTCGCCAGGGCCACCTGGTCGCGCAGCACCCGCTGCTG
>JBOGHG010000214.1:0-6859 GCA_050744525.1 Acidimicrobiales bacterium | reverse complement strand
TAGGTGGCGATGCGGAGGTTGTCCGCGATGCTGAGCTCCGACAGGACCCGCCGGCCCTCGGCCACGATGGCCACACCGGCGCGGCGGACCTGCTCGGGTGGGCGCTTGGTGAGGTCGCGCTCGCCCAGGAAGACCCGTCCCGCGGTGGGTCGGAGCACGCCGGCGACGCTGAGGACGAGTGTCGACTTCCCGGCGCCGTTGGGCCCGAGCAGCGTGGTCACCTTGGCTGGCGGGATCTCCAGGGAGACGTCTCGCAGCACGGGGCGGCCGGCGCGGGGCACCGACAGCTCCTCGAGGCGCAGCGCGGTCCCGCCCGGGTCGGGGGTCTCGGCGGTGGCGGTCACACCGCCTCCTCGGTGCCGAGGTAGGCGCCGATGACGTGCTCGTCCCGCAACACCTCGGACGTGGTGCCCGAGGCGATGAGCCGGCCGAAGTCGAGGACGGCGGTCTGCGCGCAGCAGGCCGACACCAGGCTCATGTCGTGGTCGACGAGGATCACCGGCGCCTCGGTCTCCTCCGGGATGCGGCGGATCAGCTGCGCGAGGTGCTCGGTCTCGTCGGCCGGGAGCCCGGCGGCCGGCTCGTCCAGCAGCACGAGGCGCGGCCTGCCGACGACGGCCCGCGCCACCTCGACGAGGCGCCGGCCGCCGACGCCGAGCGTGCCCACCTGATGGTTCGCCTCTCGCTCGAGCCCCACGAACGTGACCGCATCCATGACGTCCTGGCGCCGCGTCGCGCGGGCACCACCGGTGTTCTCGTGCACCAGGAGCACGTTGTCGTACACAGACAGGCTGGCGATGGCCTGCTCGGTCTGGAAGGTCCGGCGCACGCCCCAGCGCGCCCGCCTGAAGTCGGCCACCGCCAACAGGTCCTCCCCGAAGGCACGTACCGACCCCGCGATCGGCTTGACGAAGCCACTGAGCACGTTGAAGAACGTGGTCTTGCCGGCGCCGTTGGGGCCGATGAGCCCGCAGGTGCCGCCGGCCAGGGTCACGGTCATGCGGTCGATCGGGACCACGCCACCGAACCGGACCGTCAGGTCGTCGACCTCGATCACGTCGGCGGCACCGCCCGCTTTGCCCTGGGGGTCACGAGGTTGCGCAGCCCCCGTCCGAGGTTGGTCAGATCCTTCGGCACCTGGTCGGCGAGGCCGCCGGGCGCGGTCAGCAGCACCTGCAGGATGCCGATGCCGAACAGGATGGTGAGAAGCTCGGTCGAGACACCCCAGTCGTCGAGCAGTGCGGGCAGGAGCCGCAGCAGCAGGGCGGCAACCAGGGCACCCCAGAGGCTGTACACGCCACCCATCAACACGACCGCCAACAACAGGATGGAGTTCTGAACCGGGAACTGGTTGATGTTGACGCCGCCGCTGGCTGCCGCCAGCAGGCCCCCTGCGATCCCCGCCATGAACGACGCCAGCGCGAACGCCCACAGTCGGTAGAGCGTGGTGTTGACGCCGGCGGCGACCGCGGTGGCCTGGCTCTGCCGCAGCGCCGCCCAGGCCCGGCCGGACTTGCCCCGGACCTGCCACAACGCCAGCAGGAACATGAGGCCGGCCACGGCGACGCAGTAGCGGAAGTAGGCGGTGTCGCCGGTCGCGACATCCGGCCGCGGCAACCGCGACGAGGCGCCGCCCGCCGCCGAGTTGCCGAAGAAGCCGCCGCCGCCGTTGGGGAACTGGGCGATCCGCAGCACCACGGTGATCGCGCCCGCCGCCATGAGCGTGATGAGCGCCAGGTAGAGACCCGAGAGCCGCAGTGCCGGAAGCCCGATGAGCGCGCCGATGACGCCGCTGACGACGCCGGCGATCAGGATGAGGACCGGGAACGGCAGCGAGGTTGCATAGTCGAGTCGCAGCGCCACCCAGGCACCGATCGCCAGGAGCAAGAACTGGCACAGCGAAACCATGCCGGCCCGCCCGATCAACAGTCCCAGCCCCAGCGTCACGATGCTGTAGATCACGACCGAGGTCACGATCTGCAGCCAGTACCGGTCGAGCAGCGTCGGCAGGCCGAGCACCACGAAGGCCACCAGCCCCGCCATGACGAGCAGCCGAACCGGTCCGCGCAGCGACCCGCGCGTGCGCACCTCGCTGGTCGCGGTCGTCTCGTCGCCGTGGAGCGTGCGGACCGCCGTCATCCGGACGACCGCAGGAGCCCTGGCTGGCGCCTCATCGCGAACCACAGGAGCGCCACGATCGCCAGCACGAACGGCGTCAGGTTGCGGTACTCGGCGACCTCCGAGAACGCGGTCAGCCCCGATTGGATGATGCCGATGAGAAAGCCGGCCGCCAACGTCACCCAGAGCGAGCGGAGCTGGCCTATGAGTGCGGCGGCCAGCGCCGGGATCACCAGGAAGGTCAGCCCGACGATGTCGAGGCCCACCAGGTTCGACAGCAGCAGCCCGGCCCCGCCGCACAGGAGCCCGGAACCGAACCACGCTGCCGCCTCCACTCGGCGGACCGGT
This sequence comes from Acidimicrobiales bacterium, assembly GCA_050744525.1. Taxonomy (GTDB): domain Bacteria; phylum Actinomycetota; class Acidimicrobiia; order Acidimicrobiales; family VFJN01; genus DASQUK01. The sequence goes on along the minus strand of JBOGHG010000214.1, from coordinate 4,393 downwards.
ACGCCGAGCGTCGCGGTGATCTCGCGATCGTTGGCCAACGCCCGCATCGCCGTCCCGACCTTGGTGACGCGCAGGAACACGGCCGTACCGGTGGTCACGACGATGGCGAACACGACCCCGATGATCTGGGTGCCGCTCACCCGAGCGTCGAAGATCTCGTAGTTCCAGCGGGTCGTCGGCAGGGTGATCCCGTGCGGGTCGCGTCCCCAGATCCACTGCATCGTGCCCAGCAGGATCAGCAGGAGCCCCAGCGTTGCGGTCGCCTTCACCAGCGGGTCACGGGCCGAGAACCGGGGCCCGAACACCACGCCGTACAAGAGGGTTGCGAGGCCCCCGAAGGCGATGCACGCCAGGTAGGCCAGCCAGTCCGGCGCCCAGTCGGACTCGAGCAACGACCAGGTGATCAGGGCGCCGGTGGCGCCGATGGCCCCGTAGGCCAGGTTCAGCACGCCCGTCGCCCGGTACAGCACCACCAGGCCGACGCCGGACATGGCGAACACCCCGCCGAGCGCGAAGCCGAGCACCAGGAACGGCTTGAGGTCAGGCATGGGGGCCTCCGGGCACCCTGATCTCCTCCGTCGTGTCGGTCAGTGCCACTGGGCCTCTTAGCCGGTGTTCAGGTCGTTCGCCTCCTCGGCCGCACGGATGTCGTCGAGCGGGTTGCCGGGCAGGGCCGAGATCTCGAAGCACTCCTCGACCTGGACCATGTTGCCGTCCTCGGGCGCCACGGTGATGTCGATGTTGTTGGACACATTCGAGCCCACGCCGCTGTCGTAGTACCAGGGCGCACACCAGATGTCGCTCACGAAGTTCGTCACGCCCCTGAACGCCTCGTTGACGCTGTCCTTGGTGATCTCGCCCTCGATCCCGAGCAGTGCGTCGGTGGCGATTCGACCGGCGAGGTAGCCCATCTGGGCGAAGCTCGAGATCGGGACGTCGGGTGCGTACTCGGCCTGGATCTCGTTCATGTGCTCCTGGTCGGGCTGCCCGGAGTCGAGCACGTTGAACTCGGCGTTGATGAGGAACTTGCCGTTCCAGGCCTCGCTGAGCTCGGCCGCCAGCGAAGGGTCGTTGGGCGGGGTGGAGCTGGCCCAGATCACGGAATCGATCAGCCCCTGCTGCTCGATGGCCTGCAGCAGCGGCAGCACCGTCGGTCCGGTGAAGTCGAGCACCACGCCGCCGCCGTCACCCGCTTCGGCGACCAGGCGCTGGGCGAGCCCCGCGGGGTCGTTGATGGGCACGTCCTCGAGGATGCTCACGCCCTCCATGTCGTTCTCCTCGGCGAACTCGACCACGCCGCTGTTGATGAGGTCGAAGCCGGGCTGGTTGGGCGAGACGACGACGAGCTTCCCCTCCGCGCCCGCCCGGAGCGCAGCCTGCGCCCCGCCGAGGCTCGAGTAGTAGGGCCCCATGTTCACGGCCGAGAAGTTCGGGCTGGTGAAGCAGTCCTGGGCGACACCGGCGATGATCAGGTAGTAGCCCTGCTCGGCGTAGTAGTCACGGTTGACGCTGCACTCGATGAGGCTCGTGCTGCCGACGATGCCGAGGACCTGGTCCTGCTCCACGAGCTTGGTGGCCAGCGACGAGATCTGCTGCGGATCGACCTGCTCCTCCACGGCGATGTACTCGATCGGGCGGCCGTCGATGCCGCCGTTGTCGTTCACGCACTCGAAGTACGCGCCGGTCATCTCGGTGATCCACGTGAAGTCGACGCCCGGGATGTTGGTGGCCATGCCGCCGAGCTTGATCGGCTCGCCGGTCGCCTCCTCGCCCGCCCCGGCCCCGCACTCGCCCGAGGCCTGGATGTTGCTGCCGCTCCCGCTGACCGGAGCCACCGTGTCTTCCGGCGCCTCCTCGGGCGCAGTGTCCGCCGCGCCGTCGTCGTCTCCGCACGCCGCGAGCATCAGGCCGCTGACTGCGACGATGACCAACAGTGACCGTCTCATATGCTCCCCCTCCACCGGTCATTGCCGCGGTGCCCGGCGCAGGCCGCTCGCACCGGTGCACCACCTGTTCGCTGCCCCGTCCGCAGGCGCGGCGGCGCTAACGGTATCAGTTTGCCTGAGATTGCGAGCCGCTTCCTCGGAAGCGTTCGCGTCCGGCGAACGCGGCGCTTTGTGGGTCGGCCGGGTGCCCGGATACTCAGGGCGACGCCGAAGGCAAGGGGCCTCTCATGCTCGAGCAAAGCCGCGGTCCGGCCACGCGCGGAGTGCTGCTGGTGGGCAGCGTCCCGCTGCGCAGCGCCGAAGAGGTGTTCCAGGTGATGGCGACGGAGCTCGGTGACCGGGTCGTGCAGCTCCCCGACGGCGAGACCGGTCCGCGGTCGGATTGGATCGTGTGGCAGTACCCGGTGCTGAGCTCCCGCCCCGAGTTCGAGGTCTGCCCACCGGGCGACCAACCCCATCGGGCGCTGCCCCGCCTGCGGGTGCGCGACGGCGAGTCTCTCGACACGCTGCGCTTCGACGACCTGGGCTATGCCGAGGCCGCGATCTCGTCGTACGGCATCTTCGCTCGCCGCAAGCGGGACGGGCAGGTCCCCCCGCACTGCCGCTTCCAGGTCTCGCTGCCGACGCCGCTGGCGCCCATCGCCGCGTTCGTCGCCCCGGAGGACCAGTCCCGCATCGAGCCGCTGTACGAGGAGCGGATGCTCCACGAGCTGGCCGGGATCTTCGACGCCATCCCGCACGACCAGCTCGCGATCCAGTGGGACACGAACTTCGAGTTCGCGATGCTCGACGGGGTCATGCCCGTGTGGTTCGGCGACCCACGATCGGGCATCGTCGAGCGGCTGGTCCGCCTGGGTCGCTCCATACCCCCGGGCGTGCAGCTCGGGTACCACTTCTGTCACGGGCACGAGGCGCACCACCGTGACCGGCCGTACCACGCCCAGCCGCTCGTCGACGTGGCGAACGCGCTCTCCCTCAGCCTCAGCCGGTCGCTCGACTGGGTCCACCTGCCGGTCGCGGGCGACCGCGTCGACCTGCGGTTCTTCGAGACCCTGGCCCAGCTCGTGCTCCGCCCGGAGACGCGGCTTTACCTCGGCTTGCTCCATCCATCCGACGGTGAGCTGGGTGCCCGGGCCCGGATCGTCGCCGCCCAGCGTTTCGTCCGCGACTTCGGCGTGGCCACCGACTGCGGCTGGGCCCGCCACCGTCCCCAGGACGTGGCGTCGCTGATCGAGCTGCACCGGGCGATGTCGGCCCCGGTCGAACCGGCGACGCCGCGTCGCGCCTTCGCCTGGCCGGCGGGCTGGGAGCGCCTGCCCGACGACGACTGGACGCGCCAGCCGGTCGACGCCTTCGGCGAGGCCTACGACAACGTCGACCACCACAGCTGGTACCGAAACCTCGACGCCACGGTCGAGGAGCTGTCCCACCTGCTGAACGACGGCGACATCCTCGTCGACTACTCGGGCGGCACGGGCATACTGCTGGATCGGCTGAAGCTGCGGATGTTCGATGCTCGCGCCGGCACGGTGATCGTCGACAGCTCGCCGAAGTTCCTCCGGGTGGCGCTGGAGAAGTTCCGTGACGATCCGGATGTCGGGCTGCGGCTGCTTCGCTTCCTGGAGCCCGAGAGGCGCCTCCAGCGCCTCGACGAGGTGCTCGGCCCGCAGCTGCTCGAGCGCCGGGTCGACGCCATCGTGTCGACCAACGCGATCCACCTCTACCCGGACCTCGCCGACACCGTCGCGTCGTGGCTGCGAGCCTTGCGCCCGGGGGGCCACGTCCTCATCAACTCCGGCAACATCCGCAACCCGCGTGCTCGCCGCAACGAGTGGATCCTGGACGAGACCGTGTGGGTGGTCGGCGACCTCGCCGAGGGCCTGGTCCGCAACGACCCAGCGTACGCCAGCTACCGCGCCGACGTGGACAACCAGGAACGCATGGCGGCCCACGCCGCCTACCGCGACCGCGTGTTCCTCCGACCCCGCCCGCTGGACTTCTACCTCGAGACCCTGGAGCTCGCGGGCCTCAAGGTCGAATCCGTCCGGGAGGCGAGCATCGAGGCACGCGTCGACGACTGGTACGAGCTGCTGCGCACGTACCACGACGCCGTGCTCGGCTGGGTCGGCGGCACCGAGAAGATCGACGGCGCGCCGCCGTCGCCCGAGGCGGTCGCCGACCGGCTGGCGTTGATCCGCCACGCCATGGACGTGCTGTTCCACGGGCGGGCGAAGTTCCAGGCGTGCTGGACGTACATAACCTGCGTCAGCTAGAGGTGACGACACCTCTACCAAGGGGAGCCCGATGAAGCGCAGCACCGAACGCATCCTGACGACGCACGCCGGCAGCCTGGCCCGGCCGACCGAGCTGCTCGACACGATGAAGGAGCGGGAGAACGGGCGGCCGTACGACGCCGGGCTGCTCGACCGTCAGGTGCGGGACGCCGT
>JBOGHG010000213.1:0-6888 GCA_050744525.1 Acidimicrobiales bacterium | reverse complement strand
CCGTCCGTCGTGAAGCTGGTACAAACGTCGGGATGTCGCTGACGGCCGGGCCGGCGCAGGCACCTCGAGAGTCCTCGGCACCCTCGCCGCTGGGGGTCGGCGTCATCGTCTGGCTCGCCTCGGAGCTGATGTTCTTCGCGGGCCTGTTCGCCGCCTACTTCACGCTCCGGTCGGTGAACGACGTGTGGCCTCCCGCCGACGTCGAGCTCGACACCGCGCGCACCGCCGCCGCCACGGCGGTCCTGGTGGCCTCGAGCGGGGCCATGCACATGGCGGTCGGCGCGTCCAGGCGTGACGACCGCCGCGGGGCGGTCAACTGGCTGGGCGTCACCGCGCTCATGGGGGCGATCTTCCTTCTGAACCAGGTGGCCGAGTACGTCCAGGCCGACTTCCGCATCGACGACCACGCCTACGCCTCGACCTTCTACCTGATGACGGGCTTCCACGGATTGCACGTCATCGGCGGGCTGGTGTTCATGGGCGCCGTCGCAGTGGCCATCTCCGGGCGGTCACGGGCACCGGCGCACCAGACCGTCGAGGTGTGCGCCTATTACTGGCACTTCGTCGACGTGGTGTGGGTGGCCATGTTCTCGACCATCTACCTGCTCCAATGAAGCGGCCGCGCCTGCATGGGGTGCTGGTGGCGCTGCCGCTGTTGGCGACAGCGGCCGTGACCCCGGTGTTCGTCGGCCTCGGTGGCACCGCCGGCGGTCGGGGCGAACCCGGCGACGGGGGTGACGACGAGCTGGTGGCCCAGGGGCGCGAGCTGTACGAGACCGGTTGCTCGAGCTGCCACGGCCCGGACGGCCGCGGCGTCGTGGGCGCGGACGGCGGCGTGCGGGGGCCGTCGCTCGAGAACGCGGGCGAGGCCGCCGCCTACTACTACCTCTCCACCGGGCGCATGCCGCTCGCCAACAGCGAGGACCAGCCCATAAGCAAGGACCCGGCCTACGACCCGGACGAGATCGAAGCGTTGGTCGCGTTCGTCGGCACGCTCGGCACCGGGCCCGACGTGCCCGACGTCGACCCCGACGCCGGCGACCTGGCCGTGGGCGGCGAGGTGTTCCGGGCCAACTGCCAGGCCTGCCACAGCGCCTCTGGCGTCGGGGGTGCGCTGAGCTACGGCCGTGCCGCCCCCCGCCTGACGTCGGCGACACCGAGGGAGATCGCGTCGGCGGTGCGGGTGGGCCCGGGGGAGATGCCGGTGTTCGGGACCGACATCATCGACTCCGACGAGCTGAACGGGCTGGTGCGCTACGTGCGCTACCTCGGCGATCCCGAGGACCCGGGCGGCCTGCCGATCGGCCGCACCGGCCCCATCCCCGAGGGCTTCGTCGCCTGGTTGGTCGGGATGGTGGCGCTCGTGTGCCTGGTGGCGTGGATCGGCACCCGCAACCCGGTCCGCCGGACGCGCGGGAGCGAGCCATGACCGATCCCCGGGGCCGCGGCGAATACCCGCCCGTGAGCGCCCGACCGCCGTCGACCGGTGACGACGAGCTCACGCGCCGCGGCGCCCGGACCGAGCGGGCTGCGGCGGCCTGCTTCCTCGTGGCGACGGCCGCCGCCATCGGCCTGACCGTCGTCTACTGGGAGGGTGGGCAGGCGCAGGCCGAGGGCGTCCTGCTGGCCGTCGTGCTGGGCGGGATCGGGGTCGGCATCGTGCTGTGGGCCAAGCACTTCATGCCGTCGGACGAGGTGGCGGAGGACCGCCACCCCATGGAGTCGAGCGAGGAGGACGTGGCCGCCTTCGCCGCCGACTTCCAGGCCGGGGGCAGCAGCCTGCAGCGACGCCGCGTCCTCGTGGCCACCGCGGGCGGGGCATGCGCAGCGCTGGGTGTGGCGCTGCTGTTCCCGATCCGGTCGCTCGGTCCCCGCCCGGGCCGCGGCTTCAAGCAGACGGCCTACCGGGGCGGCGGCCGGCGGGTCGTGGACGAGAACGGGATGCCGGTCCGTCCTCGCGACCTGCCCGTCGACGGCTTCATCACCGTTTGGCCCGACGAGCACACGGACGACGCAGACGCCTCCACGTTGCTCATCCACTTCCGAAGCGATCAGGACTTCCAGCCCAAGTCGGGGCGCGAGGGCTGGACCGTCGACGACATCGTCGCCTACTCCAAGCTGTGCACCCACGTGGGCTGCCCGGTCGGGCTGTACCAGGCGGAATCGGGCCTGCTCCTTTGCCCGTGCCACCAGTCGACGTTCGACGTCATGCGCCACGCCCAACCCGTGTTCGGCCCCGCAGCCCGCTCGCTGCCCCAGCTGCCGCTCGGCCTCGACGATGACGGCTACATCATCGCCACCAATGACTTCTCCGGCCCGGTCGGGCCCGGGTTCTGGGACCGGGGGCGCTGAGCCGTGACCGAGCCGGCCGCGCCGCCGCCCACCCGCCGGTCCCCGGAGCGGCTGTACACGCACCGGATCGCCCGCTGGATCGACTCCCGCCTGGGCGCCGCCAAGTTCGCCCGCACCGCGCTCAACAAGGTGTTCCCCGACAACTGGTCGTTCATGCTCGGGGAGCTCGCCCTCTACTCGTTCGTGGTGCTGGTGCTCACCGGCATCTACTTGACCTTCTTCTTCGACCCCAGCGCCAACCAGGTCGTGTACACGGGCAGCTACGAACCGCTGCGCGGCGTGGAGATGAGCGAGGCCTTCCGTTCGGCGCTCGAGCTGAGCTTCGACGTGCGGGCCGGGCTGGTGATGCGCCAGATCCACCATTGGGCGGCACTTCTGTTCCTGGCCGCCATCGTGGTGCACCTGGCCCGGGTGTTCTTCACCGGCGCCTTCCGCCGCCCCCGCGAGATCAACTGGATCATCGGCTGCACGCTGCTGCCGCTGGCGATGTTCAACGGCCTGTTCGGCTACTCGCTGCTCGACGACCAGCTCTCGGGGACGGGCCTCCGCATCATCTACGGGATCACGATCTCGATCCCCCTGGTCGGCACCTGGGCGGCGTCGCTCTTCTTCGGCGGCGAGTTCCCTGGGCCGGACATCATCCAGCGGCTCTACGTGATCCACATCCTGTTGTTCCCGGCGGTCATCGCCGTCCTCATCGCCGCCCACCTGGCGATACTCGTCCGCCACAAGCACACCCAGTTCGCGGGGCCGGGCCGGCGCGACGACAACGTCGTCGGCCAGCGCTTCTGGCCCACCTACGCGTCCAAGGCGCTGGGGCTGTTCTTCCTGACCTCGGCGGTCCTGGCGTTGCTGGGCGGCGTGTTCCAGATCAACCCCATCTGGGTGTACGGGCCGTTCGACCCGGCCGAGGTGTCGACCGCCAGCCAGCCCGACTGGTACATGGGCTGGCTCGACGGGGCGCTGCGCATCATGCCGGGATGGGAGATCCGCGCCTTCGGCTTCGAGATCCCCAACCCCTTCTTCCCGGGCGTGCTGCTGGCCGGGGTGACGTTCACCCTGCTCTACGCATGGCCGTTCCTGGAGTCGCGGGTCACCGGCGACCACGCCGAGCACCACCTGCTGGACCGCCCCCGACAGCGCCCCGTCCGGACGGCGCTGGGCGCCGCCACGCTCTCGTTCTACGTCGTCTGCTTCCTCGGCGCCGCCGCCGACGTGTTGGCCTCGACGTTCGGCCTGTCGGTCAACGCCATCCTGTGGACGTTCCGCATCCTGGTGCTGGCGGCGCCTCCGGTCGTCGGCTGGGTGACCTACCGGCTGTGCAAGGAGCTGTCCGCACGCGACGGATTGCCAACCGCCTCGCGGGTCACGATGCGTGAGATCCCGCGGAGGCTGCGCCGGGGGCCGGCGACGGAGGCGTAACGGGGCCTTCGTTCCGAGAAGCTGCGCGGTCGCTATTCCGGGCGGGGTAAGCGACAATTGTCACTATGAGGGTCGCACGCTCCCTCGCGGGCCTTGGTGCGGGATTCGTCGCGGCGGGGGTCGCCGCGTGCGGGGGATCCGGCTACCAGTTCGTCCAGAACGATGACCTCGGCGTCTACGCCAAGCTGCCGGGAGATTGGGAGGTCTACGACGAGCGCGACCTGTTCCCGGAGGACTCCGACAGCGAGTTGGAGCGACGCCGCGAGGGCATGTGGGTGCGGACGTTCGACGGCAGCGAGGATCCCAGTGCCGAGGCGTCGACGAGTCCGGGTGACGGCGATCCGACGGGCATCGTCCAGGTGCGGGTACTGGGCCCCGACGAGCGCGAGCAGATCAACCTCAGCGCTCTGCGTGGCTTGGGCAACCCCCAGGCCGACCCGGTAGCCGCCGCCCGCGCCAACGTTCCGGTGCAGGTGTTCGTCGACGAGCCCGTGGAGTTCGACGGCGGCTACCACGGCGTGCACACCGTTTTCGCCGTCGCCCCGGAGGAGGACGGGAACGACCTCGTGGTCACCGACCGCACGGTCCTGCTCGACGCCGCCAGCACCACGATGTTCGTGTTCCAGCTGGCGTGCGCGGAGGACTGCTACCTCGAAACCCACAAGGACGAGATCGCCGAGATCGTCGACTCGTGGACCATCCAGGAGGAGGAGTCATGACGCCTCATCCGAACGGCCAGCAGACGCCGGCACCGACCGAGGAAGAGAGGCGGGGGCTGCCCGCACCCGGCTACCACGGCGTGGGGTCGGGACCCGAAGCGGAGACCCGCAAGCCGCTGGCCTGGTGGGACCGCGTCAAGTTCCTGTTGCTGTTCTTCCTCCTGTTCTGGTTCTTCGTCTGGTCCGAGCTGTCCGACGACAACCCGTTCAACACGTTCGCCGACACATTCGAGAACACCCTGCGCACCAAGTGGCCGCTGTTCGTGGCCATCGGCCTGGAGGTGGTGCGCCAGCTCCACTACCTGGTGTCCGAGCGGTCGCCGCGCTACCACCACTTCTGGACCGACAAGGTGTTCGGGCGCTGGGAGCGCCGCACCCGCCTGCTCGACGACTGGAACCGCTACCGGATCGCCCGGGTCATCAAGGTGATGGTGCTGCTGGGCGTCGTGAGCGTGGTCATCGCCGCCATGTACGACGTCTCGCCGGTCACGGCGCTGTTCGAGCTGCCGTCCCGCATCTGGGGATGGCTCCCCAGGGTGTTCCAGCTGATGTTCGCCATGGTCTTCCTCATCAGCCAGTTCGCCGCCCTGTTCTGGTTCCTGTCCCGCGGCGGCGTGGACACCTACATGCCCGACGACGTCAAGACCCGGTTCAGCGACGTCTGGGGCCAGGACGCCGTGCTCGAGCGGGTCAAGGAGAACATGGTCTTCCTCGACACCCCCGAGGCCATCGAGGACAAGGGGGGGTACGTGCCCGGCGGCCTGCTCCTGTGGGGCCCACCGGGAACGGGAAAGACGCTCATGGCAGAAGCCGTGGCAGGGGAGACCGGCAAGCCCTTCGTGTTCGTCGACCCCGGCGCCTTCCAAGCGATGTTCATGGGGGTCGGGGTCCTGAAGGTGAAGGGCCTCTACCGCAAGCTGCGCAAGCTCGCGTTGCGCTACGGCGGGGTCATCGTGTTCTTCGACGAGGCCGACTCGCTGGGCAACCGCGGCCAGCTCACCCCGGGCCCCTTCGGACAGCCGGGAGCCACGCCCGCGCCCAACTCGCCATGGTCGGTCGAGGGGTCCGAGCACCTGCGCTGGCTGTCGCCCCAGTCGCAGGCCGCGGTGCTCCAGTCCTCGCTGGTGCCCTCGTCGGTAGACGAGCGGTCTCCCCGCATCGTCGACCGCATCATCATGGGTGGCATGGGGGGCGGGGGCGGCATGGGCACGCTCCAGGCCCTGCTGTCGGAGATGTCGGGACTCAAGAAGCCGCGCGGCTTCATCAACCGCATCGTCCGCCGCACGCTGGGCATGCGGCCCAAGCCGCCGCCCAAGTACCGCATCCTCACGATGATGGCGACCAACATGCCGCAGTCGCTCGACGAGGCGCTGCTGCGCCCCGGGCGCCTCGACCGCATGTACAAGGTCGGCTATCCGTCGAAGGAGGGCCGGATGCGCACCTACGAGGGCTATCTGGCCAAGGTCCGCCACGAGCTCACGCCCGAGGACATCGACAAGCTGGCCACCATCACCCCGTACGGGACCGGCGCGTCGATGAAGGACCTGGTCAACGAGGCCCTCATCTACAGCATCCGCGAGGGCCGCGAGATCATCACGTGGGAGGACGTCATCAAGGCCAAGCACCTCAAGGAGCTGGGCCCTCCCGAGGACGTCGAGTACATCGAGCGCGAGCGTCACGCCATCGCCGTTCACGAGGCCTGCCACGCGGTGGCGGCGTACCGCACCCGCAAGCACCTGATGATCGACCTCGCCACGATCGAGAAGGGCGGGAGCTACCTGGGCATGGTGTCGAGCATCAAGCCCGAGGACCAGTTCACGCGCTGGCGCAGCGAGTACGAGTCCGACATCGTGGTGTCCCTGGCCTCGCTGGCCGGCGAGCGGCTGTTCTTCGGGGGCGACTCGTCGTCAGGGGTGTCGGGCGACCTCGAGTCCGCGACCACGGTGGCCACGCTCATGGAGGGCTACTGGGGCATGGGCCGGACGGTCGCCTCCCACGGCGTCACCCACAAGGTGGGGATCGGCGGTGGTGGCCGGCCCGGCGGTCCCGAGGACGACCAGCGCGACCTGCTCAAGGGCAACCTCGGCGAGCGGGTGGAGTCCAACCTGGGCGAGCTGCTGGAGCGGGCCGAGTCCCTGCTGCGGGAGCACCGCTCCCAGGTGCTGGTCCTGGCCCACGCCCTCGAGACCCACAAGACCATCGCCGGTGAGGACGTGATCGCCGTGCTCGACGGCGCCAGTGGCCCGCTGATCGACGGCCGCGCCTACCACGAGCCGGCCTTCCTGGCCGAGCTGGAGGCGTACCACGGCGCGGTCGAGGCCGCCCACGACGGGCACGAGAAGGTGGCCATGCCGCTGCCGAAGACCAACGGGCAGACGGCGGAGCCAGAGGCCGT
>JBOGHG010000212.1:0-6967 GCA_050744525.1 Acidimicrobiales bacterium | reverse complement strand
CGCTCGGCGGCGAGGCGCACGGCCGAGTGCTCGACCGCCGGGACCACCTGGTGCGTTCCCCGGGCGGAGGCGCCCCAGCAGGCGGCGGCGATGGCCTCCGTCGCCCCGCTGGTGAACACCACCTCGCGGGGACGGGCCCCGATCAGCCCGGCCACCTGGTGCCGGGCGTCCTCCACCGCCACCCGAGTGGTCAGGCCCTCGGCGTGGATGCGCCCGGGGTCGCCCGTCCGATCGAGCTGCTCGACGAGCGCGGCCCGGGCCTCGGGTCGCAAGGGCGAGGTCGAGGCGTGGTCGAGGTAGGCCCTCTCGATCATGCGGTGGTTATAGCGGCGATGACCTCGCCAACCACCACACGTTGGCCGGGGGCAGGACGAGAGGCGGTAGGCAGCCGCCCCGGGGGGAGGGGAAGGAAGGGCGGCTGCCTTCCGCCGTACCTAGTTGCCCTGCACCGCGGTGATGCAATGCTCACCGCCCATAGGCAACGACAGCGCCGTCTCGGTTGTCAGTTGGTGGCCGTAGAGAGCCTCCAACATGCCCCGTACCATGCCACGATCGACGGCACAGATCACGGGATGCTCGATTGCGACCCCGCCGAACGGGCAGTGCTCGCTGACGATTCGCAGCTCGTCGCCGTGGCGTTCGGCGTGGGCCGCGAAGCCGTGGGCGGTGAGCGCGTCGGCGACCGCGTGCAGCGCCGCCTGGAACGAACGGTGCTGGTCGGACCCCGGCGACATGCTCGCCGCCATGGCCCGGCCGTAGTCGACGCCCACGTGCTCGGCCAGCCGCTCGGCGCGGTCGGGCCCGAGGGCCGCCAGCGCCCGGCCCAGCAGCTCGACCAGCACGTCGTCGTGGCGCAGCGGCAGGTCGAGGGCGATGTCCGGTGCCACCACCCGGTAGCGCTTCGACGGGCGGCCCGCGCCCCCGCGGGCGGCGCGCGCCACGGTGACCTCGACGTAGCCGCCGGCGCACAGCTTGTCGAGGTGGTGCCGCGCGACGTTGGGGTGGAGCTCGAACCGCTCGGCCACGGCGGAAGCGGTGACGCCGTCGTCGTCCTCGTGGACGAAGAGGTAGATCTCGCGCCGCGTGGGATCGCCGAACGCCGACGTGATGGCGGTGACGACCGACGCGAAGTCGGTCGGTGACATCGTCGGCTGGTGGGGCGGCGCGGCCACGTCGGTATTGTACCTATGGCCGTAGTGATAATCCCCTGAGTGGTCGGTCCGACACCGGCCAGAGGAGTCCGGGAGCTCACCGATGCCCGTCACCGAAGCCCAGGTCCTCGACGCCCTTCGCCCCGTCGAAGACCCTGAGCTGCACCGCAGCATCGTCGACCTCGACATGGTCCGGCGAGTCGCCGTCGACGGGCCGCGGGTCGACGTGACGGTGGCGCTCACCGTCGCCGGTTGCCCCCTGCGCAGCGAGATCACCCGCCGGGTGGACAGTGCGGTCACGGCGCTCGACGGTGTCGAGGCGGTCGATCTCGACTTCACGGTCATGACCGACGACGAGCGGGCCGCACTGCGGACCAGGCTCCACGGTGACCCGGCCGCAACTGCCGGCACCCACCAGGCGCATGGCCACGCCGAGGGCCGCGAGATCCCCTTCGCCGATCCCGGCAGCCAGACCCGGGTGCTGCTGGTCGCCTCGGGCAAGGGGGGTGTGGGCAAGTCCTCGGTCACGGCCAACCTGTCGGTGGCGCTCGCCGACCGCGGGCGGGACGTGGCGGTCGTCGACGCCGACGTGTGGGGCTTCTCGATCCCCCGCATGCTCGGGGTGCAGCACGCCCCCGTTGTCATCGACCAGATGCTGGTGCCACCGGAGGCCCACGGCGTGCGCTGCATCTCCATGGGCTTCTTCGCCCAGGACGACCAGCCGGTCATCTGGCGCGGCCCGATGCTGCACAAGGCGCTGGAGCAGTTCCTCACCGACGTGTTCTGGGACGAGCCCGACTTCCTCGTGGTCGACCTGCCGCCCGGCACCGGCGACATCTCCATCAGCCTGGCCCAGTTCCTGCCCCGGGCCGAGGTGCTGGTGGTGACCACCCCCCAGCCCGCGGCCCAGCGAGTGGCGCAGCGGGCGGCGTTCATGGCCCAGAAGGTGAACCTCGAGGTGAAGGGCGTCATCGAGAACATGTCGTGGTTCACCGGCGACGACGGCAAGCGCTACGAGCTGTTCGGCGCCGGCGGCGGCCAGGAGCTGGCGACCCGGTTGGGCGTGCCGCTCATAGGTCAGGTGCCGCTGGTCCCCGAGTTGCGCGCCGGCGCGGACGCGGGCCGGCCCATCGTGGCCTCCGACCCCGACGGCGAGGCGGCCCGTGTGTTCGCGCACATCGCCGAGACCATCGACGTCGAGCTGGCACCGCGCCGCATCTACCGCTCCGAGCTCCGCATCAGCTGAAAGGGCAACTTGCGGTGGTTGAGGCCCCGATGGGGGCTCCAACCGCCGCACGTTCGATCTGAGGGTCGTCAGATCGGCAGCGTCTCCTCGAGGAACGCCACGACCGCGTCGTTGAACACGTCGTTGCGGTCGCCCGCCACCATGTGACCGGCGCCGGCGACGTTGACCGATCGGGCGTGGGGGACGAGCGCCTGCAGGTGGCGGGCGCCGGCCTCGGACAGCACGTCGCTCTGCCGTCCCCGGACGAGCAGGACGGGCAGCGTCAGCGCCCGGGCCGCGACCTCCAGCCGCGCCTCGTTCCGGATCGACCGGGGCTCGTCGATGCGTCCGGGCGTCATGAACCGGGGATCCCAGTGCCAGTACCAGCGGCCGTCCTCGTGCTGGCGGACGTTCTTGCGCAGGCCGGAGAGGTCGGAAGGCCGGGGCCGGTGCGGGTTGTAGGCGGCCACGGCGTCGGCCACCTCCTCCAGGCTCGCGAACCCCTCGAGATGGCCGAGCATGAAGGCGCCGATGCGGGCGACGCCCGCGGGTTCGAGGCGGGGTGCCACGTCGACGAGCACCAACGCGCTTGCCACGGGCCCGTCGTCGGCGGCGCCCGGCTCGGCGATGGCGATGATCGAGCTGATCCCCCCGAGGGACGCGCCGACGAGAGCGGGAGACTGGGGGTGCGCGCTGCCCACGGCTCGAGCGACGGCCCGAACGTCGGCGGCGAAGGCATCGAGGCTGTAGTCGCCGTCGGGCGCCCAGTCGCTGTCGCCGTGCCCGCGCAGGTCGACGGTCGTGGCGCGCCAGCCCTTGTTGCCGAGCAGCCGGGCGGTGCCGTCCCACGAGTGGCGGGTCTGCCCGCCGCCGGGGAACAGCAGCACGGGCGGACCGTCGTCGGGCCCGTAGGCGTCCGCCGCCAGCTCGAGGCCGTGCGCGGAGAGACGGAGGGGGACGTCCATCCGGCCAGTCTGCCCGCCCGCTGGGACCGGCCGCATCAGCCGGTGGCGGCGGCCACCTCCGGCGGGTGTAAGGCGGGCACCGGGCGGGGCTTGCGGTGCTCGATGACCTCGTCGACGAGCCCGTAGTCCACGGCGTCCTGGCCCCGCAGGATGAAGTCGCGATCCATGTCGGACCGGATGCGGTCTCGGGGCCGGCCCGTTCGCTCCGTGAGCACGTCGACCATGCGCTCCCGCATGGTCACCATCTCCCGGACGGCGATCTCCATGTCGACCGACTGGCCCTGCGCGCCGCCGTGCGGCTGGTGGATCAGGATGCGGGCGTTCGGCAGCGCCGAGCGGTGGCCGGCCTCGCCGGCGGCCAGCAGCACGGCCGCGGCCGAGGCGGCCTGGCCCACGCAGACGGTGTGGATGGGCGGCCCGAGGAACTGCATGGCGTCGTAGACCGCGAACAGCGCGGTGATGTCGCCGCCGGGCGAGTTGATGTACAGGTTGACGGGGCGGTCCATGTCCTCGCCCTCGAGGTGCAGCAGTTGGGCGATGATCAGGTTGGCCACCGTCTCGTCGAGCTCGCCGCCCAGGAACACGATCCGGTCCTTGAGCAGGCGGGAGTAGATGTCGTAGGCGCGTTCGCCACGATTGCTGGTCTCGATGACGGTGGGGATGAGCATGGGCCGTGCCTCCGGGCGCAGACGCAATCAAACGGTTGCGTGTTCCACCGTAAGGGCGCCAGCGGGAATTCGCAACTGTAGAGTTGCGGATATGACCGACGAGAACCTTGATGTCTCCAGCGTCACCGACTCGGGCGGCCGGGTGACCCGGGCGGTCGAGGTCGAGGCGGGTGCCGACGAGGTGTGGTCCGCCATCAGCGACCCCGAACTGCGGGCCCTTTGGCTCGACGACGACGACGCCCGGTCGCGTCGGCTGCGGCTCGACGAGGTCGACGACGGCCGGCGCCTGGTGTGGACCTGGTGGCGTACCGACGACGAGCCCGGCGCCTCCAGGGTCGAGATCGTGCTGGCGCCGACCGTCGGTGGCACGCGGGTCGAGGTCACGGAGACGCGGGCGTCCGCCGCCGTGGGCGTCGCCGGCGGTTCCGCCCAGTCGCACCCGGCCACCCTCCGAGCGAGCGACCGTTGGACCTGTCGCCTGCTCGGCCTCGAGCTGCTGTTCGTGGCGGCCGGGGTGCTCGTGCGCTGATCCGGTCATGGCCAGCGAGCCGAGCGACGCGGTGTTCGCGGCGCTGTCCGATCCCACCCGGCGGTCGATCCTGCGCGCCGTGGCCGAGCGGGGCCCGGTGACGGCCACGGTGCTGTCGGACGGGCTGCCGATCAGCCGCCAGGCGGTCGCCAAGCACCTGGGCCTGCTGCGGCACGCCGGGCTGGTGGTGGCGGATCGCGCCGGCCGCGAGACGCAGTTCGTCGCCGTCGGCGCTCCACTCGAGGACCTGGCTGCCTGGGCCGAACAGACCGGCAGGCGCTGGGACGATCGCCTGGCCCGCCTCCGCCAACGGCTGGGCGACCGAGCGCCCTAATGGGCCCCTTACGACCACGTGAACCATCGGCGAGGCGATGACCACGCGGTGGGCCAGGAGGCGTACGCTCCTAGGGATGCGTGACGTCCCGGGCCCGGCCCGGGCCCAGCCCGACACCAGCGGGGGAACACCGATCGGTCGGCGCGTGGTGCTCGGCATGCTGGGCGCCGGCGCCCTCGGCATCGCCTTCGGCGACACGGTGCAGGCCCGCATCGAACGGCTGTTGCGTCCGCTCACGCAGAACGACCCGACCGGGTTGACGTCCTTCGTCCCCACGGCCGGGAGGTTTCGCATCTACTCGGTGGTCGGGCACCTGCCCGAGCGCAGCGACGCCGAGTACCGCCTCACCGTCGACGGCCTGGTCGACCGCCCGCTCGAACTGTCCCTCGACGACCTGCAGAGCCGGCCGCAGACCGACCTCGTACGGGACTTCCAGTGCGTGACCGGCTGGCGGGTGCCCGACGTGCCATGGCGCGGGGTCAAGGTGTCCATGCTGCTGGACGAGGCCGGCGTGCAGGCCTCCGCCACCCATCTGCGCATCGAGTCGTTCGACGGTGCCTACACCGAGAGCCTCACGCTCGACCAGGCCCGCCGCGACGATGTGCTCGTGGCCCACGAGATGCTGGGCGGGTCTGTCACGCGCGAGCACGGCGGTCCGGTTCGTCTCTACGTGGCCCCCATGTACGGGTACAAGTCGCTCAAGTGGTTGGAGCGGATCGAGGTCGTCAACGAGCTCGATCCCGGCTATTGGGAGGAGCGGGGCTACGACGTCGACGCCTGGATCGGGAAGTCGAACGGCCGCGATGACGAGCCGGTCTGAGCGAGCGTCCGCAACGGAGCGAGGCCGGCCCGAGCAGCCGTGGGAGCGGGCGACGACACGTCGACCGCCCGAGCGGCCCATCGCCGACGGCGACAGGAGCGCGAAGCACGGTCCCGCGCAGCTCGACGCGGCGAACGACGAACTGCTGCACCGGTTCACGCCCGCCGAGCGGTGGCTGCACTGGGCGACCGGCGCGGCCGTGCTCGTTTGCGCGATCACCGGGCTCGTCCTCTATGTCGGTCCGCTCAGCACCCTGGTGGGCAGGCGCAATGTGGTGAAGGACGTGCACGTGATCGCCGGGCTCAGCATGCCGGTGCCCCTCATCCTGGCCTACCTCGGCCGTTGGCGCGCCGCCGTGCGGGCCGACATCGGCAGGCTGGCCCGCTGGACGCGCGCCGACCGCCGCTGGCTGTGGACCCGGGGCCTCGAAGGGGCCGAACAGGTGGGCAAGTTCAACGCCGGGCAGAAGGCCAACGCCGCCTTCATCGCCGGCATGATCCCGGTGATGCTCGCCTCCGGCTCGATCATGCGCTGGTTCGAGCCCTTCCCCCTGGAATGGCGCACCGGCGCCACCTTCGTCCACGACTGGACGGCCATCGCCACCTGGCTGATCGTCGCCGGCCACATCGGCTTCGCCCTGGCCGATGCCGGCTCGCTCCGCGGCATGATCAGCGGCAGGGTGACACGCCGCTGGGCCGAGGACCGGCATCCGCAGTGGGCCAGCGAGGCCAGCCGGGGCGATGATCAACCGGGCGACGGCAGCGACCGTCGGCGCGTCCCACGGTCGTCGCGGTGGCTGGTCCGCCCCGACGAGTACGGGACGGATCCCGGGTGGGACCCCGATCGGGCGGAAGGGCCCCGCGAGCGGTACCAGTGGCCGGGCTGAGCGGTCCCGACGTCGCCTGACCGGCCACGGTCCCCATACGATGACGGCCGCTCGATTCAGAGCTGATGCTCTCAGGAGGAATCACGTGGACGTCCGCATCGGGGTGAGGAGCTCGCCGAAGGAGCTCGAGGTGATCCTGGCCGACGACACCGACTCGGACGCGGTGCGAGAGCACATCGACGCCGCCTTCAAGGACGGCGGCACCCTGTGGCTCACCGACCGCCGGGGCCGGCAGTACGGTGTGCCCGTCGACAAGGTCGCTTACGTCGAGATCGGCAGCCCCGAGGTGGCACGCCGGATCGGGTTCGGCGGATAGTGAGCGTCCACCAGTGCCCACCAGTGCCGTGACCCCAGTGGGTTAGGTGGCGCCGCCCGAGCCGCCCGCCGAC
>JBOGHG010000211.1:0-7019 GCA_050744525.1 Acidimicrobiales bacterium | reverse complement strand
CAGATCAACAACTGCGCCTACTGCCTCAACCTTCACCACGAGGCTGCACGCGACGCCGGCATCCCCCGACCCGTGATCGATACCCTGACCGCGTGGTGGGAGACCGACTTCCACGACGACGCCGCCCGCGCCGCCCTCGCCTACTCCGAGGCGATGACTCGCGTCGCTGACGCGACCGTCGCCGACGATTTCGGTTTGCGTCACGCCGCGCTGGCCGAGCACTTCTCGCAGGAGGAGATCCTCGAGATCATCGGGATCGTCATCAACATGAACGTCTGGACGCGACTCAAGCTTGCCGAGGGCGCCACCCCCGGACTCACCGAGCAGAACATGTCGTGAGCCCGCTCACCTGCCAAGCCGCGGTCCGCGCCGCGAGCGACCAGCTCGCCGGGCAGCTGTCCGACGCCGAACGGGGCGCGCTCGAGGAGCACCTGGGCGGCTGTGACAGTTGCTCGTGCCTCATGGACCAGCTGTACAGCACCATCGCCATCCTCCGGTCACGCCCCGAGGTGCAGGTCCCCGACTGGCTCGCCGCCATGGTCGCCCACACAGGACGCGGCCGCGCCGAGGCACTCACCGCACAGCTGCCGCATCTCTACGCACTCGCGAACGCGCTCGACGCCGACGCCGCCGACGACCTGGTCCAGGAGACGCTGACCTCCGCGCTCGCCGACGCCGACGCCGCCGACGACCTGGTCCAGGAGACGCTGACCTCCGCGCTCGCCGACCCCGATGCCGACACGACCGGAGCGGGCCTCGCCGGGGCCCTGACGCGCCTCGCTGTCGACCGGGGGCCCGAAGTCCAGTCCCCGGCCGTCCCGACCCCAGGCAGTGATCCCGACGCCGACGAGCCCGAGCTCTTCTACCCCGGCCTCTACGCCGACGCCCCCGACGCCGGCGCGTGGGTGGACCAGCCCGTGGCCTGGGGCGAGGCGCGGGTGCTCGGTCCCGAGGACGATCTCGTCACGACCGAGACCTACGCGGCCGTGGACGCAGGGCTCGCCGACCTCGATCCGATCGACGCCGGACTCGTCACTCTCGTCGACATCGAAGGGGCCCCACTGAACCGGGCCGCCCTCGAGCTCGACCTGTCCTCCGCTGAGGCGCGCGAGCGCCTCGCACGAGCCCGGTTCGCGGTCCGCGCCGCGCTCGACCGGTACCTCCGCAGCTCGACCCCGACAACCCGCACGGCTTCCCTTACACGACCGAGTGAGAAGGAGAGATCGCCATGAACGACACGAGCGAGACCGCCGTCCTGGCCGGCGGGTGCTTCTGGGGAATGCAGGATCTGATCCGGAAGCGACCGGGAGTGATCTCGACAAAGGTTGGCTACACCGGCGGCGACGTGCCGAACGCGACCTACCGGAATCACCCTGGCCACGCCGAGGCGATCGAGATCGTCTTCGACCCTGAGCGGGTCTCGTACCGCGAGCTGCTCGAGTTCTTCTTCCAGGTCCACGACCCGACCACGAAGGACCGGCAGGGGAACGATGTCGGCAGCAGCTATCGGTCCGAGATCTTCTACACGACCGAGGCCCAGAGGAACATCGCCGAACAGACCATCACAGACGTCGACGCGTCGGGCTTGTGGCCCGGCAAGGTGGTCACCGAGCTGTCGCCCGCGGGTCCCTTCTGGGAGGCGGAACCTGAGCACCAGGACTACCTGGAGCGCTATCCCAACGGCTACACATGCCACTTCGTCCGCGACGAGTGGAAGCTCCCGCACCGTAGCGAGCGACTGACGTCGTAGTTCCGCGGGCGTCGCGCGCGGCGGTCAAGCGTGACGAACGAAGTGTGCGACCCCGCCGAGCCGGTAGCTGACCAGCCGGCATCGTGCGGGAGGATGGTTGACCGTGTAGGCACGAAGCGGAGGCCGGGCATGTCCGACGACCAGGCGCTCATCGATGTTCGCGCCGGCGACGACGTGTCGCCGCTCGCCGGATCATGGGAGGTCGATCCGACGCATTCGGCGCTTGAGTTCGTCGCCTGCTATGCGGTGTTCACGCTTGTCCGCGGCCGCTTCACGTCATTTTCCGGAACGGTCGTGATCGTCATCGATCCACCGCATCCCACGGCGGCGCACATCGATGTGGACATCAATGCCTCGTCGGTCGACACGGCGATGGCGGTGCGTGACGACCATCTGAGGAGTGAGGAGTTCTTCGATGTCGAGCGCCATCCGAAGATCTCCTTCCGCTCCGAGGGCGCGATGGTGCTGACCGCGGGTCGCTACACGGTGAACGGCGAGTTGACGATCCGTGGCATCACCCAACCGGTTCGGCTCGTCGTTGATGTGTTCGGCCGTGCGCCTGACGTGCAGGGCAATCCCCGACTCGGCTTGAAGGCGACGGCCAAGGTGCAACGCGCCCTGTGGGGCATCACGTGGAATGCGCCGGTCCCGGGCGGCGGCGTCGCCTTGGCCGAGGAGGTCGATCTTGAGCTCGACGTGTCGCTGGTGCGAGCCGGCCCGGCGGCCCAGGCCTCGTGAGGGCGGTCTGAGACGACGCTGAGGGAGTCATCCCCCATCAGCGTGAAGAGAGGAGCATCGCATGGCGGTCGTAAGTCGTGGGTTCCAGGGTCGTCGGCGTCAGCCAGGGGCCGGGCTCGTGCCTCCGGGTCAGTACCTGGTCGACGACTTCCCGGTGTTGAGCGCAGGGCCCACGCCCGCCATCGGGTTGGAGGACTGGGATCTCACGGTCGTCGACGACTCCGGGGCCGTTCTCGCCCGGTGGGGATGGGGGGAGTTCCGTGCGTTGCCGTCCGAGGACGTGACGGTCGACATCCACTGCGTGACCAAGTGGTCCAA
The DNA here is from genome assembly GCA_050744525.1 of Acidimicrobiales bacterium. Lineage (GTDB taxonomy): Bacteria > Actinomycetota > Acidimicrobiia > Acidimicrobiales > VFJN01 > DASQUK01. Next base: position 4,213 of record JBOGHG010000211.1, on the reverse strand, counting down.
GCTCGGCACCGCTGGCAGGGCGTCTCGATGGACACGATCCTGAGCGGGATCGACACCGCCGCCGAATTCCTGGTCGCCGAAAGCGAGGGTCGCTACACGACGAACATTCCGCTGGCGGACGTGCTGGACGGGCAGGCGTGGGTCGCTTACGGCTTCGAGGACGCGGACCTCGAGCCCGAGCACGGCGGCCCGGCCCGACTGCTGGTCCCGCACCTGTACTTCTGGAAGAGCGCCAAATGGCTGCGGAGTCTGCGACTCAGCGATGAGGACGAACCCGGCGTCTGGGAGGGCGTCGGCTACCACAACTACGGCGACCCGTGGCGTGAACAGCGCTACCGGGGTGACTGAGCGAGCGTCCGTGCGCTGGCTGGTGGCCACCGTTGCCGAGACGGTCCCGGAGACCGCCCGAGCGGTGACGCTGCGGCTCGAGGTCCCGAACTGGCCGGGTCACCGGCCGGGTCAACACGTCGACGTGCGGCTGACCGCCGAGGACGGCTACTCGACGCAGCGGAGCTATTCGATCGCGTCTCCTCCGGGAGCTGAGCGGCTGGAGCTCACGGTCGAGCGGATCGACGAGGGCGAGATGTCGCCGTATCTGACCACCGTGGCCGACCTCGGGGACCGGTTCGAGTTGCGCGGACCGATCGGTGGCTGGTTCGTCTGGGATGGCAGGGACACCGCCCCGGTGCTCCTGGTGGGCGGCGGATCCGGGGTCGTACCGCTGCGGGCGATCCTGCGCCACCATGCCGCGTCGAACAGCACGGCGGCGATGCACCTGGTGCATTCGGCGCGCACACTCGGTGACGTCATCTATCGCCAGGAGCTCGAGGCACTGACGGGCCCGAGGCGGGCCGTGACCCTCACCCTCACCCGCGAGTCGGCGCCAGACTGGCCCGGGCACCGGGGCCGCGTCGATGCCGGACTGCTCGGCGAGGTGGGCTGGCCGCCCTCGGTGCGGCCGCACTGCTACGTGTGCGGGCCCACCGCGTTCGTCGAGACGGTCGCCGACGCCCTGGTGGCACTGGGCCATGAACCAGGGCGCATCAGGACCGAGCGGTTCGGACCGACAGGAGGCTGACATGGACACATCTCTGGACGGCAACGCCGCCGCCGGCACCCTCGGCGATCTGTTCACATTCGACATCACCATGGCCGTATCGACGTGCGCAACCTGTCGCGACGCCCGCCGCATCGCCGAACTGCGCGCCTACCTGGACGCCCCCGGCATCGTATTGCGCTGCGCCTCCTGCGGTGCCGCGCAGCTCCGCCTCGTCCGCGCCAGTGACCGAGCCTGGCTCGACCTGCAAGGCATCCAGGTCCTCGAGATCCACAGCCCCACCGCCGCCGACTGAACCTGGCGCGAGCGAGCGAACACCCGGCTGCCGACGACAGGCCCCAGTTTCGCGCCCCCCATGATCGCGGCGCCCGACCCGTCACCGGCCCTTCGACAACCGGAGCAGCGTGACGGCTGAGCAGCCGTGGTTCTTCGGCCGAGGGCACCACAAAGTGCAGCGGCGTCGGCGATCACACGGATCGGCGTCTCCGAGCCACGAACGCCGCCCGCAGCTCGTTGTTCTGAGGCTGACGTGCGACGCGCGTGTGCTCGAGCACCCGCCGGGTGAGGTCGATCGTCTGGCGGATCTGGGCGACGTATCGGGTGCATCCGGTGCAGGCGTCGACGTGCCGTTCGAAGAGGCGGCGGTCGCGATCGTCGAGGGCGTCGTCGAGATGCAACGTCACCAACTCGATGGCCTCGGCGCAGCGGATGTCGCCGCCGGTGTGAAGCGGTTGGTCAGGACGCACGGAGGTACTCCTCGATGGCGTTGCGGATCGCTTTGCGGCCGCGGTGCAGCAGCACCCGCTGGTTGACGTCGGTGATGCCGAGCGCGTCCGCGGTGTCGGATGCCGACCAGCCCTGGACGTCGCGCAGCTCGACGACCTCTCGCTGCGCGGTCGGCAATGCCTCGATCGCCTCGGCGATTCGATCGAGGGTCTCGTTGCGTTCCAGACGCTCGGGGGCGAGTGTCTCCCACGGCTCCGGTGGCGCCGGCCAGTAGCCAGGCCCGAGCTCGTCGTGGACGAGCTCGAGGCGAGGCCCGGCAGGATCGTGGTCGGGTCCAAGGCTCGCCACGGGTACGGCGCGGGCCTCGCGGGTGGCGAGCGTGCGGACCTTGTTGAGCAGGATCCGGTAGATCCAGGTCTTGAGCGATGAGCGACCCTCGAAGGTGTCGATGGCGTCGATGACCGCCAGCCATGTGTCCTGCACCACTTCGCCGGCGAGGGCGCCGCTCACGTACATGCGGGCCATGCGGGTGAGCCCGGGGGTCAGCTCTCGAACCAGGTCGTCGAAGCGGTCGGCGTCGCCGCCGCGGAGCGCGGCGACCATCTCGGTGTCGGGATGATCGGGGGGGAGCGGCGCGGGATCTGTAACAACCACCTCGGTTGATTGTCTAGTTCGTGGGCAGGAAGACCGCCCACCACCGCCGCCCACGAGGACGGCCTGATCGAGGAGCCCGATGTCGTACCGACTCCCTGCAACACCGCCACCGGCCGAGCAGTGCCTGCCAGGTCGGGACGCCACCGTGCCGGTCCGTGACACCCATGCAGTGCTGGGGACGCCACTGCGCGCCCCCTGGCCTGAGGGCATGGACACCCTGATCGTGGGGATGGGCTGCTTCTGGGGCGCGGAGCGGCTGTTCTGGCGGCTGCCGGGCGTGTACACCACCGCCGTGGGCTACTCGGGCGGGCACACCCCGAATCCCACGTACGAGGAGACGTGCACGTCGATGACTGGCCACACCGAGGCCGTCCTGGTCGTGTTCGATCCCGAGCAGGTGAGCCTGGACGACCTCCTGGCCGTGTTCTGGGAGAACCACGACCCGACGCAGTACATGGGGCAGGGCAACGACATCGGCAGCCAGTACCGTTCGGCCATCTACACCAACTCCGACGAGCAGCTCGCCGCGGCCGAGGCCAGCAGCGACCGGTACCAGGCGAGGCTGGACCAGGCCGGCTACGGGACGATCACGACCGAGATCGCCCCGGCGGGCGAGTTCTTCTACGCCGAGGACTACCACCAGCAGTACCTGGCCGCGAACCCCCGTGGCTACTGCAACCACGGCTTCTGCCAGGTCGCCTACGCGTGACCGACCCGGAGGACCTCGCATGAGGCACCCATCGTCTCGGCATCGCTAGCACATCGAACGAGCTGCTCGGGCACGTGCTCCACCACGCCCAGCAGCATCCCCAGAGGAGAACCACGCATGACGAACCCCACCGACCGTCGCCCGTCCGACGACGAGATCCGCAACCACCTGTCGCCGCTGCAGTACCACGTCACCCAGGAGGCGGGCACGGAGCGGGCCTTCACCGGGGAGTACTGGGACACCAAGGACGCCGGCGTCTACCGCTGTGTCGTGTGCGACACCGAGCTGTTCGACAGCGACGCCAAGTTCGACTCCGGCACCGGCTGGCCGAGCTTCGACCGAGAGATCACCGACGGTCGCGTCACCCATATCGAGGATCGCTGCTACGGCATGGTCCGCACCGAGGCCCGCTGCGCCGCCTGCGACGCCCACCTCGGCCACGTGTTCCCCGACGGACCGACCGCCACCGGTGAGCGCTACTGCATGAACTCAGCATCGCTCTGCCTGGTCCGGGCCGAGTCGTGACCGGCCACGAGGCCGCCGGCGAAGAGCAGTCGCCGGTGGTCACGGCCATCCACATCGCCCCCGCCAGCCGGCTCCCCATGCGCGCCGTCAAATCCGTGCATGTCGAAGCCGGCCTCGGCATCGTCGGTGACCGCTACCACGGCACCAAACACCGGCACGTCACCGTCCAGTCCCAGACCGCCCTCGACGCCGCCGCCGAGGACCTCGGCAGCCCCGTCGAGCCGGGCGGAACCCGCCGCAACATCACCATCTCCCGCGGCGACGTGCCCACCACCCCTGGCGACCGACTCCGCATCGGCGACGTCGACCTCGAGGTCGTGCGCGTCGCCGCGCCCTGCAAGCTGCTCGACGACGTCATCGGCACCGGCGCCCGCAACGCGCTCCGCAGGCGGGCCGGCTCCGTCTGCCGAGCACGCTCGTCGGGCACCATCGCCGTCGGCGATCCGGCACGCCTCGCGCTCGCGGCAGGGGCGCCGGCTGGCGACAGCGCCGAGCAACCCTACAGTGGGGTCGTGCACGGGTTCGATGACATCGAGGTGTCC
>JBOGHG010000210.1:0-7045 GCA_050744525.1 Acidimicrobiales bacterium | reverse complement strand
CGCCCACCTACGCAGCTACCTGTCCACCACCCGCAAGCACGACATCGCCGCCATCGACGCCCTCATCCGCCTCTTCAGCGGTGACCCTTGGATGCCGCCGGCGCCCGTGACGACCTGAACACTTACGGTCGTACGACGTCGTAGTCACGGAGCGGTGGACCGCCACATGGCGTTTGGGCGGCGAGAGCGGTGTGCTGCGAACGTTGCAAACCACCGGCCGCATCGACGACTTCCCGGTCCAGCAGATCCAGGCGGTAATTCGCTGAAGTTGCTGGCGCCTCGAACATGTGTTTGGTACAATGGACGCATGGAGGAGCGCGTACGGGAGCCGGAATCAACCGAGCTGATGGCGGAGATCACCCAGACGTGTGGGGTGCTCAACGCCACCACCGGCCGCCTCGTCAGCCTGCTGGCCCGGGTGCTGGAGTCGGGTTGCTGGCAAGTGGCGGGCATCCACTCTCCCGCCCAATGGGTGGCCTGGCAGTGCGGCGTGTCGCCGACCCGAGCGCGGTCCCTTCTGGCCATGGCCCGCCGGCGGGGCGAGCTGCCTGAGACGAGTGCTGCCCATGAGGCCGGAGAGCTGTGCGAGGACCAGGTGGCGGTGATCGCTCGCCACGCTCCCGCCGGCGTCGACGCCCAGGTGGCCGAGCTGGCCCGGTCGGCCACGGTCACCCAGCTGCGCCGGGTGCTCGGCAGCTACCCCTTCGCCGAGCCGAAGCCCGAGCCGGCCGAGCCGCCCCAGCCCACCCCGCCGGAGGAGCCCCGCAGCGTCAGCTTCGGCCAGACGGAGTCCGGCTCATGGCGGCTGTCGGCCGTGCTGCCCCCCGACGAGGGCGCCCTGGTGGAGCGGGCGCTGACCGCAGCCCGCGACGAGCTCTTCAAAGCCGGCGAGGGCGATCCCGCCCCCCGCACGCTTCCCGACCTGCCCGCCACGCCCGACCGCGTGAGCTGGGCCGATGCCTTCGTGGCCATGGCCGAGCGCTCCCTGGGCGCCGGCGCCGCCCAGCGGCCCCACCACGAGCGCCACCTGGTCCTGCTCCACGTAGGCACCGACACCGAAGGCGACGCCGCCGGCCACCTGCACCTGGGCCCGGGCCTTCCCGACGGCCTGCGCCGCTTCGTGAGCTGCGACTCCCGCATCCGCCCCGTTATCGAGGCCGGCAGCAAGCCGGTGAGCGTGGGCCGGGCCTTCCGCACCGTGCCCGAGCGCACCCGCATGGTGATCGAGGAGCGTGACCGGGGCTGCCGGGTGCCGGGATGCGACCGCAGCCGATGGCTCCATATCCACCACACGCGGCATTGGGAGGACGGCGGGACCACCGATACGGCCAACCTGCTGGCCCTGTGCCGGCGACATCATCGGTTGCACCACCTCGGCCATTTGGGCATCGCCGGCAATGCCGACGATCCCGACGGCGTCGTCTTCACCGATCACCGGGGCCACCGGCTCGACGGCTCTGGGCGGCCCGTCCCCCCGCGCCAGCCGGTGGAGGACGCCGCCCGTGGCCTCGGCATTCCGGGGGGGACGTGGACGCATCCCACCGGCGAGCGCCTCGACCCCACCGCGGTCACCTTCCACGAGCCCGCGGCCTGATGATCGGGTACTACCGAAGTAGCGGCTTGGTAGTATTCCTCCGTGCCCGCTGAGAAGCTGTCCGTGTCGTTCGACGCTGAGCTCGCGGCCACAATCCGCTCCGCCGCCGCCGAGGAAGGGGTGAGCGTCTCGACCTGGCTGGCCCGCGCCGCCGAGGCGAAGGCACGTCAGCGGGCGCTGCGGCTGGCGCTGGACAGCTTTGCCGCCGAGCACGGCTCGCTCACCGACGCCGAGGTCGACCGGTTGATCGCCGATGCGCGGACTGCCTCGACCGCGGCGTCGGCCGGCGCCGGCGCAGCGTGAGCCTCGTTCTCGACGCCGGGGCGCTGATCGCCTACGAGCACGGTAGCCGGACGGTCCAGGCGTTCCTCGAACGCGCCTCCCGCTCGGGGGAGGACGTGCGCACGTCGACCGCCGTCGTCGCCCAAGCCTGGCATGGCGATCCGAAGCAGGCGCGGGTGGCCTTGCTGCTGCACGGCGTGGACGAGCGTGCCCTCACCAGCGAGCGGGCCCGATCAGTCGGCCAGCTGCTTCGTCAGGCGGCAATGACCGACGTCATCGACGGGGCGGTGGTGGACATCGCCAGCGACGGCGACGAGATCCTGACCGGCGACCCGGACGACATCCGGGCGCTGGCGGCGGCAGCCGGCAAGCGGCTTCTCGTCACCAAGGTGTCCTGACTGCTCCCAGTGCTGCCTAGCACGAGCCCTCCGATCCGAGGATGCTGCGACCGGACCTCGGTTTCGCGCTTGGTCCTACGCCGATCGGCCTCTCTACGAGCGCTCGCGCCCGCGACCGCAGGACGGACTCGGGTGGATTCAGCGCCGGACACCGCCAGTGCAGCGGTCGACGCCGAAGTCGATGGGGACGCAGAATCGTCCGGTTTGCCGCGGCACCTCTCGCAGCACGCGGTCCTTGCTTCGCCGTCCCACCACGCCCTCGTCGTCGCCGGGAGCGGCGTCCCGCAGGCCGAGCACATGGCCCGATACCGGAGGCGAATCAGACGAGCGGGCACCCCTGGCATATCGGCGGACGGCGTGCCGGACTCAAGCTTGCCCGCAGCCGATCGTTCACGCCCGCCATTCTCAGGGAGGAGTCAGCTCCCTGCGCGTCCCGTGTCCGGGTGAGGGATGGCGCGCACGAGTATGCCGTCGATGCCCTCGAAGTCGCGGGGGTCGCACGTGTAGACCGGCAATCCCTTCGCGAGGGCCGTCGCCGCGATCATGGCGTCGAAAGCACGGGCTGCGCTCTTGCGACCGGACGCTCGCAACGAGGCGGCAACGGCGCCGAAGGCCCGAGCGGCTTGGGCGTCGAAAGGGAGCGGGTCGAACGCCGCCTCGGTCTGCTGAAGCCGGGCCTGGCGGGCCGCCCGTTCTCTGTCGCTCGCGGCGACGAGCGCGCCGACCGAGAGCTCGGCGAGCGTGACTGTGGTGATGAGGGGCTCAGCCGGCAGGGCGTCGGGATCGAGCCGGTCGATGAGCACGAGCGTGCTCGTGTCCAGCACGCCAAGGCGTTCCTCCGTCACAGCGACTGGTCGACGTTGGCGTCGATGTCTTGGCGCAGCCGGTCCACGTCTACCTGCGGAAGGTTGCGGAACCGCTCAATGAGTGCTTTCGCACCGAGAGGGCGTCTCGGCAAGGGCCGAAGCTCGGCGACCGGCTCCCCATCGCGCGTGATGGTGACGCTCTCGCCGGACTGGACCCGGCCGATCACCTCCGCACCATGATTCCGTAGGTCTCGGATCGACGCCTCACTCACGCACCCAATGTATCACGCGTGATACAGACAGAGTTCCCGCCTCGGGCTCCTGCCGGTATCAGAGTGATACCTTGCAGAGGTGGCCATGACGTTGCGCCTGACCGAGGACGAGCAGGCGGCGCTGAGGGAGCGCGCCGAGGTCGAGGGGATCTCGATGCAGGAGGCGGCGCGTCGGGCGGTTCGCGACTACGTGACCCAGGGACAGCATCGGGACCGTGTGTCGGCGGCCGCCCGACGGGTCATCGAGGCCCACGCTGACGCCCTGGAACGTCTTGGCCAGTGACAGTGAGGCGACGGAGTTCCTTACGGTTGAGGATCTCGTCGCCTTGGCGACCATGCTCCTCGGCGACCCGCCCCCCATACGGGACATGGGGCTGCTCGGCTCTGCGGCGGCTCGGCCCGAGACCACAGTCTTCGGGACCGATGCGTACCCCGACGTCTGGGGCAAGGCCGCGGCCCTGCTGCAGTCGGTCGTCAAGGACCATGCCCTCGTCGACGGCAACAAGCGCCTCGGGTGGCTCGCCACGGCGGTGTTCCTGGAAATCAACGGCGTGCCTCTCGTCCACGCCCCGAACGACGGCGTCTACGACCTCGTGCTGGGAGTCGCAGCCGGAGATGCCACCGTGGACGAGATCGCTACCCCTCTTCAGCTGCTGGTGAGCGGCGACGTGTGACCCGGCCCGCAGCGCAGCCGGACTTCGCCACGATCTACGGCGACAACTGGCCCGTCACACCCCGTATGGCCGCCTACCTGTGGTCGGCGGCGCTGTTCATCGCCGATACCCACCGGGACGGATCCCAGTTCGACATGCTCAGGGACGAGCTGCCGCCCGTGGCCCGGCGGCTGACCGATGACGCGTGGATGCGGCACTTCGTCTCCAGCTTCGACGCGCTGGCGGCGCGGATCGCCACGGGGCACTTCGCGGCGGAACAGCTCGCCTCCTGCACGGCTGAGGAGATGGCCCTCCACCTGGTGATCGACCTGGCCGAGGGCTTCGTCGCCGACGGCGTTCTGCCGACGCAGGAGGGCCTGCCCGCACACGGCGAGGACGACACGGATTTCGAACTGGCCCGGGAGATGCTCTTCCGCGACCACGACGTGCTCATGCTGTTCAACGCCTCGTTGGACGGAATCGAGGACGAATCCAACGAGCTCCACGGAGAGTTCCGGTTTGCCAACCTCCACCCCGGTGACTGGTTCGTGACCTTCGACGACCAGCTTGATCAGTGATCCTCCCCAAGGACCGAGCTGAGGGGAATCAGTGGTCGCGGCGCCCACACGCATTCAGGGACAACGACCTGTTGCCGTGACGTCGTCATCACTTCGATATCGTCAGCTCGCGATCATGATCGCAGAGGGAACAGCCAGCCTATGGACAGACAGGACATCCTCGATGAGCTGTCCAGCTCGGGCGCGCAGGAGCTCCTCGCGTCCACCTCGGCCGCCCACCTCGCGTACGTCGGGCCGGACGGAACGCCGCGGGTGATTCCCGTCGGATTCTTCTGGACCGGTGACGAATTCGTGCTCTCAACGGCTACAAGCGCACCCAAGGTCACGGCGCTGTCGGCTCGCCCCGACGTCGCCCTGGCCATCGACACAGGCAACACACCCGACCAGGCGCGAGCTCTGTCGATACGCGGGCGGGCGAACGTCGAAATCGTCGACGGCGTGGTTCCGGAGTACCTCGCTGCCGCGAGGAAAACCATGGACCCCGAGGCGGCGGCCGAGTTTGAGCAGAGCGTCCGCGGGTTCTACAAGCAGATGGCTCGAATAGCGATCACGCCGACTTGGGCGCGCTACTACGACTTCGGCGCTGGGCGAATGCCGCGCTTCCTTCAAGACCTGGCCGAACAGAACCAGTTTTGAGGTCACCCCCAACCTCCGGGCCGCATGCCGCGCCCCGACTGGCCCGATCGCGACTCGGCGATCAGGTCGGCAGCAGCTCGCGCATCGCCTTCGCATCCCGGACTCAAGCTTGCCGGCGGCCGATCGTTGAGGCGCCGCGCTCGTGCTGTCCGGCGCCCGACTCAACACTGGCGGTATGGACCTGGCTCCCGGCGTCACCATCGACGACGCCGCGCTCAATGCGTTCTGTCGGGAGAACGGGGTCCGTCGGTTGGGCCTCTTCGGCTCTGCGCTTCACGGCGAGCTCCGCCCGGACATCGACATCGATCTTCTCGTGGAGTTCGAGCCCGGCCATGTTCCGGGGCTTCTAAAGATCGCGGCCATGGAACTGGAGCTGGCCGAGCTGCTGGGCCGAGAGGTCGATCTGCGCACACCGGGCGACCTGAGTCGCCACATCCGCGACGACGTCTCCGCCAGCGCCCGCGTGCTCTATGCCGCCGCCTGAGGACGCCAGCCGCCTCGCTCATCTACGAGAAGCCGCCACCAAAGCGCTTCGATACTCCCAGGGCACGTCACGCAAAGCCCTCGAGGCCGATGAGGTCCTCCGCCTGGCATTGACCAAGCTCGTCGAAATCGTGGGCGAGGCGGCCAAGCAGGTCAGCGAACCGACACGCCTCGCACATCCCTCGGTCCCCTGGTCTGCGGCGGCTCGCATGTCCATGAAGTCGACGGTCAGGTCGAAGCTGTTCATACGGAGGCCTCTGGCTCACGGTATCGCGGGGGTCGCGGGCGGCATTCGAGGTCGGCTCGTCGAAGCCCGAGCCCTTCACCCGCCACCTCCGGATGGCCCACGGATGGCCCACGGATGGCCAACGGATGGCCCACGAACGGCAACTACCAGCTAGATGGCCCACCTGGATGGCCCAGACCGGTTATGTCAGGCACTTACTGAGAACAAGTCTTACCCGGCAGGGCTCTGACCAGGACTTTTGTCGGCGCCCTCGGCAGGATTCGAACCTGCGACACACGGTTTAGGAAACCGATGCTCTATCCCCTGAGCTACGAGGGCTGGTAGGGACCACTCCCTGGAGAGAGGGTACCTGGGGCGCCCGGTCGGCCTGCGACGATGGCGGGGATGACGTCTCCCCTGCCCTTGCGGTTCGTCATGTCGGTCGACGACGTCCGGGACCTTCCCGAGACGCGGGCCGAGGTTGCCGTGGTCGGCCGGTCGAACGTCGGAAAATCCTCCCTGATCAACGCCCTGGCCGGGCGGCACGATCTGGCGCACACGTCCAAGAGCCCGGGGCGCACCCGCCTGCTCAACTGCTTCGAGCTCGACGGGGCCACGGTCGTGGACTGCCCGGGGTACGGGTACGCGGAGACGTCCAAGGCCACCCGGTCCAAGTGGAAGACCATGATCGACCGGTACCTGCTCGAGCGGGCCGAGCTGTCGATGGTGGTGGCGCTGGTCGACGGGGAGATCGGGCCCACCAATCTCGACGTCCAACTCCTCGAGTGGCTCCGGGGCAACGGCCTGCCCCACGCCGTGGTGGCGACTAAGCACGACAAGGTGAAGTCGTCCCAGCGGTCGCGCCGAGCCAAGGAGGTGGCGGCCGCGTGCCAGCTGGCCCCGCCCGACGTCGTCTGGGTCAGCGCGGTGAAGGGCACCGGCATCGACAAGCTACGAGGGCTGGTGACGCTCTGGTTGTCGACCGGCCACCGGGCCTAGGTGAGCCGGCACAAAGTGGCGGTTTCGGCCATGGGCATGACGGGCTGGGACGGGCGCTTGAGGGGGTGCGAGGCGCCCTCTGACGGCCGACGTTGGCCTTCGGTTGGGATTCGCGAGC
>JBOGHG010000209.1:0-7047 GCA_050744525.1 Acidimicrobiales bacterium | reverse complement strand
CACTGCGTCGACAACCTCGGGCGGAAACACCTTCGTCAGCAACCCGACCGACACCAGGTCCGACAACCGACGCTCCGACTCAGGCTTGGTCCATCCAGATCGAGGCACCCACCCAAACTACACCGCTCTAGTCCTAACTGAACGGTATTGCCACTAGCCGAGACCTAGCCCACCACTAGCTGAACCCAGCATCAGTGTTGGCGAGCACCCCATCATCGTGAGCGCGAAGTTCGGGGAGTGCTTCCTCGTTGGGCGTTGCCTCTGACGCTGACCCCTTGCCGCCAGCCACGGATGGCGTCTCGCAACCGGTCGTAGGTGGCAGTCGTGTCCCCCGTGGGCGACGCACGTTCTGGGAGAGCTCCGGCGGCCGAACGCTGTAACGGATCGATGCCGAATCGGGCGCGCTGGCAGGCCGATCAAGACGCCTATGGTCGCAGGAGTTGCCTTCCCCTCGATCGGCACTCCGAGGGCGGTGGCCGGCGGTTCTACATCCTCTCGCCGGGCAGGTTGCTTGCCTGTTCGATCCAGGAGACGAGCTGGTCCTCGTCGAGGTGGTCGCCCTCGTGGATGTCGAGGTAGCGCACCTCGTCGTGCTTGGACGCCTTGGGCGGCATGGGATCCAGCGAGGTTCCTCGGAAGAACTGGAGCTGGACGTACGTCGTGTAGCAGCGGAAGGCGAGCAACCAGCCCTCGCCTTCGTGGCCGTAGAACGGCTGATTCCACTTGACGGCCTTGTGCACGTCGGGGACGGTGCGCACGATGAGCTCGTCAAGCCGCTCGCCCAGCGAGCGCTTCCAACCGGGCATGGCTGCGATGTAGGCCTGCACCGGCGCGTCACCCTCCCCCTTCGGGATCTGAGGGTTCCCACCGGAAAGCAGCTTCGGATCGGAGTCGGACTTCATGTCGACGTTCTTCTTGGCTGTTCGGCATCCGAAGTCCCTGGTTCGCGCAGCGCGCCTCGCGGGTCAGCCCGGTAGCCGGCGAGGAAGGCCGCGAGCGCGTACCGCTCGGCGTCGGAGAACTCCGGATCGACGACCGCGACGTCGGTCGTCGTAGTTGTGTTCGTCACGTTGCACCTCCAGGCCAGACCGAGACCTGGAGGCCGGAGCCGCCCGGTCCCAAGCTGCGTGTTGAGAGCGCCAACGTACGCACGATCCGTCGCGGCCGACAGCTGCAGTCGATGCCGATGGCGAATGCACCAACCGCCGGTTTCGTCGCGGTTTGTGGCTCGCATGGCGCGCCGCAGCAGCTATTGGTCCCTGGGCGCCTCGTATCGAACCGCTCGGGCTCACCGCCGAGCTCGACCGGCGTCAGGTCGATCCGATCCGTCGGGGCTGGGTCGTGCGACGGAATCGCCCCGGCGTCATTCTTGCCGCTGGCTCGCTGTCAACGAGGGCGGCGAGAACGGGAGCCGCGGGCTGGGGATACGACCGCGATTGTCACCGCCGGCGTGCGGTGACGATCCAGGCGTACGAGTCGAAGATCACTTCCTCACCTGTGTTGTGGCCTCTGAGCATGGCGCGCAGCCGGTCGCGGGCGTGCTCGGTGGTGGCGGCGTCAAGGTTGGCGAGGAGGTCTCTGGTGTGCCGCAAGCGGAGCACGGCGTCGTAGGCCGCGTCACAGGTAGCGCCGTAGTAGACCGGTTCGTGCACGCTGGTGAAGCCGATGTTGACGAAGCCGGCGGACCTGAGTATCCGCTGGGTCGTGGCCGGGTTGGCCAGGGAGAACGGTTCCAGATCGCTCGCAGCGGGGACGGTCGGATTCGAGCCTGCGAGCGCTTCGCGGGGTGCGGTGAACCACTCGTTGTCTTCGGGGTCCTGCCAGACGAGCAGGACCAGTCGCCCGCCTCGGTGCAATCCGCGCCCGATGTTCGTGAACGCCGCGACGGGGTCGGTGAAGAACATCGTTCCGAAGCGGCTGATGCACAGGTCGAACTGCGCAGGGGCGAAGCGGTGCGTCTGTGCGTCGCCGAGTTCGTAGGCGACATTGCGCAGTCCCTCGGCTTTGGTGAGCCGCCTGGCGTGTTCGAGCATGGGTGCGGAGGTGTCCACTCCGATTGCCCTTCCGTTGACGGCGGCGCGGCCCGCGTCGCGGGTGGTCTGGCCGGTACCGCACCCGACGTCAAGTACGTGGTCGCTCCGGCGCACAGCCGCAGCGGCCTGGAAGTGCACGTTGTGGCGACGCAGTTCAGCGTCGTAGAAGCCTGCGTCGGGCGATGTCGGCTCGCTCACGATGCCGGCGGGCCGTTGCGGAGCATGCCCCGCACCTGGTCGAGCGATACCGCCTCGGGTACGAACTCGGGAAGCCACCACGTGGCGCCCGCCTGGGCGTAGGGCGCAGGGTCGACGCCGACGGGCAGACCGACGACGAGGTCATAGGGCATGGTCGCGTCGTGGCGCAGCTTGGCGACGCGGGCGGCGATCTCGGCGAGCTGGTCCGGGTGCTCCAGATTGGCGGGGAAGAAGCCCTCGTACCGGGCCGCTCGTCGCAGCGGCTTGGCGTTTCCTGCAGAGCCAGCGACCGACACGGGCACACCTGGTCGCTGTACCGGCCGAGGGAGGAACTGGATCCCATCGATGGTGTAGTGCTCGCCCCCGTGATGCACGGGCTCACCGGACCATGCGGCGGTGAGGATCGCCAAGGCCTCGTCGAGCATCTGACCTCTGATCCGATCGTCGAGCTGCTCGCCCGTCATGGACAGCTCGCCACCGAACCGGTCACTGCCGACGCCGACGCCCAGTGTGAGGCGCCCGCGGCTGAGCCTGTCCAGTGTCACGCTCTCCCGGGCGACCTTCGCCGGTCGCCGACGAGGAAGCGGCATCACCATGGGGCCGAGCCGCACGTCCTCGGTGGCAGTGGCGATGGCAGCCAGCGTTACCCACGGATCGCCCGCTTGCCTTACCGGTGCCCGCCACCGGAGATGGTCCCAGACGAACACGCCGTGCCAGCCGGCCTCCTCCGCCTCGCCGGCCACCCGCACCACCGCCAGCGGGTCGGCGAGCTCGTCGAACAGCGGCAGCCAGAGCGCAGAGTTCACGACACGGGTGGCCGCGTGCAACTGTCGAGCAGGTTCCCCAGGTGGTGCAGGTGGCTCAGCGCGACACAGTGGCCCGCGGCGATCTCGTCGGGCACGATGCCAAGCCGCTCAGCCGCCACCCCCCGCATGAACGGGGCGGGGAAGAACCGATCCCCGGTGCACACCACGAACCTCGTCGAGAACAGCGGGCAAGGCGTCGAGTGGCCACGGACTGTAGTAGGCCGCATCCGATTCGGACCGCTCCTTGCGCAGCGCCTCCCCGGCCAGAGCCCAGGGCACGTCATGGTAGAAGGCGACCAACGGGTCCTCGGAGCCGGTCAGGCCGCCATCCTGGCGAGCCTGCGCCTCGACGGCCTGCCGGTAGCCGGTGTTCTCCCACCAGTCGACCGGTTCTCGCCGGGAGCGGGAACCATACCGGCGACGAATACGAAGACATCGACGGGAAGACGCACACATCGCCGTACAGAACGCCCACCGCTGTTCACCAGCTGAGGTGTTCTGGCTGCTCATGCGGCCCGGCAACCGTGAGCGCGAATCTCGGGGAGTCCTTCAGCGTTGCCCACTCCTCACCCACCCCACGGTCGTATACGTGCGGTGCGGGCCTGGCCAGCGGGCGTGCCGCTCAACCGGGCGTTTTGAGGGGAGGCAGCGGGGTCCTCGCCGACGGTGAACGGCCCGTGCGCCGTCCAAAGCCCCCGCCCAGAGCTCAGGGCCGCTCAGCGACTGGTGGCCTTGCGGTACTGGCGGTTCGCCAGCGGCGCGAACACGGCCAGGATGATCGCGACCCAGATGAGCGTGTACACCTCGGGGTTCTGCAACGGCCACACGTCGGGCGGCGGGTCCGCCGGGTTGGTGTTGCCGAACAGGTCGCGCGCCGCCTGGGTCACGGCCGAGATGGGATTCCACTCGGCGAAGGTGCGCAGGACCGTGGGCAGGTTCTCGCTGGGCACGAAGGTGTTGGCGATGAAGGTCAGCGGGAAGATGACCATGAACGACGCGTTGTTCACCACCTCGGGAGTGGGCACGAGCAGGCCCACCCAGGCCATCACCCACGAGAATGCGTAGGCGAAGAGCAACAGGAGCAGGAAGCCGGCGAGCGCGTCGAGCACCGAGCCGCGGATCCGCCACCCGACCAGCAGCCCGGTGATGGCCATGATCGCGAGCGAGATGACGTTGTAGAGCACGTCGCTCGTCGTCCGCCCCACCAGCACCGCTGAGCGGGCCATCGGCAATGACCGGAAGCGGTCGATGATCCCCTTCTGGATGTCCTCGGCCAGGCCGGCGCCTGTGAAGGTGGCGCCGAAGACGACGGTCTGGGCGAAGATCCCGGCGATGAGGAACTCGCGGTAGTTCACGCCGGGCACGTCGATCGAGTTACCGAAGACGTACGCGAACAGCAGCACGAACATGATCGGCGACAGAGTCGTGAACACCAGCACGTCGGGGACGCGCTTGATCTTGATCAGGTTGCGCTTGGCGATCACGGCCCCGTCGGCCAGCGCAAAGCGGAGTGTGTGCATCAGGCCACCTCCCTCTCGATCTCGTCCTCGGCGGCCGTCTCTGCGGTCTCCTCGGCGATGTGGCCCGTCAGCGTCAGGAAGACGTCGTCGAGCGTCGGCCGGCGCAGGCCGACGTCGAGCACCCTCAGCCCGGCCCGGGTGACGTCGTCGAGCAGCGAGCGCAACGTCACGACACCCCCGGCGATGGGCGCGACCAGCTTGCGCGTGCGTTCGTCGACCTCGATCTCGCCGCACCCGTTCTTGGTCATCACCTGCCGAGCCAGGGGCAGCTCCTCGCTCCGCGCCACCACGAGCTCGATCCGCTCGCCGCCGACCTGGCTCTTGAGGTCGTCGGCCGTGCCCTGGGCGATCGCCCGACCCTGGTCGATCACGATGATGTCGTCGGCCAGGCGATCGGCCTCCTCGAGGTACTGGGTGGTGAGCAGCACCGTCGTCCCTCCCTGCACGAGCACACGGATGACGTCCCACATGTCGAGGCGGCTGCGCGGGTCGAGACCCGTGGTCGGTTCGTCGAGGAACAGGACCGGCGCCTCGGCCACGAGCGACGCCGCCAGATCCAGGCGCCGCCGCATGCCGCCCGAGTAGGTCCGGACAGGCCGGTCGGCGGCATGGGACAACCGGAACGCGTCGAGCAACTCGCGCGCCCGCTGCCGCGATCGCGCCCGACCGAGGTGGTACAGCCTGGCGACCATGTCGAGGTTCTCGAAGCCGGTGAGGTACTCGTCGACGGCCGCGTTCTGGCCCGAGAGCCCGATCCGCTCCCGGACGCCCCTCGGGTCGGACCCGACGTCGACGCCGTCGACGGTGGCGGTGCCCTCGTCGGCCTCGAGCAGGGTCGTGAAGATGCGCACCGCAGTGGTCTTGCCGGCCCCGTTGGGGCCGAGCAACCCCAGGACCGTGCCCTCGGGTACCTCGAGGTCGAGCCCGTCGAGCGCGGTAACGTCACCGTAACGCTTGACCAGGCCCTGGGCCCTGATTCCCCCTGACATGGCGTTCCTCCCTGGATCACGGCCGAACCGCATCGGTCGAACTCACAGATGCTGCACGACGGCTTGACGCCTTGGAAGCCATTAGATGACCAACTCCAACGGGTGAGGGTCCGCGGGTGACGCGGCGAGGGCGTCCATGATCGGCGCTGCAACCCTTGGTCGCTGGGGCGGGGCGGGTCGAGAAGTGGCGGCGGGTTTGCGGGCCCGTAGCGATGGCGAAGCCGCACTGGCTGCACCGCTCGACTGGCATCTCGAGATGCTCCCACGCCTGGCGGTGACCCGCCGTTGAACGGGCGTTCGGGGGCCTGCTCAACGACCACATCGCCCAGGCATACCGGCGCGTCGGCGCCACCGGCCGGCCCCTCGACCCGCCGCTGCTGGTGGTCATCGACGAGGCCGGCAACACCCCGCTACGGGCGCTGCCCGAATACGCCTCCACCCTCGCCGGCATCGGCGTGCTGTTCGTCACCATCTGGCAATCCCTCGCCCAGATCGAAGCCAGCTACGGCCGCGACGCCGACACCATCCTGACCAACCACCTCACCAAGGTCCTCTACGCCGGCCTGTCCGACCCCGCATCGCTGCGCTATGTCGCCCAAGTCCTCGGCGACGCCGAAGTCGAAACCGCTCCCACTCCCGACCGGAACCACTCGGCCGGGCCTCCACCCCGCGCTCCACCACCCGCACCGCGCTCGCCCCCGCCCACGCGCTACGCCAGATGCAACCAGGCGACGGCCCGCTCGTGCACGGCACCCTCCCAGCCGGGCACGTCCGCGCCCACCCCTACTACACGCGTCGCTCACCTCCGCCAACCGAGCCCGGACGATCCCGCCCAGCATCCGCCGGTCGGAAGGGATCGGCCGCGGCGATAGCTCCTCCTCGCGACCGGGACCCGCCCGCAAAGCTCCTTCACTACATGCCGAGTACTGCACGGATCGCCGAGATCGTTGCTGACTCATCCCCGCCCACCGTCGTATCGACCTCGACGAGGCTGCCGCCTTTGACACGCAGCGGTGTGGTAGACGCAACCGCGTCGGCGACACCATCGAGGATGGCCGGGTTGATCACGTCGCGATGGATCCGGTGCCGAGCATCGGCGGCTCTCGCCCGCATTCGCAGCGCCGCGACCTCGGGATCGCACCGGCAGAACACCTCGACCCAGCCGGCGAACTCGCTCATCGCCCGTTCTCGTCGCTCGCGCCGCCACCAGCCCTCGGCGATCGCACTTGGGAACGATGCCGCCAGCTGGAAAAGCACTTCGGCGGCGGCGTCGCCGACCCGATCAGACCAACTCTGGTCGCCCAATCCGAGAGAGTCACCGAGCGCCTCCTTGATGACATCGAGGCTTAGCATCGGGACTTCGAGCTGCCGGGCAAGCTCGGCCGCGACAGTCGTCTTGCCCGTTCCGGGCGCACCTGACACGAAGACTCGGACGTCCACAGGACCATCATGGCCGCGGCGAGCCATAGCGCTCGAGCTGTCAAGGCCAATCGCGACGACG
>JBOGHG010000208.1:0-7061 GCA_050744525.1 Acidimicrobiales bacterium | reverse complement strand
CTGCTGGGGGCCGCCGACGCCGGCGCCCTCGTCCCCGAGGCCGCTTGCGTGCTCCGGGCCCTGGCGGGCGCGCGCGGGCTCGAGGCCGCGGCCCGTCGTCTGATCGACCTCGGCCACACCAGCGGCTGGCACCTGGCCGCCGGACTGCTGGTCGGCGTTGCGCACGCCCGGCGCTCGGCGGTCCGGCTTCCGGCGTTCGGGCGTGACGGGTTCGGGCGCTCGGGGACGCCGCTACGACGGCCGGTGGCAGGACCGCCGGCACGACGGTCGGTGGCAGGACCGCCGGTGGGGCGGCCGGTGGAGGGATCGCCGGTGGGCGCCGGGAGGGGGTCGTGACCGAGATCGTGCGCATCGAGCGTGGCCGGTACCACGACTCCGTCACGCTGATGCGGGCGAGCGCGGCGGCGCGGGACATCCCGGGTGCCGGAACCGTGATCGCCGCGATGGGCACCGAGCTCAACCGGGCCCTGCTGGTCCAGGCCGGCTTCCCCGAGCCCGACGCCACGGCCGACGACCTCGTGGTCGCGGTGAGTGCCGACAGTGCCGCCGACGCCGAGGAGGCGGCCGCCGCCGTCGATCGGCACCTGGCTCAGAGCCGGCGATCGGCCCCGGGCGCCGCCCATCTGCGGGTCGCCCCCCACACCGTCGAGTCCGCTGCGGCCCAGGCACCGGGAGCCGGTGTCGTCGTGGTGTCGGTGCCCGGCCCGCACGCCTACGTCGAGGCGATCGCGGCGCTGCGGGCGGGGCGGCACGTCATGGTCTTCAGCGACGGGGTTGGCGTCGCTGCCGAGGTCGCGCTGAAGCGGGAGGCCACGGAGCTCGGGCGGCTGGTCATGGGGCCCGACTGCGGCACGGCCATCCTCGACGGGGTCGGCCTCGGCTTCGCCAACGTCGTCGTCCCGGGGCCGGTCGGGCTGGTGGCGGCGTCGGGGACGGGCGCGCAGCAGCTGTGCTGCCTGCTCGACGGTGCCGGGATCGGCGTCCGCCACGTGATCGGGGTCGGCGGCCGCGACCTGTCGTCGGCCGTCGGGGGCGTGTCGGCGCTGGCGGCGCTGGCGGCGCTCGACGGCGATCCGGCCGTGGAGGTCATCGGGGTGGTGTCCAAGCCCCCCGATCCTGCGGTGGCCGGGGCCGTGTCGGCGGCGGCGGCCCGGTGCCGCACACCCGTCGTGCTGGCCCCGGTCGGCCCGCAGGGGCCCACGCTCACCGACGCAGCCGCCGAGATCGCCGGCGTGCTGGGGGTGGCGCTGGCCGAGCCTCACCGGTGGCGGCCCTCGCGGCCGCTCGGCCCGGCTCGGCCCGGTCCCCTGCTCGGGCTGTTCAGCGGCGGCACCAACGCTGCGGAGGCGGTGGCCGTGCTCGAGCCGCGCCTCGGCCCGGTGCGATCGAACGTGCACCCCGACCCGTCGCGGCGGATTGGCCCCGTCGACCCTCCCGACGGCGCCCACGTCCTGCTCGACCTCGGCGACGACGAGCTCACGGCCGGCCGACCGCACCCGATGATCGACCCGGCGGTCGTGGCCGAGCGGGTGGGGGCTGCGTCCGCCCCGGACGACGGTGCCGGGATCGTGGTGCTCGATGTCGTGCTCGGCCACGGCGCACATCCCGACCCCGCCGCGGTGCTCGCCCCCGCGCTGACGGCTGCCCGGGCGGCCGGCGCCGCCACCGTGGCCGTGCTCATCGGCACCGACGGCGACCCGCAAGGGCTCGACCGCCAGGCACGCGCCCTGGTCGAGGTGGGCGCGATCGTCCACCGCAGCAATGCCCGCGCCGCCGAGGAGGCCGCAGCGTTGGCGGTCGGCACCGGGGCCGTGCCCGTCGCGACCAGGGCGAGCCGACGATGAGCGCCGGCGCCGGCCCCGTCGCCGACCTGCTGGCGGCACCCGAGGCCGTCATCACCGTCGGCGCCCCCACACTCGACGAGGCGCTCGCCGCCCAGGGCGTGCCCACCGTCCCGGTCGAGTGGCGTCCGCCGCCGGCCGGTTCGGTGGCGGCCGTGGCCAGGGTCTCCGCCGACCCGCGGCTGGAGCCCGCCAACCGCACCGCCATCGACCGGATGAGGGCGGTCCGCCCCCGGCTCGTCGACGTACGCACCGCCGGCGAGCTGGTCGGGATCGGCCGCCACCAGCTACTACACGCCGGCCCCCCGCTGACCTGGGGAGCGGCCTCCGGCCCGATGCGGGGGGCGATCGTCGGCGCCTGCCTGTACGAGGGCTGGGCCGACACGCCGGACGCCGCCGAGGGCCTCGCCGCGTCGGGGGCCATCGAGCTGGCGCCATGCCACGACCACGCCAGCGTCGGTCCCATGGCGGGCATCGTGAGCCCCTCGATGCCGATGTGGGTGCTCGAGGCGGCCGACGGGCGCACCACCCGCAGCACGCTCAACGAGGGCCTGGGCAAGGTGCTGCGCTACGGCGCCTTCGGCGACACCGTCACCGAGCGGCTGCGCTGGATGGAGCGCGTGCTCGGGCCGATCCTGGCGTCGGGGCTGCGACGCCACGGGCCGATCGACGCCGGGGCGCTGATCGCCTCGATGGTGGCCATGGGCGACGAGGGCCACAACCGCAACCGGGCGGGCACGTCGCTGCTGGTGCGGTCCCTGGCGCCCGATCTCGTGCGCACGATCGAGGACGGTGACGCGGGCAACCGGGCCCGCGATGTGGCCGACGTGCTGGCGTTCATCGACGCCAACGACCATTTCCTGCTCAACGTCGTCATGGGCGCCGCCAAGCTTGTCGCCGACGCCGGCGCCGGGGTACCCGGCTCCAGCGTCGTCGTGGCCATGGCCCGCAACGGCACGGAGTTCGGCATCCGCGTCGCCGGCACCGGGGACCGCTGGTTCACCGCCCCCGCGGCGGTGCCCGACGGCCTCTACCTGGGGGGGTTCGGTCCCGACGACGCCAACGCCGACATCGGCGACTCGGCGATCACCGAAACCGTGGGGCTCGGGGGGTTCGCCATGGCCGGTGCCCCCGCGATCGTGCAACTGGTCGGGGGCGACGTGGGCGACGCGCTGGGATGGACTGAGCTGATGTACGAGCTGACGCTGGCCGAGCACCCGACCTGGACGCTCCCCGCCCTGGGGTTCCGGGGCGTGCCGTTCGGGATCGACGTGCTGCGGGTCGTGCGCACGGGGGTGGCGCCGATCGTCAACACCGGGATCGCCGGGCGCGTGGCCGGGACGGGGCAGGTCGGTGCCGGGTTGGTTCGGCCGCCGCTCGAATGCTTCACGGCGGCGCTGGCCGCGTTGGCCGAGCGGGCCGAGTCGGCCGAGGATGGTGGGCGATGAAGCCGCCCCCGTTCGTCTACCACCGGCCGACGTCGGTGGAGGAGGCGACCCGACTCCTCGCCGAGCTGGGGGACGAGGCCAAGGTCGTCGCCGGGGGCCAGAGCCTGGTGCCGCTGCTGAACTTCCGGCTGGCGGCTCCCGGCCACCTCGTCGACGTCAACGGCATCGCCGGGCTCGACCAACTGGACCGGGCCGACGGGGCGGTCGGGGTCGGTGCCACGGTGCGCGACGCCCGCCTGTTGCGCGAGCCGGAGGTGGCCGCAGCCCACCCGCTGCTCGTCGAGGCCACCGAGTGGATCGCCCACCCCGTGATCCGCAACCGCGGGACCGTGTGTGGCTCGTTGGCGCACGCCGATCCTGCCGCCGAGCTCCCCGCGGTGCTGGCGCTGGTGGACGGCAGCGTGGAGGCGGTGGCATGGCGCGGCGGCGCCTTGACGTCCCGCCGGGTGCCGGCGGCCGCGCTGTTCGTCGGTCCCCTCCAGACGACCCTCGAAGCCGACGAGCTGGTGGTGGCGGCGACCTTCCCGGCGCTGAGGGCGCGCACCGGCTGGGCGGTCGAGGAGCTGGCGCGCCGGCACGGCGACTACGCGCTGGCGGGCGTCGTCCTCACGGTCACGGTCGACGGCGACGGCAAGCCGGTGTCGGGCCGCGCCGCCTACCTGTCGTGCGCTCCCACGCCGGCGGTCGTGGACATCGGTCCGGCGCTGGCGGATGGCGCCGACGCGGGCTCGGCGACCGTGTACGACCTCGTCGCCTCGTCACTCGACCCGACCGACGACATCCACGCCAGCGGTGAGTACCGGCGGCACCTCGCCGCCACGCTCACCGTGCGGGCCGTCGACCGGGCGCTCGCCCGGGCCCGGGGCGTTACCCCATCCGAACTTGCGGCGGTTGGCGACCCCATGGCGGCCCCAACCACCGCAAGTTCGGGCTTCGCCGGAGGGAGGGCCGATCTGTGAGCGAGGTCACCCGAGCGCCCAGCCCCGCGGAGCTCCACGAGGTTGTCGTGACCGTCAACGGCGTCACCCGGTCGGCACGCGTGCCGGCACGCCGGCTGCTGTCCGACATGCTCCGCCACGACCTGCGCCTGACGGGGACCCACGTCGGCTGCGAGCACGGCGTGTGCGGTGCCTGCACCGTCCTGCTGGAGGGCGAGCCCATCCGCTCGTGCCTGACGTTCGCGGTGATGGTCGACGGTGCCCACATCACCACCGTCGAGGGGCTCGCCGGCGCCGACGGTGAGCTCGGCCCGGTGCAGCGGGCGTTTCGCGAGTGCCACGGCCTCCAGTGCGGGTTCTGCACGCCGGGCTTCCTGCTGCTCACCACCGAACTGCTGGCTCGCAACGGCGAGCCGGGCGACGACGAGATCGCCGAGGCGCTCGGGGGCAACCTGTGCCGCTGCACCGGCTACGTCAACATCGTCCGCTCGGTGCGGCGGGCCTCGGAGCTGGCGAGGGAGCCGCGCCCATGAGCACGCGGTGGTTCGGCGAGAAGGTCGAGCGGCGGGAGGACCAGCGCCTGCTGACCGGCGCCGGCCGGTTCCTCGACGACGCCGGGCACGACGCGCTCGGCGTGGCGTTCGTGCGCAGCCCCCACGCCCACGCCCGCATCCTCGGCATCGACGTCGCCGACGCCCTCGACGTCGACGGCCTGGTGGCCATCTACACCTGGGACGACCTGCCGGGGCGCCTGGCGGACCCGCTGCCACTGTTGATCCCCCACCCGGACCTCACGCATCCCCGGACGCAGTACGCCCTGGCCCACGGGGAGGTCAACCACGTCGGCGAGCCGGTCGCCATGGTGGTCGCGGACGACCGCTACATGGCCGAGGACGCCGCCGACCGCATCGTGGTCGACTACGAGCCGCTTCGTGCGGTCGTCGGCATCGGCCCCGCCCGTGCGGCCGAGCACCTGGTCCATCCCGACGTTCCCGGCAACGTGGCCGCGGTGACCACCCAGGAGCTGGGCGATGCCAGCGCCGCCGTCACTGCGGCGCCCCGTGTCCTCGAGCTCGACCTGTCCATGGAGCGCTCGCTGTCGTCGCCGCTCGAGGGCCGCGGTGTCCACGCCCGCTGGGACGCCGACGACGAGCGGCTGCGGATCCGCACCTCCACGCAGACGTCGACCGGCGTGCGAGCCGCCGTGGCCAACATCTTCGGCCTGCCCGATGTGGCGGTCGAGGTGATCACCCCCGACGTCGGTGGCGGCTTCGGCACCAAGGTGTTGCACCCCTACCCCGAGGAGGTCCTGGTGCCGTGGGCGGCGCGGATGCTGGGGCGCGAGGTCAAGTGGGTCGAGGACCGCTACGAGCACTTCGTGTCGGCGACCCACGAGCGCGGCCAGGAGCACCACGTGCGCGTCGGGTTCGACGACGACGGCATCATCCTGGGGCTCGACGTGGAGTTCTGGCACGACACCGGCGCCTACACGCCCTACGGGATCGTGCTGCCGATCATCACGGCCACGCAGCTCCCGGGGCCTTACCGCCATCGTCACTACCGGGTCACGTTCACGTCCCTCTACACCAACACCGTGACCTGCACGCCCTACCGGGGGGCGGGGCGACCGCAGGGCTGCTTTGTGATGGAACGGACGATCGATCGGATCGCCGAGGAGCTCGGGCTCGACCGGGCCGAGGTGCGGGCACGCAACCTCATCGGCCCCGACGAGTTCCCCTACGACCTCGGGATGGTGTTCCAGGACGGCCGGCCGCTCATCTACGACTCGGGTGACTACCCGGCGGTGCTGGAACGCCTGAAGGACCTGGTGGGCTGGGACGGCTTCGCCGCCGAGCGGGAGGCCGCCGAGGCCGAGGGTCGCCACGTCGGCATCGGGCTGGCCTGCTACGTCGAGGGCACGGGCGTCGGTCCCTACGAGGGTGGACATGTCCACGTCGAGACCAACGGGCGGGTCATGGTGGCCACCGGCCTCACGTCGCAGGGCCAGGGCCACGAGACGGTGTTCGCCCAGATCGTGGCCGACGAGCTGGGCGTGGACGTGGCCGACGTGTTCGTCACCACCGGTGACACTCGCCGCTTCCCCTACGCCGTGGGCACCTACGCCAGCCGCGCCGCGGTGATGAGCGGCAACGCCGTGGCCCTGGCCGCCCGGCAGGTGCGGGCCAAGGCGATCCGCATCGCCGCCGAGGCGTTGGAGGCGGCCCCCGGGGATCTCGCCATCGAATCCGGGATGGTGCACGTGCGGGGCACGCCGAGCCGCGGCATCCCGCTCGCACAGGTGGCGGTGCTGGCCAACCCGCTCCGCTACGCCTTCTCCAAGGAGGCCCAGGCCGCCACGCAGTTCGCGTCTCCGGCCGACCCCGACGTGCCGCCGGTCCCCGAGGACGACGAGCCCGGCCTCGAGGCCCGCGACTACTACTCGCCCGTGCGCTCGACGTTCGCCTCGGGGATGCACGCTGCGGTGGTGGAGGTCGACCCCGACACCGGCAACGTCGGCGTGCTGCGCTATGCGGTGGTGCACGACTGCGGACCGCTGATCAACCCGATGATCGTCGAGGGCCAGATCCACGGCGGGGTCGCCCAGGGGGTGGCGGGAGCCCTCTACGAGCGGCTCGTCTACGACGGCTCGGGCAACCTCACCAACGCCAGCTTCATGGACTTCCTGATGCCGTACCTCAGCGAGGTGCCCACGCCCACGGTCGGCCACGTGGAGACGCCGTCGCCGCTCAACCCGCTGGGGATCAAGGGTGCGGGCGAGGCCGGCGTGATCCCGGGCTCGGCGTGCCTGGCCGCCGCCATCGAGGACGCCACGG
>JBOGHG010000207.1:0-7062 GCA_050744525.1 Acidimicrobiales bacterium | reverse complement strand
CTTAGGAGGCCGTCTGGCCGGCTGGGAGATGACGTTGCGCCCATCCAACCGGAAGCGGAACCGATGGGCGGTCGCTCTGCTCGAGGTCCAACCTCACGATTGCGTCCTGGAGGTCGGCTTCGGGCCCGGCCTCGCGATCCGCGAGCTGGCCCGTGGGGCGACCGACGGCCTTGTCATGGGGATCGATCACTCCGAGGTGATGACTCGCCAGGCCACCTGGCGCAATCGTGCTGCTGTCAGGCAAGGCCGGGTCGAGTTGCGTCTCGGATCGGCCGCCGACCTCGGCGAGTTCAGCGCCACCTTCGACAAGGTGCTGTCCGTCAACAACTTCGGGATGTGGCCCGACCCCGCGGCGCGGCTCAAGGAGCTCTTCAGGGCGATGCGCCCGGGCGGTCGCGCGGCGATCGTCTCGCAGCCGCGCTCTCCCGGTGCCACCGCCGCGACAACGGACCGCATCGGTCGAGAGACGGCGGAACGACTCGAAGAAGCCGGCTTCACAAAGGTCAGGAGGGAGACACTCCCCCTGCGGCCTCCAGTGGTGTGCGTGCTGGCCGAAGCCCCTCAGGAATGAAGCAGTGAGGCCGTTGCGCGCAACCGCATCGCCAACCAGACCCCCTGCGCCACGCAGGGACAGCGCCGCGCCGTGGCCCCGCCCCCGCTGGCTCATCGCGCTGGCACCAGCCCTGCTGACCCTGGCCGCCGCGGCACGACTGGCGACCCTTGACGACGCTGACGCCTCGACCGACCTGTTGAGCGATTTCGGCACCTGGGCCTGGGCCGCCGGCATCGCGCTGATGGTCGCCGATCTCGTGCTGCCCGTCCCTCAGGCGTCGGTGATCACCGCGCTCGGCGCCATCTACGGGCTCGCTCTGGGCGCGCTCATCGGAACCGCAGGCCTGATCTTGGCGGGCGTGTGCGGCTACGCGCTGATGTGGACACCGCTGCGACGGGTCTCCCTGCGCCTGCTCAGGGGCCGCTCGCCGAAGGCGATCGCGGCCCTCAGCAACCGGGCCGGCCCATGGGGGATTGCGCTCAGCCGAAGTCTGCCCTACAGCGTGCCCGAGGTGATCGTCTGCCTCGCCGCCCTAGGACGGATGCCCCTCAGAACCGTCCTTCTCTCGCTCTCGGCGGGCAGCCTCCCCGCCTCATTGCTCTTCGCGGGAATCGGTGCGGGCTGGTCTCGGGATCCGATCCTCGCCCTCGCCATCAGCTACGTGCTTCCGATCCTCCTGCTGCCACTCGCCTTGCTCCCGATGCAGCGAGGCGGCAGAGCCAATGCGCCAGCTACCACCGCCCAGTGAGGGTGCCTCCGAACTCGGTAACAAATCGCCGTCCCCGAAAGCGCGGGCAATCGAGGACTCCATCGACGTAGTGGGCGAGGGGGTGCTGCACGGCACTGCGCGCCGCCTCGACGTTGGTGGTGCGGTCAGCGAGGTCCTCGAGCTTGCGGGCGGCGAGATCACGCCACGCAGCCGAACGCAACGGCGTCGGCCCTGCATGACCAGGCCGGTCTCTCGAGGCGAGAACCCCGCGTCCCGCAGCAGGAGGATGACTCCAACGTGCTCGCGGCTGTGGCTTCGTCCTGCGGCGTCGCACGCCAAGGATGGAGCAACCCGCCAATGACTGGCCAGGGCACCTGGCAGGCGAGTGAACGACTTCAAGTACGCTCCAAATCGATGCCTCGCGCACAGACGGCCGAGACGTCCGTTGACACGCCGAGGCTGCTGTCTATCGGGGAGTTGGCCGAGCGCACCGGCGTGGCGACCAGCGCGCTGCGCTACTACGACGACCTCGGGCTGGTGCAACCGGCGGCTCGAGCGTCCGGTCGGCGTCGCTACGCCGAGGCTGCCGTCGCCCAAGTCGGTGTGATCCTGTTCCTCCGCGAGGTCGGGTTCTCGCTTGCGGAGATCGGCTCGCTCTTGGCCGGAGGCGAGCGGCGATCGTGGCAGAACATCATCGACCGCAGGCTCGCGGCGATCGCCGAACAGCAGCACCGGCTCGACGTCGCCCGCACCGCGCTCGAGCACGCTCTCCGATGCCCCAGCGGCGAGCCGGTGCGCTGCCCGCGGTTCAGGTCGATCATCCAGGACCGGCTGCGTGGGCGGTCACTCGAGGAGAGCCACGCCCGTGTGCACTGACAGGGCTCAAGCCGGTGGGGGCCCCGGTCGATGAAGCCGCATGGCTGGCGGCCGGATCGGGTCGGTGGACCAGGGCCATAGGTCGAACGTGGGTGTTCTGGCCGGCATGGTGACGTCCACGTCAGAGCGGCGCAGATTCTTGGTTCCGAGGAGGCCCCCGAAGCCGGATCCGGACGACGAGCTGACTGGTTGGTCACTTCGGGCCCGGCATCCAGAAGACACCGAGCCGGTCAGCCGATGGCGACGATCCGTTGCTGGTCAGCGCCGGGCGGGGTCGATGCCGGCGCCGGGTCGGTTGATGCCGGCCTCGTAGGCCAAGATCACGGCTTGCACGCGGTCGCGCAGGTCGAGCTTCATGAGGATCCGCCTGACGTGGGTTCTGACGGTGGATTCCTCGACGGTGAGCGCGGTGGCGATCTCGGCGTTGGACAGGCCGCGAGCGACGAGGTCGAGGACCGTGCGTTCGCGGGGTGTGAGCGTCTCGAGCTTGGTGTTGGCTGCGAGGTCGGGGATGGGCTGTTGGGCCATGCGGTCGATCACGCGCCGGGTGACCGAGGGGGACAGGAGGGAGTCGCCGGCCGCGATGGTGTGTACGGCCGCGATGAGCTCCTCGGGTCGGGTGCGCTTGAGCAGGAAGCCGGAGGCGCCGGCGCGCAGGCTGGGGAAGATGTAGTCGTCCTGTTCGAAGGTGGTCAGGATCAGGACTCGGCTGGTCGGGGCCACGCGTGCCAGCTCGCGGGTGGCGGCGATGCCGTCGATGTCGGGCATGCGCACGTCCATGAGGACGACGTCTGGCGCCAGTCGGGGGGCTTGCTCGACGGCCTGGCGGCCGGTCGACGCTTCGCCGGCGATCTCGATGGATGGGTCGTTGGCGAGAAGCTCTCGGAGGCCGGCGCGCATGAGGTCGTCGTCGTCGACGATCAGCACGCGGGTCATCGGGCGCGGGCGTCGTAGGGGAGGCGTGCACGGACGCGGAAGGCACCGTTGGCGCGCCCGGCGTGCAGGGTGCCGCCCACCAGGGCAGCGCGCTCGCGCATGCCGACGAGCCCGTGCCCGCACCCGGGCGCGGCGGCGCCGTTGCCGAGCACGGGATTGATGACGGTGACGTCGAGCGCGTCGGGGCCGAACGCCAGTTCGATGGTGACGGTCCCGGCTCGGTGGCGGGACGCGTTGGTGAGCGCCTCCTGGAGGATCCGGTAGGCCGCCTGGTCGACGCTGCTCGTGAGCGATCGTTGCGTTCCGCTCGTATTCACCCTCACCCCGAGGCCGGCCGACGTGTGGTGCGAGACGAGCGAGTTGACCGAGGCAAGGCCAGGTGGTGCGTCGGTGGGCCCCGTCGCCGAGATGTCGTCGCGGAGGGCGCCCACGATTTTGTCGATCTCGTCGACGGTGTCGCGGGCCACCTCCTCGATCGCTTCGAGCGCGTGCAGCGAGCGATCGGGATCCTGGCGGTGGCGCAAGCGGGCGGCGCCGGCGCGCACGGCGATCACGTTGATGGCGTGGCCCGCCGAGTCGTGGAGGTCGCGGGCGATGCGGGTGCGCTCCTCGGCCACCCCCAGCCGACGCTCGCGCTCGGCCTCACGCTCGGCCCGCGTGGCGCGTTCGTGGAGCTCCGCGATGTGGGCGCGTTGCAGGCGCGTGCGCTCGCCGGCGAACCAGGCGGCACTCCAGGCGAGGGCTGTGTGGAACAGCTCGCTGCCGGGGGACCTGCCCTGGGCGAGGCCGGTGGCGGTGAGGTACACGGCGAGGAGGGCGATGACCGCCGTCGTCGTGCGCCGGGTCCAGGGATGCGCCTCGTCGCGGCTGGCGGCGAGCAGGTACAGCACCGCGGTGGGGCCGAACGGCACGCCGACCGCGTAGCCGAGCCCACCCAGCAGCACGTACGCGGACGCGGTCACGGCGAAGACGCCCAGGGCGCCGTGGCGCCAGGCAAGCAGCGGCACGGAGGCGCACAGGGCGAGCAGCACGCCGACAGCGTCGAGCTTTGCCGGCCCGGGACTCGAGCCCGGGATGACTGTGAACCCATGGGACAGGACGGCCAGCGTGCCCCCCAGGACCACGGCGGAGATCGAGACGTCGATGAGCAGTCCCGATCTGGGTCGGTTTGCCAACAGCCGGTGCATCGTGGCCACCTTCGACACTGACGCGGCGAGGGTACCGATGCGGGTCGGGTGGCGAATCCCCCGCGTGGATGACGCGCGTCCACGAATTGGGGACGGCCAAGTTCATCCTGCAGGGCGTTTCGCCGATGGCGGCGGCATCCCTACGTTGGCCGCCGTGATGGGGACCGACGACCTGCAGCACGGCCCGAGCCGAACGTGAACCTCGGGTCACTGATCGCACAGGTGGACCACGGGCCATCGGGCGGCATGGCCGTCGTGCACCTCGCCCTCGTGGCGATCATCGTCCTCGGCGGGTTGGCCTTCCTGCTGCTGCGCGGCGGCCGCAAGGGTGGGGACTGCGATGTACCGGAGATCTCCGACCGCAACCCGGAACGCGATCGGGGGCCGGAGCGGTGAGCAGCGACCCTGTCGTCAGCGTCCGCTCGTTGACGAAGCGCTACCGCGATCTCGTCGCCGTCGACGGGCTCGACTTCTCGCTCGACCCCGGGACGATCACGGGCATCCTCGGACCGAACGGCGCCGGCAAGACGACCACCCTGCGACTGATGCTGGGGCTGGCCGAGCCGACATCAGGCGAGGCGCTGGTGTTCGGTCACCGCTACCGGGACCTCGCCCACCCGGCGCGCCGGCTGGGCGCGGTGCTCGAGTCGGACGACTTCCACCCCGGTCGCACTGGTCGCGACCACCTGCGCATCCTGGCGCTGGCGGCGGAGGTTCCACCGGGCCGGGTGGAAGAGGTGTTGGAGCTGGTGGAGCTCCGGCGCGCGGCCGGGCGGCGCGTGAGGACGTACTCCCTGGGCATGCGGCAGCGACTCGGCCTGGCCGCGGCGCTGCTCGGCAACCCCGAGCTTCTCGTGCTGGACGAACCCGCCAACGGCCTCGATCCGGCGGGAGTGCACTGGTTGCGCACCTTCTTGCGCCGGTTCGTCGAGCACGGGGGGACCATCCTTGTCGCCAACCACGTGCTGGCCGAGGTGGCTCAGACCGTCGACCGGTGCTGATCATCGAGCGGGGCCGCCTCGTGGCGAGCGGGCCGCTCGACGAGCTCGCCGGTGATGGCCAGACCCTCGAGGACACCTACCTCGAGCTGACCACGGGGGGCCTGTCGTGAGGGCCGAGCTTCGCTCCGAGCTGTTGAAGCAACGTTCGACCTTGACCAACCTCGGTCTGTTTGCGGGCATGGTTGGGCTCGTCCTGTCCGCCGTAGTGCTGCACGGCTTCGGCCTCGCGGTTGAGCACCTCGACTCGCGCTCGGAGCAGCTGATGACGGTCGGGCGGGGGGAGTACCTCGGCGCCCTGTTCGCCGCCCTGCTCGGAGCGCTGTCGATCACCAGCGAGATCCGCCACGGGACGATCCGGCCGACCTTCCTGGTCACCCCCAGCGCGGTCGCGTCGTCGCCGCCAAGGTCGCGGCCAGCACGTTGATCGGGGCCGGGTTCGGCCTCGCTGCGTCGGGAGTCGCCGCTGCGGTGGGGGTCGCCGCGCTCGGGGCGCGGGGGTCGACTTCCGGCTTGACGGCTCGCAACTCGCCCTCCTGATCGTCGGGGGTGCTGGAGCAGCGGCGCTGTGGGCGGCGATCGGTGTCGGTGTCGCTGCGATGGTCCGTAGCCAGGTCCCGACCCTCGTCGGAATCGCCGCCTGGCTGCTATTCGTCGAGGGTCTGCTGGCGGGCGACGCGCTCGACCTCGGCGTCGCTCGATTCGCGCCCGGCGCCGCCGCCCAGGCGATCAGCGGCCAGGACCCGGGAAAGCTCCTCGCACCCTGGACCGCCGCGTTCGTCCTCCTTCTCTACACCGGGGTCGCGGCGGCGGCCGGCTGGGCGGCGACCACCCGCCGCGACGTCACCTAACCCCCTGCGAGGTGTCCCCGTAGATGTTCTACGTCCGCTACCTGCTGGCTGAGGTCCGCCGTCGACGGGGGCGTACCGCGCTCACCGCGGTCGGCCTCGCGGTCGGTGTCGGCCTCGTGGTCATCGTCGGCGCCCTCTCCAAGGGCCTCGACGACGCCCAAGCCGAGCTGCTGGAGCCGCTCACCGGGGTCGGCACCGACCTTTCGGTCAACCGTCCCCTCATCGTGTGAAATGACGACGCGGCAGGGCGCGGGCTCAGTGACCCTTTCACCCAGCTCTCCGACGAGGACCAGCGCCGACTCGAGCGCGAGAACGAGAACCACGACGCCGCCTTCAACTACTCGGATCTCGGGGAGCCGGGGCAGCCCTTCGAGCGGGTCTCGCTCCTATCGACCCAGCTCAGCTTCCCGGATTCCGAGGTGGCCAAGGTCCGGGACCTCGACGGTACGCAGGACGCCGTCGGGAGCCTCACCTTGCGGGCGCTGCGGGTCGAGGGTGTCGTGCCCGACAGCGGCCAGGTGGCGAGCCCACATGGGCCCGGAGGGGGCTTCGAGTTCTCCGACGTGACCGTCTCGGGCGTTGACGTGCGCAAGCCCGGGCTCGCGATGGTGACGCCGGACCAGGTCGCCGAGGGCCGCTACTTCTCCGAGACGCCCGAGCAGGCCCGCGGCGAGGCCGTGGTCGACGTTGCCTACGCCCGCCAAAACGGCATCGGCGTCGGCGACAAGACCGAGCTCGCCGGCGAGGGCGAGGAGTTCGAGGTGGTCGGCCTCGCCAGCGCCCCCCTAGGTGGGGTGGCCTCTCAGGCTTACGTCGAGCTGGGGCGGCTGCAGGAGCTGTCGGACCGACAAGGTCGGGTCAACGGCATCCAGGTTCGCGCCGACTCCGCGGATGCGGTAGCGGGGCTGGCCGAGGCGATCGAGAGGCAGCTGGTGGGCGCGGAGGTGGTCAC
>JBOGHG010000206.1:0-7069 GCA_050744525.1 Acidimicrobiales bacterium | reverse complement strand
CTAAGTCTCCGTCGGTCCATCGACTACCTCGCATGGCCGCAGCGCGGCTTCGGTTCGCCCGGCGGTGACCCCGGTCTTGCGCTCCGACGTTGTCAGGAACCAGGGCGGCGCCACCTGCTCGGCGCCCTGGATGACCTCGCGGCTTCATCCCGCGTTAGGCGTTCGGGGGCAGGGCGAACCTCAGGGCCGCGATGATCGGAGCATGCGACGTCGGGAAATGGCGCTTCCGAGCTTGGTCGCCGAACGGCACCAAGCACCCGTCGCTACCGTCTCGAGGTGGTTCGCGCTTCTCCCCGGGGCGACGATGGGCATCGACGACATCCGCGCCCACAACCAGGAGAACATCAGGGCGACGCTTGCCAATCTCGCCGCCGCAGCCGAGCAGTCGCGTTGACCAACCGGCGTCTCGCAGACGTGGCCGCGACCGAACTGACCCAACCTCGGGCACGAGGGGCACCCCCTCCCGGCGCTCTGGGACGCTGTGGTGGAGTCGGGCACCAACCAGCGCTCGAGGAGGCCCATGATGGAGACTGCCGACCACGATCCCGGCCAGGCCCGATCTGCGTCCGTGGAGCCGGACACCGCTGATGGCGCGGAAACACGGGCAGCCGACGTGGCGGGCGACAGGGAGTTGGGGGCGCACGCCCCGGCGCTGTTGGCCGCCGAGCACTGGAGTCTGCTGTCGGCCAGGTCGCTGATCTGGAACGAGGCCCAGAGCCGCGCCACGGTCTTCCTGACCGTGCTGTCGGCCTCGATCATCGCGGTGGCGTTGGTGGCCGACGCGACCGGCTTCGGTAGCGAGACGACGACGCTGGCGCTGGTGCTGCTGCCGGTGGTGTTCCTGCTGGGCGTCGCCGCCTACCTTCGGCTGGTGCAGATCAACACCGAGGAATTCCAGCTGGTGCTGGCCATGAACCGGCTCCGGCGGGCCTACCTGTCCCTGGAGCCCGGCCTCGAGCGTTACCTGACCACCGACCACCACGACGACGTGCAGGGCGTGTTCGTCACCTACATGGCGGGTCCCCCCACCCGGAGGTCGCTGTGGGCGTACTTCCTCGTTACCACCCCGACGATCGTGGCGACGGTGGATGCGGCGCTGGCCGCGGCCATCGTGGTGCTGGGACTACAGGCCGCCGAGGCATCCAGGGTCGTGGCTGTGGTCGGCGGCGTGACGGCGTTCCTGGTGGTCTGCGCGGCGCTGCTCCGGTTGCAGCTGCAGACCCTACGCCCGTTTCGTGAGGAAACGCCCAGGTTCCCTACCCCGCCAGACGAGATGGACGACGCGTCACCCGTCGAGCCGGGTGGGTAGGTCGCAGAGAAGAACCTGGGGTAGCTAGGGCTCCGCCGGATAACCGCCCTGGCGACAAGTCGTTCGTCAGCTCGTCTCGTGGCGCGAGCGCGATGCTTGTCGAGAGAGGAACGTCCACGGTGGAACCTCCAAGCGTCGCGCCGAGGCTCCACTGGCCGGCACCGGTCAAGCAGCCCCAGCAACACCAGAGCCGCCGACGCTACGTCACGCCAGCGAGATCGCTCCAGAGCGGGGATTCGGGCTTCGGGCTCATGTCGGCGGGGACGGGCTCGACAAGCTCGTCGACCACGCTGGTGAATGACCGCGAGGTGCGCGAGTCTCGGCTCGAAGGTGCAAGAGAGCGCGAAGGAGTGGAGCATGGGGAAGGTCATCGACTGCAACCAGGTGGCCCCCGAGGCCGGCTGCGATCACGTCGTGCGCGGGGCGACCGAGGACGAGGCTTTGCGGAACGCCGCGGAGCACGCTAAGGAGCACGGGATCGTGGAGGTCACGCCGGAACTCATGGAGAAGGTCAAGGCAGCGATGCACGACGAGTAGATCGCCCAGATCTGCTCGGCGTCAGCGATGATTTATTGCCGTGACGGAGCTTCGGGTCCGGCGGCCCGTAGACCCGCGCGACACAAGTTGGGAGGTCTGGGACCCGCGCCTTCCCGGCCACTTCTGGCGATCGCTCGGCCATGGCCAGGGCTGGATTTCCCGAGAGAGTTCGAGCTCACTGGTGGGGATGTAGTCGCAGCGATTGCGTGGGCGGGGACACGCTGAGGGTCTCGAGAGCTACACGTTCGTTGCGTCGTCGAGAGCGCAGATGGCACTGGCTTCGTTCGGCTCACCGGGGATGACCCGACCCGCACCTCACTGCCGATCTCGCGTCCGTGGCCGACGAACCGACGGGCGAGGGCCGCACGCAGCAATCGGTGCGGGTCTACGAGGTGACAACGAGGCGTCGGCTGTCCTTGACCGCGGCGGACGGCGTCGACGCGGAACGACTATGGGCGGGCGCCGGACGCCCGGACACCTCACCCGTCGCAGTCGGTGGGCCTAGGTTGAGGGGTTGAACGCCCGCGGAGGGTCGTCATCATGACCGAACGAATTTCATTGGCGGGGAAGGTCGCGGTTGTGACTGGGGCAGGCCGCGGGCTGGGGCGGGCATACGTCGAACTTCTGGCCGAACGCGGTGCCCGAGTTGTGGTGAACGACCTGGGGACCGACGTATCGGGATTCGGGAAAGACTCCACGATCGCGAAACAGGTGGCCGAGCTCATTCGGTCACGCGGAGGCGAGGCAATCGCGAATGACAGCGATGTTTCCACCCCGGAAGGTGGCAGTGACCTGATCGCGATGACCATCGAGCATTTCGGCAGAATAGATCTTCTCGTGAACAACGCTGGTATCTGCGGAAGCCAGCCATTCGAGGACGCCACCCTTGCCGATTTCGATCACTATTGGCGCGTGCACCTAGGCGGGCCGGTTAGCACGGTGAAGGCCGCTTGGCCGCATTTCGTCGCGCAGCGCCACGGGAAGATCGTCCTCGTGACGTCCGTCAGCGGCCTGTTCGGACTGCGTGGCCAAGCCACCTACGCGGTCGCCAAGTGCGCAGTAGTCGGATTGATGCGCATCCTTGCAATCGAAGGTGCCGAGCATGGGATTCTCGTGAACACCATTTCGCCAGTCGGGTACACGAGAATGCATCCGGCCGCGGGATCCCGCACCCCTGAGGCAGATGGAAAAACCGCGATGCCGGTTGAGGCTGTTGCGCCAGCGATTGTCTGGCTCGCAAGCGACAGTTGTTCGGAGACGAACAAGATCTATAACATCGGAGCCGGAGCAATCCAACGTATCGCTATCGTCTTGGGACCTGGCTTCTACGATCCAAATCTGACACCCGAGAGCATCGCCGAGAACTACGCAAGGGTCGAATCGATCGAGGGCTTCTCCGAACCGGGTCCGTTCGAGCCCGGTACTTGAGACGACGTTCAACCCCCCGATCCCATTCGTCCGTGGTCGTCTCCCGGCCCCGGTAGGCGGTCACCGCCGGGGAGATCACCAGTGAATGGGCGTGCCCGACGTCTTCGAGCTCACGTTGCATGGCGAGCGTCGGACCGCCGAGGCGATGCTCGTGACGGACGACGGCGTCGTATTGCGTGATCTCTTCGATGGTGATCGCCCGGGCTGGGGTCGCTTGTCGCTGCTCGAGGACGTGACGGTGTACCGGCCCGACGGAGACGAGGCGCTGGTCGCGGCCTGACTGGGGCGTCGACCGATGAACGTGTCGGTGCTTACCGTTTTGCGGAAGCATCCAGCCGTTCTCGGCGAACCGGGCGGCGATCGATGTGGCGCATTCGTACATGCGCTCTGCGCCCACTCCGCACCGGCACACGGCGGTGGTGCTCGGCCTGGAGCCCGGGCAACTGGTGATGGTCGCGGTTCACGCCTGGGACGTGCACGGCGCCGTGCGGGCAGGGTTCGCCGCTGCGTGGGGTCCTGCCTCGAGGGCGCCTACCCGCCGACGTTCGACCCGCCGGGCGTTCCCGGTCGCGACCTCGTGGCGCTGCGGGCCGTCAGGGAATGATGCGGATGAGGCGGGAATGGGCGTTGACGACCGTGGCGGCGTCGGTGGCGCCGCCGATGGTCAGGCCGTCGTATTCCTCTTCGACGTGGCCGTCTCTGGTGACGATCATGCGAAAGGCGCCACTGGCCTCGGGGGCCGTCGGGAGGATCTCCACGTCGGTGCCTGCACCGAGCGGCCTGCCGGTGACCGTCTCGAACCCCAACGACTCCGGTGTGCGTGGCGTCGGGCTGCGGGACGCCGACTGCCGGAACCAGATCGACATCCGGTAGCCCCCCGCCCGGACGGTGTCACGGAGCGGGGGGAACTCGTCGTCGAGACCCGGCGCACACACCTGGAACAGGCGCGTACCGGCGGGAAAGCCGCGGAGCACGAACGTGCCAAGGTCGCGCAGCTCGGCTCGGGCGTGGTCGCGGCCGAGGGCGTCGACGACCGCCGACGAGCAGACGATCTGGCCGCCGTGGGCGACGGCGCAGATCCGCGAGACTTCGTGGACGGTCAGGCCGAGGTACTCGCCGCCGGAGATCGTCACCGGTCCGCGGTGGATGCCGATCCGCACCCTGAGTCGAACGCCTTCTGGCCAGCTGTGGTGCTCGACTCGCTGCTGCGCCGTCACCGCCGCCGCCACGGCGTCCCTCGCGGTCGGGAAGACGTAGAACAGGCTGTCGCCTTCGCTGCCCATCGAGCGGCCGTGATGGTCGTCGAACGATCGCTCGAGCATCCGCTGGTGCACGCGCAGCAGCAGGCCGTAGCTCCCTTTGAGCTCGCGCAGGAGCACCGTCGAGCCCTCGATGTCGGTGAACAGGAGCGTGAGCCCGCCCTGCGGATCAGCCATCGCGAGGCATTATCGCGATCGCTTCAGATCGTGTCGCCGGGCATGGCGAACCCCGCCACGCTCCGCTACGCGCACGATGTGGCGCTGCCGTGTGCCACCGACCACGGCATCGAGCTGCACGAGTTGCGCAAGGTTCGGCGCCACGGCACCGTCGAAACGCTGCACGGCCGCCTGCTCCAGCCCGGCTCCCGGTCACTCCCCATCCCCGTGCGGACGCCCGACACAGGCGCCCCCGGCACCCGCTCCTCAAAGGGCCACCACCGGCAGTTCCAGGAGTCCCTCGAAGCGATCCGGGCGAGCCAGCAAGACGCCGGGCGACAGCCTCAGACCCGATCGCATGCCCCATACGTGCCGTTACGGCCATGGTCACCGGCGACGAGCAACAAACACTCAGCGACAGCTGCGGCCGGCCGTGGCCCATCCCGGCCCGCGACACTGGCGGAATGGGCGATGCGTGGCGCACCGCCGGGCGGTGCCCTTCCGGCGGTGTCCTCAATGCCGCTAGATGACGGCGCTTGCTAGCGCGGCGGTGCCGGAGGTCAGCACGCTGCGTGATTGCGGCAACGTCGTCTCCTGGCCTGGTCAGATCGAGGTGATGCCGTCTATCCACCGGTGTCGGGTCGTGTCGTCGGCGGGGAAGAAGGCCTCCAGCCTGAGTTCTTGGGCGGTCACGTCGATCGGGGTGCCGAGCGTGGACACGACAGAGAAGAAGGCGAGGACGGCACCGTCGATGTCGAATCGGAGGTCGACGACCGGCACCGGGGGTGCGCTGAGGTCTGGTGCTGCGAGCAGTTCGGCGACATCGGGCCGTGACCGGAGCGCCGCCACCAGCTCGGCCGAGGGGGGATCGAGCACACCGCCGACGGCCTCGTGGCGGGCTCGTTCCAGGAGCGCGGGGACCACCTGCGTCCAGTTGGCGATGTGGTCGCGCACGGGGCCGGGCTCGATCACCAGGCGGAGCACGTTCGCCTCGGTGGGCATGGGCTGGGGAGCGAAGAGCCGGCCGAACAATCGGGTCGCTCCCGTGTTGGCCCGCTGCAGGTTCCACCCGCGGTCCATGATCACGGCCGGGAACGGCTCGTGTTGGGCCAGCATCGAGGTCAGCGCCTGGTCGACGCGCTCCATGACGGGGCTGGTCAGCGGGGCGAGCGAGTACAGGGGCGCGAAACCGGCCGCGAGGAGGAGCTGGTTGCGCTCACGGAGCGGCACGTCGAGCGCCCGGGCGAGACGCACCACCATCTGCCGGCTGGGTTGGGCTCGACCGGTCTCGACGAAGCTCATGTAGCGAGGCGTGGTGCCCGCGTCACTTGCCAGGTCGAGCTGGCTCTTGCCTCGCAGCGAGCGCCAGTGCCGCAGCAGGTCTCCGAGCCGACCGTTGACGACCGGGACGGGCGAGGACACGGCCTGAACGCTACGACAGGTTCTGTCGGGCGCCCTTCCCTGCTCGGGAATCGTCACGCGGCCCCTCCACCGTCACGCTGCACGAGTCTCACCCATCCCCAGAGGAGAACCCCGGTGCAGCTCGCCATCCATACCCTCGACGACGCCCCTGCCGACTCGCGCCCACTGTTGGAGGGCATCGCCGCCGACCTCGGCCTGATACCCAACCTGGCCGCCACCGCGGCGGCGTCCCCCGCGCTGCTCGCCGGGTTCGACGGGCTCCGCCGGGCGGTTGCCGTCACCAAGCTCGATCCCGTCCTACGGGAGGTGGCCGGACTCGCGGTCGGCGTCGCCGTGGACAACCGGTACGGCGTGGCGTTCCACTCGACCATGCTGGCCGGCCTCGGCGTCGACGAACCCGACATCGCCGCGATGCGGGACGGGAAAGCGCCGCCGGCCCCCACCCAGGCAGCAGTGCACGACCTGGCCCGGGACCTCGTGGTCGGCCGCGGCAACGTCCCCGACGCCACCGTCGACCGTGCCGCCACAGCCGGCCTCGCGACCGAGGCGATCCTCGAGATCCTCCTCGAGTGCACCTTCGCCGGCCTCGTGGGCATGATCGACAACCTCGCCGGCCGAGTCGAGCTCGACGGCTTCCTCGCGGCGCGGGCCTGGACCTGAACATCGACCGAGGATCGGCGTCAACCAGTGGCGCCGATCCTCACCTACGAGTAAGGCCCTACCGCGTTGGGCGCGCAGCTCAGCTTGCCCGACCTCGGAGACCCTGCTCACCGCTCTCGAGCAGCCGCCGCCAACCCGGTTGCTGCCGGCGGCGGCCGAACCTTTCACCGTCCACGAGCGGCCCCCGGACGTGCCGAATGGCCTCGCGGAGCCGGCGTTGGGAGACTGCGGCGCCCTAGCGCACCGGATCAGAGGAGCCGAACTCGCGGTGGTCAGTTTGTCTCTACAGCTCACTGAA
>JBOGHG010000205.1:0-7070 GCA_050744525.1 Acidimicrobiales bacterium | reverse complement strand
TCCCATCACCTCCACCAGGGAAATCGACAAAGGTGCAGGTCAACGGCGATGCGGCCGGTCCTTGGTGTTGTCCACAACAACCATCGAGAACCGGCAATTGTCCAGTGCTAGGGGCACGCGGAGGGCATGAATCTGACGGCGTGTCAGGCGGTGGCGGATGGCCTACTTGGTAGTGGACCGGCGCGGCTGGGCCACTCGTCACAGACGGAACCAGGCCATTGCCGTATGCCGTCTCGTGGTCCGGGTACCGGTTGTGCGACTGAAGGAGGCGCCATGACTGACACCGAGACCGGACAGGTCACCGGCACCAAGGACAGGGACTACAACATCATCTGGTTCACCGAAGCGTGCCTCAGCAACGCGCTTCGTCTCGAGACCTTCATCCAGGACGCCGATCGTGAAGGCGACCAGGAGCTGGCCGAGTTCTTCCGGCGGGCGCAGAACGAGAGCCGCAAGGGAGCGGAGCAGGGTAAGCAACTGTTGGCCTCTCGGATCGCCGCCAGCACCTAGACGGGGCAAGCGACCGTGCCGCCGGTGCGCTTCACCCGCGACAGCCGCGCCGGCCGGCGCTGACGGCGCAATGGTGCGGGTGCTCAGTCGGCGCCCGTGGATGTGTGGGGTGCGTGGACGGGCTTCGACTCGGGCGAACCTCGTTGCCGGAGGTACACGCTGAACACCACAAGGGTGCCCACGGCGAGGAACTCGGACTGCCAATTCTGCAGCGACTCGAACCAGAAGTGTGATCTGAACAAGTAGCCGAGCGGCGAAACGGTCGGTTCGCCGTGCGCCACCTGCTCGGCGTTGAACGCCCGCGCGCCGGTGACGACGTGGCCGGCGAACGCCAGCGCGAACAGGGTGAGCATGGCGACGCTGAGCGAGTGCTCGTAGATGCGGAGCACCCAGCCACCGCGGCGCACCGGCCAGGGCGCCTCCGGGTCGTCGCAATGCTCCCGCGGATCTGCGTCGAGCCTGGGATCGCCGTTCGCGGGCTTGGACTCGGCCGAGCCCTTCTGCACGAGCCAGGCGGTGAGCAACCGAGGAGGACGCTGCATGGGACGTCGCCAGTTCGGCTCTGTTCGTCGCCTGCCGTCGGGGAGATGGCAGGTTCGCTACCACAACGGCTTGGGTGAGCGCGTCGTCGCGCCGGATACGTTCGCCACGAAGGCCGATGCCCAGAGGTGGCTCGCCGTCGCCCAGGCCGACATCCTGCGCGGGACGTTCATAGATCCGAGCGCCGGAAGGATTTCCTTCGCCCAGTGGGCCGCGGACTGGTTGGTCAGCAAGGCGGGCAAGCGTGCAACCTCCCTGGCGCGGGATCGAGCGGCTCTGCGCACCCACCTGATCCCTGCGCTCGGTCTTCTCCCCCTGAGCGCGATCACGCCCATGGACGTCCGGCGGACCGTCGATGAGATGCGCAGCCGCGGGCTTTCGTCGAAGTCGATCCGTACCTATGTCGGCACGCTGGTCGCGATCATGAACGCCGCGGTCGGCGCCGATCTAATCGCACGGAGCCCGGTCCGAAGGCTTCATCTCGAACCCGCCGGCCGACGCGCCAGACCAACGATCACCACCCGCCAGCTCTACGAGCTCGCCGATGAGGTCCCGCCGAGGTTCCGTGCGCTGATCCTCGTGGCCGGGGTGCTGGGGCTGCGCTGGTCCGAGGCGATCGCGCTCAGCGTGGGCGACCTCGACTTCGACGAGAACCGGGTGAGGGTTATGCGGACCGTGCAGGAAGTCAGCGGGCGGATCAAGATTGTCGACGCGACCAAGAGCAGTGCCAGCCGTCGGACCGTGGCCGCGCCTATGCCACTGATGCAGGAACTGGCGGAACACCTCGACGCGTTCCGCCTGCGCCGCCTCCGGTGACCTCGTCTTCGTGGGCGAACGCGGCGGCGTCCTCCGTCGTACCTTCCTGGCCCGGGTCCTCAAGAGGACCCATGCGGCATCAGCAAGGGCGGGTAGCCTCCTGCGCGTGCCGGCGCGCAAGACCCGTGCGGGGCCGCCGCCCGACGACCTGGTCGAGACCGCATTGCGCGAGCGACTGGCCCAGCAGGCGCCGCTGGCGGCGAGGATGCGACCGGGCACGCTCGGCGAGATGGTCGGCCAGGCGCACCTGATCGGGCCGGGCGCGCCGCTGCGGGCGCTCATCGAGACCGATCGCCTGTCGTCGATCATCCTCTGGGGCCCGCCGGGCACGGGCAAGACCACGCTGGCTCGGGTGGTGGCGGCCAAGACCGACCGCGAGTTCGTCGCCCTGTCGGCGGTGTCGGCGGGAGTCCGCGACGTGCGCGAGGTCATCGACCGCGCCCGCACTCGCATGGCGGAGGAGGGCCGGGGGACCATCCTCTTCCTCGACGAGGTCCATCGATTCAACAAGGCGCAACAGGACGCTCTATTGCCGGCCGTCGAGGAGGGTCTGCTCACGCTGATCGGGGCCACCACGGAGAACCCGTTCTTCGAGGTGAACGCCCCGCTCATCAGCCGGTCGATGGTGTTCAGGGTCGAGCCGCTCGGCGACGCCGACCTGGCGACGCTGGTCCGGCGGGCGCTCGCGGTCGAGGGCGGTGCGATGGCGCCCGACGCGCTCGACCATCTGATCGACATGGCCGACGGCGACGCCCGCGCCGCGCTCACCACCCTCGAGGTGGCCTTGGCGCTGGCCGCCGCCGACGGCCGGGACGAGGTCGGGCTCGACGAGGTCGGGCTCGACGAGGTCGAGCGCGCCCGGCAGATGCGCGTCCTGCGCTACGGCGACGACGACCACTACGACGTCATCTCGGCGTTCATCAAGTCGATCCGCGGCTCCGACCCCGACGCGGGCCTGTACTGGCTGGCCCGCATGCTCGAGGCCGGCGAGGATGCCCGCTACATCGCCCGGCGGCTCGTCATCCTCGCGTCCGAGGACGTGGGCATGGCCGACTCGATGGGGCTCGTCGTCGCCGACGCGGCCGCCCGCGCCGTCGAGTTCGTGGGCCTACCGGAGGCGGGGCTCAACCTCGCCCACGCGGTGATCTACCTGGCGACCGCCCCCAAGTCGAACGGGGCTATGGCCGGTTTGTCCCGGGCCTTCGACGACGTCCGGCGTCGCCCGGCGGGCGCCGTGCCGTTGCCCCTGCGCAGCGTCCACCCCTACCAGCGCAACAAGTTGCGCGAGGGCGGTGGCTACCGCTATCCCCACAACGACCCGTCGGGCTTCGTCGCCCAGGAGTACCGCCCGCCCGACCTAGCCGGCGAGATCGGCTCGTCGGGGCGGCGGGTGTACTACCGGCCCTCGCCCCACGGCCACGAGGCAGAGGTCGGCGAACGCCTGAGGGCATGGTGGGGCGACGCCGCCTACGACCGCGAGGAATGGTGGGAGTTCGAGAAGTTCCGCGATCCCGGGCGCTGACCGGTCCGCGCGCCCGCAGCAAATCCCGGGTGGCCGCTGGAACCGGTTCAGCGACCCGTTTGACCGTCGATCTGTTCGCGGATGATGTCCGCGTGATCGGCGTGGCGCGCGGTCTCATGGATCACGGCGAGCATCGCCGTTACGAGCTCGTGGTGGGCCCGGCATCGACCCCCAGTATGGGCGCTCGCCATGAGGTCAGCGGCGTCATCGTCAGAGGCACAATCCCGCAGCGGCCCGTGTCGAGATCGGCTCACGGCACCACCAGAGAACGGAGAATCGCTATGCCCGCCCTGCCCTGGAGCTCGCGCACGACGCCTGACCCCGACGCGACCTACGTCGTGATGGGCAGCAGGCTGCCATTGCGCGGGTATCGATTCATCCCACGCTTCCTGGCCCATTCGATGAAGATTCGCCGCCAGCTCGCCGGCGCCGACGGACTGATCGGCTACGCCCTCAACGCCAGGCTGACCCACAAGGAGTTCTGGACAGTGTCCGTGTGGCAGTCGCGAGACGAGCTCGAGCGGTTCGCGGCGGCGAATCCTCACGCCACGATCATCCGCACCAAACCCGAGCGGATGGGCCGGTCGAAGTTCGTGTTCTGGACCTGCGTCGGGCATGACGTACCGATCGGCTGGGACGTGGTCGCCGAGCACCTCGACGTACCAAGCAGTTGACGCCAGGCTCGCCTGCGTGGACAGCTCACAACACCGCTCCGCCCCGCGGCTCTACCGGAGATTTCGGAT
Source organism: Acidimicrobiales bacterium (assembly GCA_050744525.1). GTDB lineage: Bacteria > Actinomycetota > Acidimicrobiia > Acidimicrobiales > VFJN01 > DASQUK01. Next base: position 2,939 of record JBOGHG010000205.1, on the reverse strand, counting down.
GTGACTCATGTCGCCTGGCCCGGCTCCGGGATCCGCGTGGCGGCGGCCGGCGCGGGCGAGATGGCGGGCTCGACACGGAGTCGAACCCGCGGCGCTCGACCTCCTGTGCCATCGACACGACCTGGTCGCCGGCGCTTGGCACGAGGAAGGACCCACGGTCAGCGAAGTTGTCGAGCAGCGCGCGCCTTGTCGCCGTCCATCGCGTCGCCGACCGGGAGCCGGGTAGCGTGCCGCCATGCCCGTGCTGACCCCGGAGGCCTGCGACGTTCTCACCGCCGGGGGGCTCGCCCACCTCGTGACGATCAACGCCGACGGTAGCCCGCAGGTCAGCATCGTCTGGGTCGGCCTCGACCGCGACGAGATCGTGAGTGGCCACCTCGGCGCGCGCCAGAAGCTCCGCAACGTCGAGCGCGACCCCCGAGTGGCGCTGTCGCTCGAGACCGGGCACCGCAACGCCATGGGTCTCGACGAGTACCTCGTCGTGCGTGGCACCGCCCGCGTGACCGAGGGTGGGGCGCCCGAGTTGTTGCAGCGGCTCGCGCATGTCTACCTGGGCTCCGGCACCAGGTTCCCGCCCGTCGACGACCCGCCCCCTGGCTACGTGCTGCGCATCAGGCCCGAGAGCATCGGCGGCGTCGGGCCCTGGTCGACCTGAGGCAGCCCCGGCACCGGCCCGCGCACACGCGGTGCGCGGGGTGTGACGAGTTTCGAACCCAAGACGAGTTGCCTCTGTAGGGCTTGGCTGGCCGACAAGGGGTGAAGGCTGTCGATGTCGAACGACGTGCATCAGACCTGGCGAGACCGCGGCGCTCGGTTCATGGGGCTGGCGATGTCGTGCACTTGTGCCGGTGCTGCCCGTCTTCCGTGCCGCCTGGCGAGCTGCCCATGCGCACGGGCTGGACCTCACCGAGACCAGCCCCGAGACGGCGCACAACCTGACCCCGCTATGCAGCCTTGACGATGGTGATGCTGAAATAGGGCGTGCCCAGCTTCTGCAGCATCGTTCCGAACAGCGCCAGGTAGTGCTCCTGCCCGTACGCGTTCCCGATGCCGCCCAGGTCGAACAGGCTCTCGCGGGGCCAGCCGAGGTCGATGAGCAGGCCGGAGACGACCTCCTTCGCACCCGTGTCGTCGCCCGACAGGAACAGCGTCGTCGGAGCCGGCAGCGTGCTCGGGTCGGCGACCACGACCGCGGCGACGTGGTTGGCCGCCTTCACGACCTTGACGCCCGGAAAGGCCTCCTGGATCCGGCGGCCGAGGCTGTCGTCCGGGATCGCGAGCGAGAAGTCGGGGTTGGCTGCGTTCGCGATGTCCCAGAGCACGGCGCCGTCGAGGTTGGCGGTGCCGATCGACGCGAGCAGGGGGATGGTATCGACGCCCTGCACCGCGTTGAGCACGACGTCGGCGCCGACGACGGCATCCGCCGAGGCGAGGACGCGTGCGGGTAGCCCGTTGCGGTTTCCTGGGTCGCGCGAGCCGAAGACGACGTCGTGACCGGCGCGCAAGAGGCCGGCGGCGAGGGTCTGAGCGACGCGGCCTGTTCCGAGGATGGCGATTCTCATGGTGTTCTCCATATCATTCGAATTGGAACTAGATTCAGGATAGCTCAAATTCGAATGATCCGCGGCGATTCTCTAGAATCGAGTCCATGGCGCCCCGGATCTCGCGCGAGGAGTTCCGCGCGTACGCGGCGCTCATTGCGAGCTCGACGCTGCTTCAGCGCGCGGTCGAGAGGAACCTGCGCGAGCAGGCCGAGCTCACGCAGGTGCAGTTCGAGATCCTCATGAACCTTGCCAACGCGGGCGCGTCCGGCATCCGTATGGCGCAGCTCGCCGACGCGCTCATCGTGTCGCGCAGTGGACTCAGCTACCAGGTTGCCCAGCTCGAGTCCCGCGGCTGGATCACCCGCGAGCGCTCCGCCGACGACGAACGCGGTGTCGTCGGACGCATAACGCTCGAGGGGGAACGGATGCGGCAACGCGTGTACGCGGGCCACATCGACATCGTGCGCAGCGCCTTCCTCGACGCCGTCGAGCCGGCCGAGCTCGCGACGCTCACCGCCGCCCTGGAGCGCGTCGTCGGGCGCCTCAGGTAGTTGGCCCGCGTGCGAATCGGCGGATCGGTACACGACCCGCCGTGGATCAGACAGGCGACTCAGCCGCTCGGGGGGAAGGACCCCACCCGTCTCGAGTCGTGACTTGAGGCCGGAGAGGACACCGGGCCAGCCTTCGCTGACCAACGTGAACAAGGTCCTGCCGCACCGAACGCGCTCTGGCCGGCAACGCCGGATGACGACCTGTACTGCTTGCCCGAGGCGAGGCTGCGGCCCGAATCCCGGGATCCGCCCGCGTTCAGAGTCTCGCTGGCCGCAGGCCTGCTCGCGCTGTTCACCTGGGCCGGCACCTATCTCTTCCTGGCCCAGTACCTCCAGCTCGAGGACCTGTCCCCATTGGAAGCAGGCATGTGGCTGCTCCTGGCCGCGGGCGGCAGCGTCGCCGGATCGATGCTCTCCCCGGCCCTGACCAGCCGGGTGCGGCCCGGCCACGTCCTGGCCGCAGGCCTCTGGGTCGGGGCGAGCGGCTTCGCAATCGTGACCCAGGTCGAGACCACCTCGAGCCTCGCCATCCTGGTCACCGGCTCGATCGTCTTCTCGATCGGCGGGGAGCCGACATGAGTGACACACCATGCCGGTCAGGCGACCGGGCGCTCGCCCGAACCGACTTCGCCCCCCCGCCGCCAGCGGACGACCTCCACGGACTCGTGTTCGACGCCGACAACCTCTGCTGTGGCCGGTGACCAGCAACAAAGCCCTCTGTGAGGTAGGGCGCTGGGTCAGATGGATCGACTCCCGGTTGAGGTCCCGATCGGGCTGTGGGTGGCTTGCTCGCCACCGGCCCGGGACCAGCAGCCCCCGAAAAGAGGATCCGTCGTTGCCAGCG